>NZ_CP109178.1:6660000-6960000 GCF_036248255.1 Streptomyces sp. NBC_01717 | reverse complement strand
CGAAGTCGGCCCAGCCCTGGGTGGCCACACTCCTGCGGACCGTGTTCGAACAACCCGACACCGACGCTGTGACAGCCCAGATGCGGCACGTCCTCGACGCTCTGGAAGCCAAGTTCCCGAAGGCAGCAGCCCACTTGGACACAGCCCAGCACGACCTGCTCGCGTTCAAGGGCTTCCCGCGCGAGCTCTGGCGGCAGATCTGGTCGAACAACCCGCAGGAACGGCTGAACAAGGAGATCCGCCGCCGGACCGACGTCGTCGGCATCTTCCCCGACCGCACCGCCGTGATCCGCCTGGTCGGCGCGGTCCTGGCCGAGCAGAACGACGAATGGACCGAGGCCCGCCGCTACATGGGCCTCGACCTCCTTGCCAAGGCACGCCTCCACCCGATCGAGTCAGAAACCGACGACACCACCCTGCACACCGAACTCACCGCATAGCCTCTCAAAACGAGATCACCGAGTGGCCGTCGATACACCACTCCAGCGGACGTGACCGCCACCTGCCCGTCCCGCTCCCATCGGCACGGTCTCCCCGCCCCGTGCCGTGAACGTTCACTGGAGGCACGTCATGCACCGCACCGAGGCCGAACTGGCGCAGGTGCTGCACACCGGTCCGTTCCATCTGGCGCTGCGCACCGCCTTCTCGGTGCGTGGGCTGCCGCTCCAGCGGGTGCAGCACCATCTCGCACACCGTGGGGTGAAGGTCGGCGTGACCAGCCTGAGTTACTGGCAGCAGGGAGCCCGGCGCCCGCAGCGCGCCGAGTCCCTGCGGGCGGTGAAAGCGCTGGAGGAGGTGCTGGAACTGCCGGGGAACTCGCTGCTCCGGCTGCTCGGCGCCGGGGATGCCCGTGCGGACGCCGAGCGACCGGCCGGTCGCTCGTACCGCTCCCTGATGGAGGCGTCCGGCGCGGTGGAGCGGCTGCTCGACGCGCTGGAGTCACCGGCCGACGGCGGGCTGCACACGGTGGGGCACCAGGAGCGGGTACGGATCGGGTCCGGCCGGGAGCTGCGGCGCCGGGAATCGCAGCACGTCGTGCGCGCGCACCGCGACGGGATCGACCGCTACCTCGCCGTGTACCGCGGCGATCCGGGCTGCGACCCCGCGCGGGTCGAGGTGGCGGCCCGGGAGAACTGCCGGACGGGCCGGGTCCGCTGGAACCGGGAGGCGGGGGTGCTCGTCGCCGAGCTGCTCTTCGACACCCGGCTGCGGGCGGGTGAGACGTACCTCTTCGGCTACGGGTTCGACGACGGTACGGGCGGACCGTGCGGCGAGTACGTGCGCGGCTTCAGCTTCGGCGGCGGACAGTACGTGCTGCAGGTGCACTTCGACGAGGATGCGCTGCCGGTACGGTGCCGACGGTTCGCCCAGGCTTCGGTGGGGGCTCCGCGCGGCGGCCGTACGGACCTCACGCTCACCGGCCGGCACCGGACCGTGCACCTGGTGGAGCAGGGGGTGCGGCCCGGCCTGGTCGGCATCGACTGGGACTGGGAGTGACGACCGCTGGTCCCCGGTCGCCCGGCGTCAGGCGTCAGGCGTCAGGCGTCAGGACCGGCTATCAGCTTTCCGCTCTCGACCCTGACCGGGACGGAGGGCAGCGGCACGGTCGCCGGGCCGTGCACCGCCTCGCCCGTCGTCGTGTCGAAGCGGCTGCCGTGGCAGGGGCAGTTCCCCTCGTTCTTCTCGACCTTGTCCAGCAGACAGCCCGCGTGGGTGCACTGGGCGCTGAACGCCTTGTACTGACCCTTGGCCGGACAGCTGACGACGACCCGCTGCTCGCGGTAGAGCTTGGATCCGCCGACCGGCACCTCGTCCGCGGCGCCGAGCTCGACGGGGGCGGTCGGCGTGGGCGTCTCGGCGTGCCCGAGCTTCGACTCGGTCGAACAGGCGGCCACTCCCAGCCCGGCGACACCGGCGAGAGCGGCACCCTTCAGCACGGTACGGCGGGCGGGCTGGCCGGACATGCGGACTCCACAGGGTGTGAGGGGTAGGGCGAGGGGCGTCGGGGAAGCGCCGGATACCGGGGTACCAGGAGACTCCGGGGATACCAGGAGCACCACAGGCACCACAGGCACCACGGGCATCCGTGACAGAAGTGACGATACCGGCGGAGAGGGACAGCCTTGCGGCCGGGCCGGTCCTCGACGATCGCGCCTGGTCACAGCCCTACGCGAGAGGGCGGCTCCCGTCCGGGAACCGCCCTCTCGACACCGCGCGGGTCAGGCCTTGCGCGTGCGGGTCGCCTTCTTCGCTGCGGGCTTCTTCGCCGCAGCCGCCGTGCCCGAAGCCGTCTTCGCCGTCGCCGTCTTCCTCACCGGGGACGACTTGGCGGCCACCGTCTTCGCCGCCGCCTTCCGTACCGGCTTGCGTGCCGCCGGCACTGCCGCCTCGCTCACCCGGACCGGGTCCAGGACGCCCTGCAGGAACTTGCCGGTGTGGCTCGCCGGGACCATGGCGACCTGCTCCGGTGTGCCTTCGGCGACGACCAGACCACCGCCGTTGCCACCCTCCGGGCCCATGTCGATGACCCAGTCCGCGGTCTTGATGACATCGAGGTTGTGCTCGATGACGATCACCGAGTTGCCCTTGTCGACCAGCCCGGACAGCACCTTGATGAGCTTGCTGATGTCCTCGAAGTGCAGTCCGGTGGTCGGCTCGTCCAGGACGTAGACCGTGCGGCCGGTGGAGCGCTTCTGCAGCTCGCTCGCGAGCTTCACGCGCTGCGCCTCACCGCCGGAGAGCGTCGGCGCGGACTGGCCGAGCCTGACGTATCCGAGGCCCACCTCGTGGAGCGTACGGAGATGGCGGGCGATCGTCGGGACGGCCTCGAAGAACTCCAGGCCCTCCTCGATCGGCATGTCCAGCACCTCGGCGATGGACTTGCCCTTGTAGTGGACCTCCAGGGTCTCCCGGTTGTACCGCGCCCCGTGGCAGACCTCGCACGGGACGTACACGTCCGGCAGGAAGTTCATCTCGATCTTGATCGTGCCGTCGCCGGAGCAGTTCTCGCATCGGCCGCCCTTGACGTTGAAGGAGAAGCGGCCCGGCAGATAACCGCGCACCTTCGCCTCCATCGTCTCGGCGAACAGCTTGCGGACATGATCGAAGACGCCGGTGTACGTCGCCGGGTTGGACCGGGGTGTCCGGCCGATCGGCGACTGGTCGACGTGCACCACCTTGTCGACCAGGTCGTCGCCGTCCACCCGGGTGTGCCGCCCGGGGACCGACTTGGCGCCGTTCAGCTCGCGCGCCAGGTGGGTGTAGAGGATGTCGTTGACCAGCGTCGACTTACCCGAGCCCGAGACACCGGTGACCGCCGTGAGTACACCGAGCGGGAACGAGACGTCGATGTCCTGGAGGTTGTTCTCCCGGGCTCCGCGCACCGTGAGCCGACGGGTCGGGTCGGCCGGGCGCCGGATGTCGGGCATCGGAATGGACTTCTTGCCGACCAGATAGTGGCCGGTGATCGACTCGTCGTTGGCCAGCAGCTCCTTGAGTGATCCGGAGTGGACCACCTTGCCGCCGTGCTCACCGGCGCCGGGGCCGATGTCGACGACCCAGTCGGCGACCTTGATGGTGTCCTCGTCGTGCTCGACGACGATGAGCGTGTTGCCCATGTCACGGAGGCGGACCAGGGTCTCGATCAACCGGTGGTTGTCGCGCTGGTGCAGCCCGATGGACGGCTCGTCCAGCACGTACAGCACGCCGACGAGGCCGGAGCCGATCTGGGTGGCGAGCCGGATGCGCTGCGCCTCGCCGCCGGACAGGGTGCCTGCAGCACGGTTGAGCGAAAGGTAGTCGAGGCCGACGTCGACCAGGAATCTCAGCCGCTCGTTGACCTCCTTCAGCACCCGCTCGGCGATCTTCTTGTCGCGGGCGTTCAGCTTCAACCGGCCGAGGAATTCGGCGCACTCGCTGATCGACATCGCGGAGACCTGCGCAATGGACTTCTCCATCACCGTCACCGCGAGGACGATCGGCTTCAGCCTCGTGCCCTCACAGGTCGGGCAGGGCACCTCGCGCATATAGCCCTCGAAGCGCTCCCGGCTGGAGTCGCTCTCGGCCTCGGAGTGCCGCCGCTTGACGAACTGCACCGCACCCTCGAAGGCCGGGGTGGTGTAGGCGCGCTCGCGCCCGTAGCGGTTGCGGTAGCGGACCTCGGTCTGGATCTTGTGGCCGTGCAGCAGGGCCTTCTTCGCGCGCTGCGGCAGTCCGGCCCACGGGATGTCCGTACGGAATCCGAGGGCGTCGGCGAGGGCGCCGATCAGCCGCCCGAAGTACTCCTTGGTGTGGCCGTGCGACCAGGGGTGGATCGCGCCCTCGTCGAGGGACTTCTCCTCGTCGGGGACGATCAGCTCCGGGTCGACCTCCATCCGCGTACCGATACCCGTGCAGTCGGGGCAGGCGCCGAAGGGCGAGTTGAAGGAGAAGGAGCGCGGCTCCAGCTCCTCGAAGGAGAGGTCGTCGTACGGGCAGTAGAGGTGCTCGGAATACATCCGCTCACGCTCGGGGTCGTCCTCCGGGAGGTCGACGAAGTCGAGCACGACCATGCCGCCGGAGAGACCGAGCGCGGTCTCGACCGAGTCGGTCAGCCGGCGCTTGGCGCTGTCCTTCACCGTGAGGCGGTCGATGACCACCTCGATGGTGTGCTTCTCCTGCTTCTTGAGCTTGGGCGGCTCGGCGAGGTGGATGGTCTCGCCGTCGACCCTGGCCCTGCTGTAGCCCTTGGTCTGCAGATCGGAGAAGAGGTCGACGAACTCACCCTTGCGCTCGCGCACCAGCGGCGACAGCACCTGGAAGCGGCTGCCCTCGGGCAGGGCGAGCACCTTGTCGACGATGGCCTGCGGCGACTGGCGGGAGATCGGCCGGCCGCACTCGGGACAGTGCGGCTTGCCGATCCGGGCGAAGAGCAGCCGGAGGTAGTCGTAGACCTCGGTGATCGTGCCGACCGTCGAGCGCGGGTTGCGCGATGTCGACTTCTGGTCGATGGAGACGGCGGGCGACAGGCCCTCGATGAAATCGACGTCCGGCTTGTCCATCTGGCCGAGGAACTGCCTGGCGTACGAGGAGAGCGACTCCACGTATCGCCGCTGGCCCTCGGCGAAGATCGTGTCGAACGCCAGCGATGACTTGCCCGACCCGGAGAGCCCGGTGAAGACGATGAGGGAGTCGCGGGGGAGGTCGAGCGAGACGTTCTTGAGGTTGTGCTCGCGAGCGCCACGGACGATGAGACGGTCGACCACGCCGGTCCGCACCTTTCTAGAGAGAAGTGGGGGAACTGAGCCCCCGTCCCAGGGTATGGGGGGCGCCACAGCGATGTACGAAGCTTTCGAGTCCGAGCGTATAGCACGCGCATTCGATTTACGGACGGCCGATATCTCCTTCACCCGAATGAGTGGCGACGCTAGGCTCGGCCACATGATTGATCATGCGCACGACCTGGAAGCCGTACGTGAAGCGACCGATCGGCTCCTCAGCGCAACGGGCAAATTGGACAACGTCACAGTCGCCGAGCCGTCGCGGCTGCCCGGCTGGAGCCGGGGCCATGTTCTTGCGCACCTATCTCGTAACGCCGACGCGCTCGTAAATGTTCTCCAGAGCCGCCCGATGTACGCAGACAGCGAAACCCGCGATCGCGACATCGAGCGTGACGCACCCCGGCCGCTCGCCGAACAGCTGGCCGATGTGCGCGAGAGCGCCGCCCGCTTCCTGGCCGCGGCCGCCGAGCCGGCGGACTGGTCGCGCACGATCACGATGCGCAACGGCGTGACGGACTCGGCATCCCGCGTCCCCTTCCGCCGCTGGATCGAGGTCGATCTGCACCATGTCGACCTGGGCATCGGCTACGAGCTGGAGGACCTGCCGGACGAGTTCGTGGGCCGCGAGATCGACTTCCTCGCGGAGCGGTTCGGCCGGCACCCGGAGGTCGTGTCCACGGGTGTGGCCGCCGACGACGGCAGGTTCTGGACCACGGGCGGCGGCGCGGAAGGCGGCCCCGTCGTGGTCCGTGGCACGGCGCCGGAGCTGCTGGGCTGGCTCTCCGGGCGCCGCGACGGGTCCGCACTCACCGTGGACGGTGGCCACCTCCCCGTACTGCCCCCGCTATAGGCTGAGGCGCATGACGTACAGCGGAGCGGTCAAGGTCGGCGGACGTGCGGACGTACACGAGTTGACGGATCTGATGATCTCCAAGGTCGCCGTCGGCCCGATGAACAACAACGCCTATCTGCTGCGCTGCCGGGCCACCGGCGAGCAGCTCCTGATCGACGCGGCCAACGAGGCCGGAACCCTGCTGCGGCTGATCGGTGACGACTCCATCGCGTCCGTCGTCACCACTCATCGGCACGGCGACCACTGGCAGGCGCTGGCCGAGGTGGTGGCGGCCACCGGTGCGCGTACCTACGCCGGTCGGTACGACGCCGAGGGCATCCCGGTCCCGACCGACGTGCTCGTCGACGACAACGGCACGATCCGGGTGGGGCAGGTCACGCTGACCGCCCGCCATCTGGTCGGCCACACCCCGGGCTCCATCGCGCTCGTCTACGACGATCCGCACGGCGCTCCGCACCTGTTCACCGGGGACTGCCTCTTTCCCGGCGGGGTCGGCAACACGCACAAGGACCCCGAGGCCTTCGCGAGCCTGCTCCACGATGTGGAGACCAAGCTCTTCGACCAGCTGCCCGACGAGACCTGGGTCTATCCGGGCCACGGTCACGACACGACGCTCGGTGACGAGCGACCGCAGTTGCCCGAGTGGCGCGCACGCGGCTGGTGAGGGAAGGGCGGGCGGCTCTGCCGCCCGCCCCTGTTGCCCCCCGCCCGGATCAGGCGTCGATGCTGGAGCTCTTCTCCGCCGCCCGGTCGGCCTCCGCGGCCTCGGCCGCCTCCTGCTTCTTGTTGGCGATGAGGCTGGTGATCGTGGTGATCACCAGCACCCCGCAGATGAAGCCGAGCGAGACGGGGATCGAGATCTCGGGGACATGCACCCCGGACTCGTGCAGGGCGTGCAGCACCAGCTTGACGCCGATGAAGCCGAGGATGACCGAGAGCCCGTAGCTGAGGTGCACCAGCTTCTTCAGCAGACCGCCGATCAGGAAGTACAGCTGCCGCAGCCCCATCAGCGCGAAGGCGTTGGCGGTGAAGACGATGTACGGGTCCTGGGTCAGACCGAAGATCGCGGGGATCGAGTCCAGCGCGAACAGCACATCGGTCGTGCCGATGGCGAGCATGACGACCATCAGCGGGGTCAGGACGCGCTTGCCGTTGTTCCTGATGAAGAGCTTGGTGCCGTGGTACTTGTCGGCGACACCGAAGCGGCGCTCGATCGACTTGAGGAGACGGTTCTCCTCGAACTCGTCCTCCTCCTCGTCGGCCCGCGCCTCCTGGATGAGCTTCCAGGCGGTGTAGATCAGGAACGCGCCGAAGATGTAGAAGACCCACGAGAAGTTCGCGATGACCGCGGCGCCGGCGGCGATGAAGATCGCTCGCAGCACCAGGGCGATCAGCACACCGACCAGCAGCACGCGCTGCTGGAGGTGGGAGGGCACCGAGAACTTCGCCATGATCAGGACGAACACGAAGAGGTTGTCGACACTGAGCGACTTCTCGGTGATGAAGCCGGCGAAGAACTCGCCCGACGCCTGACTCTCGCCGAAGAACAGCAGGCCGAGCCCGAAGAGCGCGGCCAGCGCGATCCAGACGATCGTCCAGATTCCGGCTTCCTTCGTCGTCACGTCATGTGGCTTGCGCCCGATGAAGAAGTCGATGGCAATAAGGGCTGACAGACCAAGAATGGTCAGCACCCAGAGGGTTCCTGAAACGTCCACTGCGCCTCCGGCAGTTCGCTACGGCTACTGATCAGCGTCGTCGCTGCCGGAGGTCTCTTCCACCCGGGCGCACGGGATGCGCACCACGGGCCGACGCCCCGGGACCGGTCACAGTCCGTACTGACGGGCACGCCGCGTATGGGAATACTCCCCTCCGTCCAAGAAACAGTACAGGGAATACCAAGAAAAGGTAAAGCGACGGGTAAAGATCACTCAAAAGACCAGGTCAGGGGTTGCCTGAGAGACCGTTGCCCTACGGTCGGCGGCCGGTGCGCCGGGCAGCGGCAACCTGGGCGAGGACCTGCTCCAGCACCCGGCTGCCGGCCGGCATCCCCAACGGCTCGTACGTCCAGGCATGGCCGACCCAGGGGTCGGCCAGGTGGTCGTCGGCGACCGGAGTGATCCGCAGCAGGGACCGCCACAGCGGATCGAGCACCGGCCCGTAGGCACTCGCGTCCTCCCGGTCCGCGACCATCAGCAGATGAACGCCGACCGAGGGCCCCTCGTCGGCCAGATAGCGCAACTGGGTGACGGCCCGGTCGTCGAAGCCGTGCGGGAAGTCGTTGACGATCAGCAGTTGCTCGGCTGTGTCCAGGTCCGGCGGGAGCGAGTCGGACGCGCCGGCCCGGATCGCCATCTGCACCAGATCGACCCGTCGGGTCAGACGGGCGAGGACCGATGCCACTCCCCCGGCACCAGCGGCGGGCGGCCCGGCGAGCACACCGGAATTCACCAGAGGCGCGAGGGCTGCCGCCGCCGAGCCCGCGGCGTCGATGACATGGACGGAGAACTCGCCCGCGGGGTAGACGGCGAGCAGCCGGGCGGCGTGCGCTACCGCGTTGTCCATGGCGAGACGTCGGAGCCGGTCCGTATCGGTCAGAGCCGCGGCTTCGGATGCCGTGCGCCCACTGTCGACCCAGATGCCGCGCTCGAGCGGCAGCCGTACGAGCAAGGGGATGTGCAGGTCGGAGTTCTCGGCCAGATGGAGGTCGCCGATCCGCAGGGCCATGGGGATCTCCATGGGGACGCGGTAGGCATGCCACACGGGGTTGTCCCAGGCTGCGAACGCGGCGGGGAGCGCGGGCTCGACGACGGCGGACTCGGCGGCGAGCTGCGCGAGATCGCGGTCGAGCGCCTCACGGGCCCGGTCGGTCAGCTGGTCACGCTTGGCGCGGGCCTCCTGGCGGGCCCGGTCGCCCGCCCCGCCGATCCTGTTGCGCGGATCGGACAGCGCCCGGTCGAGCTCCTGGTCCATGCGGGACTCGGCGAAGTCGACGGCGCTGCGGTACGCGGCAGTGGTGCGCGCCAGGTCCTCGAACATGCCCCAGACCTGGTTGTAGAGGCGCTCCTCCATGGACCAGCCGGTCGCGTCCCCGGCGACGGGCTGCGCGGGCCGGCCAGGTTCGGCGGGCGGTGCGGTGGGCGGGGGCGGCGGGGGCGCAGTCGCCTGGCGGCGTGGGTGCGCGTAGCTGATGGGACCCGTGGCGGGACCCGCGCTCGGCCCCGCGGTGGAGTCCGTGGTGGGGCCCGTGGCAGCTGTGGGCCGGGTGGGCGCGGGGCCGGCCGGCGGGGCGACGGGCGGGGCCGGCTCGCCGATCGCCGCAGTGTGGCGGACCCGGTCCCCCTCCGGGGTGCGGGGCGGGGGCGGCGCGACCGAGCGGGCCATGCCCCGGGCGACCGCCTCGTGGATCGACCGGGCCAGTTCCGCCGCTCCGGTCACCCCCTGGTCGGCGAGCATCGCGGCCAGACCACCCGCATATCCCTGGCCGACCGCGCGGACCTTCCAGTCGCCCTGCCGACGGTAGAGCTCCAGGGCGGCGACCGCGGACTCGGCATCCAGGCCGGTGAGGGTGAAGGTGGCGATCTCGGTGCCTTCGAGGCCGGTGACGGCGACGAAGGGCGCGGCGACCGCGCCGAATCTGACCGGACCGCCAACCTCCATGGGCAGGGCCAGCAGCACGGTGACGCGGTGCACCGCGGCAGGCACGGCGTCGAGGTCCACGGCCAGCCGGTGGTCGGCGGCGGCCTGCTTGGAGACTTCGAGTCCGGGCAGCTGGGGCGAGCCCGGGTGGGCGATCCACTCGATGCCGTGCACGGTACCCCGCTCGTCGCCGAGCGTGGCACCGGCCACGACGGGCGTACCGGCCGATACCCGGATCTCCAGACGGGTCTGGGGCAAGGTGTGGTTCTGCCCCCGGACCAGCTCGGCCGTCATTGCCCTGTCCCCTCGACGAGTTGATGTTGCGCGGGCCGCTGCCACGATCCGCCGTGCCGCGCGATGCCGTGCCGCGCGGTGCATGTGGTGCAGCGCATGTGGTGCAGCTCCCGGCGGCCGATGCCTCCGGGAGCTGCGCGTACCGATACGGACCCGATCGGTCCGGCCGTGCCTACAGGTGCGGCAGGATCGCCGGCATCAGGTCCTGGAACGTACGGCCGTTGGCCGGGTTGCCGAGGGCCGTCATCTGCCACCCGGCGCCGACGCGGTGCACCTTGGCCATGATCTGGGCGGTGTACTGACCGCCGCCGTCGAGCGTGTAGCGGGCAAGCTCCTGGCCGTTGGTCTCGTCGACGATGCGGCAGAAGGCGTTCTGCACCTCCTGGAACGTCTGACCGGTGAAGGAGTTCACCGTGAAGACGATCTGGTCGATGTGGACCGGCACCCGCTGCAGGTCGACGAGGATCGCCTCGTCGTCGCCGCCCGAACCGGCACCGCCGACCAGGTTGTCGCCGGTGTGCTTGACCGACCCGTCGTCGCTGACGAGGTGGCGGAAGAAGACCACGTCGACCGGCTGCTTGTCGGCGAACAGCACCGCCGACGCGTCCAGGTCGATCTCCCGCGTGCGCGAGCCGAACAGACCGCGGCGCGGCGCCGCCTGCCAGCCGAGTCCCATCCGTACCGCGGTCAGGGTCCCCCCGTCGCTCTTCTGCAAGCTGATGGCCTGACCCTTGGTCATGTTGACCGTCACGCGCTGTCCCCTCTCCCCTTGCCCCGCATCCGTCCGTGCGCGGTTTCCCAGCACCCTACGCAGTCCCGCCGAAGGCGCAGCAGCCTTGGCCCGTTTTTGTGTCGGTCCTGCAACACACGCCGGTACGGCAGGTCAGGCCAGGCCCGCCTCGCGCATCTGGCGCAGCTCCTTCTTCAGCTCGCCGACCTCGTCGCGCAGTCGGGCGGCCACCTCGAACTGCAGGTCCGCGGCGGCTGCCCGCATCCGGTCGGTCATCTCCTCGATGATCCCGGCGAGTTCGGTCGCGGGCCGGTCGGTGACCACCGCGCCGGCCTTCTTGGCGCCGGCCGCCTTACCCGCCTTGCCCGCGAGTGCGGGGACCGGGGCCTTGTCGCCCTTCCCCTGGCGGTAGCCGGTGCCGAGCAGCTCCTCGGTGTCGATCTCCTCGCGGGCGATCGTCGCGACGATGTCGTTGATCTTCTTGCGCAGCGGCTGCGGATCGAGGCCGCGCTCGGTGTTGTACGCGATCTGCTTCTCCCGGCGGCGGTTGGTCTCGTCGATGGCCTTCTCCATCGCCGGGGTGATCTTGTCGGCGTACATATGGACCTGGCCGGACACATTGCGGGCCGCGCGGCCGATGGTCTGGATGAGGGACGTCCCGGAGCGCAGGAAGCCCTGCTTGTCGGCGTCGAGGATGGCCACCAGGGACACCTCGGGCAGGTCGAGCCCCTCGCGCAGGAGGTTGATCCCGACCAGTACGTCGTACTCACCGGAGCGCAGTTCGCGCAGCAGCTCGATACGGCGCAGCGTGTCGACGTCACTGTGCAGATAACGGACCTGGATGCCCAGCTCCAGGAAGTAGTCCGTGAGGTCCTCGGACATCTTCTTGGTGAGGGTGGTGACCAGGACCCGCTCGTCCCTCTCGGTGCGCTTGCGGATCTCGTGCACCAGGTCGTCGATCTGGCCCTCGGTGGGCTTGACGACGACCTCCGGGTCGACGAGGCCGGTGGGGCGGATGATCTGCTCCACGAACCCGTCGCCGCGGGACAGCTCGTACTTGCCCGGGGTGGCGGAGAGATAGACGGTCTGGCCGATCCGCTCCACGAACTCCTCCCACCTCAGGGGGCGGTTGTCGAGGGCGGACGGCAGCCGGAAGCCGTGCTCGACGAGGCTGCGCTTGCGGGAGGCGTCGCCCTCGTACATCGCGCCGATCTGCGGCACGGTGACATGCGACTCGTCGATGACGAGCAGGAAGTCCTCGGGGAAGTAGTCGAGGAGGGTGTTGGGGGCGGTGCCGGGCTCGCGGCCGTCCATATGCATCGAGTAGTTCTCGATGCCGGAGCAGGTGCCGATCTGGCGCATCATCTCGATGTCGTACGTGGTGCGCATCCGCAGCCGCTGGGCCTCCAGCAGCTTGCCCTGCTTCTCCAGCTCGGCGAGGCGGTGCTCCAGCTCCTGCTCGATGCCGTTGACCGCCTTCTCCATGCGCTCGGGTCCCGCCACGTAGTGGCTGGCGGGGAAGACATAGAGCTCGTTGTCCTCGCTGATGACCTCGCCGGTGAGTGGATGGAGGGTGGAGAGCGCCTCGATCTCGTCACCGAACATCTCGATGCGGACGGCGAGCTCCTCATAGACCGGGAAGATCTCGATGGTGTCGCCGCGCACCCGGAAGGTGCCCCGGGTGAACGCGATGTCGTTGCGGGTGTACTGGATCTCCACGAAGCGGCGCAGCAGCTGGTCGCGGTCGATCTCGTCGCCCACCTTGAGCGGGACCATGCGGTCCACGTACTCCTGTGGCGTACCGAGGCCGTAGATACAGGAGACCGAGGCGACCACGACCACGTCACGGCGGGTGAGCAGCGAATTCGTCGCGGAGTGGCGAAGCCGCTCGACCTCGTCGTTGATCGACGAATCCTTCTCGATGTACGTGTCCGACTGCGGGATGTACGCCTCGGGCTGGTAGTAGTCGTAGTACGAGACGAAGTACTCGACGGCGTTGTTGGGGAGCAGTTCGCGGAACTCGTTCGCCAGCTGGGCCGCGAGGGTCTTGTTCGGCGCCATCACGAGGGTCGGGCGCTGGAGCTTCTCGATCATCCAGGCGGTGGTCGCCGACTTCCCGGTGCCGGTCGCGCCGAGCAGCACGACATCCTTCTCACCTGCCCGGATACGCCGTTCCAGCTCGGCGATGGCCGCGGGCTGGTCGCCGCTGGGCTGGTAGGAACTGACGACCTCGAAAGGCGCCACCGAACGTTCGATCTTCGAAACGGGCCGCATGGAACCACCGTACGACCCCCCACTGACAACCGGGGTCCGGTCACCGGTCGCGCGACGGCGGGGTGTGCTGACGCTGCGACTGGAAGGACGCCGGGTCGGCGTAGGTGCCGAACCGCGGGACCTGCCGCTGGACGGGGATGCCGGGGGCCCGGCCGCCATGGGTGCCGTGTCCCGCCGGGTCGGTCCAGTCCGGGTCGCCCATCACCATCAAGGGATCGAACATCACGACCACCGCGGCGAGCAGGAGGAAGCAGCCGGGGCCGATCAGCAGCGGGATCAGGGGTGCGGTCGGCGGGCCGTCGGCCGCGTTGCCGGTGACGGCGGGGTGCAGATGGACACTGAGCGCTGCCATGCCCGTGTAGTGCATCCCGCTCACTGCCACGCCCATCAACACGCTGGCACCGAGGCTGGGCAGGAAGCCGCGGATGGAGACGGCCGCCCAGAGTGCGACCGTCGCGGCGACGACGGCGATGACGACGGAGAGCGCGACGGTGAGCGTGTCGTACTCGAACTGCCCCCGGAGGCGCATTCCTGCCATGCCGAGGTAGTGCATGGTGGCCACACCGAGACCGGTGATGGTGCCGCCGGTGACCATGGCCATCCAGGTCGCGCCCTGGTACCCGACGATGAAGATGCCGATGCCGACCATGACGATCGCGACGGCCAGGCTGGCGAAGGTGATCGGGACGTCGTACCCGATCGGCGCCTCGTCGACGCTGAATCCCATCATCGCGATGAAGTGCATCGTCCAGATGCCGGAGCCTATGGACGTCGCCCCGAGAGCCAGCCAGCCGGCCTTGAAGGAACGCTCGGTCCGCAGCGACCGCGTCGTGCAGCGCAACCCCAGGGCCGCGCCGAGGCACGACATGAGGAAGGCCGCAGCGGGCGTCACCATCCCATAGCTGAAGCCGTCGATTGTGCCCTGCATGCTCGTACGCCCTTCGAGTGAAGCCCGGGTTCGGGGTGACCTTAAGGCGCATTGCCCGGCAAACAAACAGAAGAACCTGCATTTTATCGGCAGCTCAATCGGCCAGAGACCCGGTCTCGGCTCTTCCGTTCATGTGGTGGCCATCCTTCGCCGGTCCGTCGTTCGGGGGCGGCTGTCACTCTCGGCGCGGACGGAACTCTGACGCAAGGAGTACACGTGTACGCACGCACCGCTACCGCCTCCCTCGCCACCGCCGCCCTGCTGGGCGCCGGCGCGCTGCTGCTGATCCCCCACTCGCAGACCACGGACTCCGGAACGGACACGGCTGCGGGTACGCGCACAAGCACGGAGAAAGTCATCCGGACCGTCGTGAACACGCGGGCCATTCCGACGCCCGGTGCCCCGGTCGTCCTCGCCCACCGGGGCGCATCCGCGTACGCGCCGGAGAACACCCTGGCCGCTGTCGACCGGGCCAACCACCTCGGCTTCGACTGGGTGGAGAACGACGTCCAGCGCACCAAGGACGGAGTGCTGGTCGTCATCCACGACCCCGACCTGAAGCGGACCACCAACGTCGAGAAGGTCTTCCCGAAGCGCGCACCGTGGGCGGTCAAGGACTTCACGGCCGCGGAGATCGCCCGGCTGGACGCGGGCAGCTGGTTCGGCGCCAGGTACGCCGGGACCCGGATCCCCACGCTCAAGCAATACCTGGACCGGATCGAGCGCAACGACCAGAACCTGCTGCTGGAGATCAAGAGCCCGCAGATCTACCCGGGCATCGAGAAGGAGACGCTGCAGGTGCTGCGCCAGAAGGGGTGGCTGGACCCCGGTCACGTCAGGTACCGGCTGGTGATCCAGAGCTTCAGCGCGAGCAGCATCAAGAAGGTGCACCAGCAGCGTCCGGACGTCACCACCGGTTTCCTCGGCACCCCCGCGGTTGCCGAGCTGAAGGCGTACGCGGCGTTCACCGACCAGATCAACCCGTCGTACGCGTCGATCAGCACCCGCTATGTGGCGGCCGCGCACGCACTGAAGGGTGCGCACGGCAGGAAGCTCCGGGTCAACACATGGACGGTCGACGACGCGGCCACCGCCAGGAAGGTGGACGGGTTCCACGTCGACGGGATCATCACCAACACTCCTGACGTGGTGCGCAGGGCCACCGACTGACGGCCGGCCGGAACATCTCCTCCCCCGCTGTCAGTGGTCGGCCGTACGGTGGTTTCCATGAACAGCAACGGGGATGCCGGCGGTGGCACCGGTGGGAATGTCGAGTGGGCCGTCGTCGGCAGCGACATCGGGCCGCTGCTGCTCGCCGCGACGGGCGCGGGGCTGGTGAGCGTCGTCTTCCACGCCGGCCCCGCGGTGCGGGACGGGGCGGTCGGACAGCTGCGGGCCCGGCTCGGTGCGGAGCCGGTCGAGACACCTGGCTCCGCCCGCCTCACCGAGCCGATACGCCAGCTCGCGGAGTACTTCACGGGTTCGTTGCGGGAGTTCTCCCTCCCGTTGGACTGGTCGCTGACGTCCGGCTTCAACCGTCAGGTGCTCCGCGAGCTCGCGGCGGGTGTGCCGTACGGAACGGTCGTCGGGTACGGGGATCTCGCCAGGCGTGTGGGCCAGCCGGGAGCGGCCCAGGCGGTCGGGGCGGCCATGGGGTCCAATCCGCTGCCGGTGGTGGTTCCGTGCCACCGGGTGGTGGAGAGCGACGGCGGGCTCGGCGGCTTCGGAGGCGGCCTGGAGACCAAGCGGCAGCTGCTGGCGCTGGAGGGGGTCCTGCCGCAGCCGCTGTTCTGAGGCCGCTCGCCACAGCCGCCCCCGGACCGTTTTCGCACCTGCATGCGAGCTGGCACACTCTGTCAGTGACCAACGCCCTCGACGCACCTGACACCCCCGCCGGGCACGGCCGTCCCGTCACCGCGGCGGAACTCCCCGCCCTGCGGCGCCGAACGTCGGCGGTGCTCATCGCCAGCCAGATACTCGGCGGGCTCGGCGTGCCCATCGGTATCGCCCTGGCTCCCGTACTGGCGACGGAGGTGAGCGGCTCGGAGGCGCTGTCCGGTCTCGCCCCGACGGCGTCGGTGACCGGTACGGCGCTACTGTCGCTGCCGCTGGCCGCGCTGATGACCTCGCGGGGCCGGCGCCCCGGCCTCGTACTGGCTTATCTGATCGGTGCGCTCGGCGCCACCCTGGTGGTCCTGGCCACCGTCGTGGGCAGTTTCCCGTTGCTGCTGCTCGGCATGGCCGGGTTCGGTGCCGGTTCGTCGGCCAATCTGCAGGCCCGGTTCGCCGCCGCCGATCTGGCCGAGCCGGACCGCCGAGGACGGGCGATCTCCACCGTCATCTGGGCCACCACGATCGGTTCGGTCCTCGGGCCGAACATCGCGGCTCCGGCGGGCCATGTCTTCCGTGGCACATCCATATCCGAGACGGCCGGACCGTTCCTCATGGCTGCGGCCATCTTCCTGCTCGCCGCAGTGGTGGTCGGGGTGCTGCTGCGGCCCGATCCGCTGCTCACCGCACGTGCGCTGGCGCCGCAGGACAGCCGGTCCGCAGCCGGCCGTTCGCTGCGTGCGGGTCTGGCGGCGGTGCGGGCCTCGCCGATGGCCCGGCTGGCGCTGCTGACGGTCGCCGTGTCGCACACCGCGATGGTCTCGATCATGGTGATGACCCCGGTCCACCTGGGCCACCACGGTGCGGACCTCGAGCTGATCGGCCTGGTCATCAGCGGTCATATCGCGGGTATGTACGCGTTCTCGCCGGTGATGGGCTGGCTCGCCGACAGGTTCGGACGGCTCACCGTGATCGGACTGGCGGCCGGGCTGCTGTCGTGCGCCGCGCTGCTGGCCGGCACCGCCGGCCCCAGCCACGGCCGGACGGCCGTCGGCCTGTTCGTGCTCGGTCTCGGCTGGTCGGCGGGGTTGGTCGCCGGTTCGGCGCTCCTCACCGACTCCGTACCGCAGCCCGCCCGCGCCGCCGTGCAGGGCCTGTCGGACCTGACCATGAACACGGCGGCGGGCATCGGCGGTGCGGTCGCCGGGGTGATCGTCTCCCAGGCGAGCTACGGCTGGCTGAACGCGGTCGGCGCGTGCCTGTTGCTGCCGATGGCGGCACTGGCGCTGCGCCGCGCGCTGACCCGGCCCGCCACCGCCTGACCGGGCGGGATCCACAGGACGGACATCGCGGGGCCAGGTCCGCAGAGCAAGGCAGCCCCGGCCAGGGCAGCGACAGACCCCGGGTCCTCAGAGGCTGATGTGGTACGCCTTGCGCAGCGTCTCGTGCACGGTCCAGGTCGTACGGTCGCCCTCGCGCAGGACGCAGGCGTCACCGGGACCGATCTGCAGTGTCGCGCCGTTTTCGACCGCGACGGTCGCGCGCCCGCTGACGACCACGAACAGTTCGTCGGCCTCGGTGTCGGTGACCACGCCCGGCGTGATCTGCCAGATGCCCCGCACCTGCTTGCCGTCGGCGGACTCCCACAGCACCTTGCCGGTCACCACGGGCTCGCCCGACACGATCTGCGCGGGGTCGAGCGGCTCCGGTTCGAGCTCGGCGTCGGGGATGTGCACGGCGAAGGAGGCGGGCGCTTGATCAAATGTGGTCATGGCCGGTCACCCTAGCGACCGCCGCCGGACGTCTCGCGATCAGGACCGGCCGGATGGAGCCGGACCGGTCCGGCTCGTGCCACACGGTCCAGCGGCTGTTCGGGTCCCGGGTCACGTTTGAGGGAAGTCCGGCCGCGACAGGGATGTGGACATGTCACTGAACGCGCCGGACAGCGCCCACCCGTACGTACCGGTCCTCTCCGCCGAGGTACAGGAAGCCCTCGCCGCGCACCGCCCCGCCGTGGCCCTGGAGTCGACGATCATCGCGCACGGACTGCCGCGCCCCCGGAATCGACGGGTCGCGGAAGAGCTGGAGGAGCTCGTGCGATCCGCTGGTGCCGTTCCCGCGACCATCGCCGTACTGGACGGACGGGCCCATATCGGCCTGGACAAGGATCAGTTGGAAAGGGTTGCCGAGGATCCGGCGATGCGGAAGCTCGGGCACCGCGACCTGGCGCCGGCGCTGGCGGCCGGTGCGAGCGGGGCGACGACCGTGTCCGCGACCGCGTTCCTCGCGGCCCGCGCGGGCCTGCGCGTCTTCGCGACCGGCGGCCTCGGCGGCGTACACCGGGACTGGACCGCGACCCAGGACGAGTCCGCGGATCTCCGGCTGCTCGCCCGCACCGACATCACGGTGGTGTGCGCCGGCGTGAAGTCGATCCTGGACGTCCCGGCCACGCTGCAGCGCCTGGAGACGCTCGGGGTCGGGGTGCTCGGCTACGGCACGGAGCACTTCCCCGGCTTCTATCTGAGCAGTTCGGGCGAACCCGTCGACTGGACGGTGCGTGCGCCGGAGGAGGTCGTGGAGGTGATCCGGGCCAGGGAGACCCTGGGCGGCCCCGGCACGGCGCTGATCGTCGCCAACCCCGTGCCGCAGGAGGATCAGCTGGATCCCGCCCTGCACGACCGGGTGCTGGCCCAGGCGCTGGACGCGTGCCGGGAGCGCGGCATCGTGGGGCAGGCCGTCACGCCGTTCCTGCTGGACCACCTGATGCAGCACACCGGAGGGGCCTCACTGGAGGCCAACCTGGCGGCCGTGCGCGGAAATGTATCCCTTGCTGCGCGGATCGCGGTTGCCCGGTCCGCGGCGGGACACGCAACAGCCGGGCCGAAGGCGGCGGCCGCGCAATGACCGACGGCGGTCTTCTCGTCGTCGGGGACGTGGTCACGGATGTGGTGGCGCGGCACGGGGGGCCTCTCGTGCACGGCACGGACACGGTGGCCCGGATCAGCACGCTGCCGGGTGGGGCCGGTGCCAATGTCGCCTGCTGGGCGGTGCGTTCGGGCTGCCGGGACGTAAGGCTGCTGGCACGGGTGGGCGCCGACTCCGCCGCCTGGCACGAGGACGTGCTGCGCCGGGCGGGGGTACGTCCGCTGCTGGCCGTGGACGACGAGGCGCCGACCGCCACCGTCGTCGCGCTCGTCGACTCCGCCGCCGAGCGCACCTTCCTCACCGACAGCGGCGCCGTACTGCGTCTGTCCCCCGACAACTGGTCGCCTTCGATGCTCGACGGCATCGCACATCTTCATGTCTCCGGTTACCTCCTCTTCGCCGCCACGAGTCGCGCCACGGCCCTGCTCGCCCTGCGGGAGGCCCGGCGGCGGTCCATCCCGGCGAGCGTGGACCCCGCCTCCGCGGGCTTCCTCGCCGAGCTCGGCGTCGGCCCGTTCCTGACGGCCGTGGAGGGGACGGAGCTGCTGCTGCCGAACGCGGACGAGGCCCGGCTGCTCACCGGCCTCCCCGAAACAGCCGATGCCGCGGCCAAGTTGAGCCTTCTGGTTCCGAAGGTCGTCGTCACCCTGGGCGAGGAGGGAGCCCTGCTGGCCGCCGGAGGGACGGTGACCGGGCGCATTCCGGCCGTCCCGGTGCGAGGAGCGGTGGACTCGACGGGGGCCGGCGACGCCTTCACCGGAGGGTTCCTTGCGGCGCGGCTGGCCGGGGCGGACGATGCCACGGCCGCGGCGGCGGGCTGCCGGTCGGGGGCCGAGGCGGTCACGACGGTCGGGGGCCGCCCCGGTATGTGACCTCGAGGCCTTTTCCGACGGGCCGGCCTCTAACTCTCCTGGGGCAGACCGGTCCAGGCCGGGTGGAGCGGATCGTCGGCCCGGACGACCGCGTCCGCGCGCCCGGCGGGCGCCGCCTCGTCCTCGTACCGCGCGAAGGCGGGCAGGGTCCACCGCTCGCTCTCCTCGGTACGCCGCCGCAACGCACCCGGCGAGAGCCGCAGGTGGACGCTCGCGTCGAACGGGAACCAGTGCCCGAGCAGCAACGGCCCATGCACCACCAGCACACCGCCCTCCGGGAGCCGCTGGTAGGGACTGCGGGTGGCCCGGTCCGTCGCCGGGTCCCACAGATCGGGCAGCACGCGCCCGCTGCCACCCGCCTCCAGCGGCCCGAAGACCTCGCGCCAGAGCGCACCCGTGTCGAACCAGCTGTCGAAGTACGAGTCGGGGTCCTCCTTGCCGTACTCGTACCGCAGGCTCGCCGGGCGCAGGAACCCCTGGGTGGACACGACGAACACCGCACGGCCGCGGATCCGCAGCGCCTCGGCGACACGCTCCGCCAGCTCCCCGGTGCGGGCGGCCGGAGCGCCGTCGACAGCGACCTTGAGCCACGGCCCGCCGTCGGCCGGCCTCAGTCCGTCGGCATGCGCGGCAAACGCTTCGGCCAGCCGTTCCCAGGTGATCGGTTCAAGTCGCACCCGTCCATCATCGCTCCCGGCGCCCGTGCGTCGGCGCCGGCCGTCCCGCCGACGGGGTGCTCGCTCGTCGGGTTCGTCGGCGGCGGCGACTCAGGCGGCGAAGCGGTCGTCGGGCACGGACCGGACGATGTCGATGTCGCGTTGCTCCGCCGTTCCTCGGGCGAGGGCCCCTGGGTTCCGCCCGGGTTCCGGAGCGGTGGGCGCCGAGCGCGCGCAGCCGCCCCGGTTCCGGAGACGTACGGGGAGACGCTCGCCGACCGACGGCCGGCGACGGCGGTGGGCGAGCCTCTCGCGCCACGTCACTTCTTCGCGCCGCAGTCCACCGCATCGGCGTCGTCGGAGAGTGCACTGCCCTCGGGCAGCAGATAGGTCACCCAGAGCACGACCGACTCGGTGCCCAGGTTACGTCCGATGTGGGGGCGGTGGGCGCCGGCCGGCTCGATGAACGACGTGCCCGCGGCCATCACCTCGACCGAGCAGTCGTCCAGTATGCGGGTCAGCGTCCCCGACTGGACGACGGCGATCACCTGACCGCTGTGGGTGTGCCAGCCGGTGGAGCCGCCGGGTTCCACGGTGATCGTCCGGAAGGTCACATCTGTCCGGCCCTTCGGCGTCTTGACCTTCAGCTTCCCGGTCGACGTGCCCTTCGCGACCACCGTGCCGCTCACCCCGCTGCCGGGCGCGGCCATGGCCGCCGAGGGTCCGAAGCCGAGGGCGGCCACACAGCCACCGCCGACCAAGGCCTTGCCGAATCGCACCTGTTGCCCGTGCTGGTCCTGCCGTTCCCGCCGTTCCTGTTGTCTGCCTATTCTCATGCGAACCCTCTCCGCCTCGACGTCAAGGACATCCCAAATGCCCCCACGCTACCCGGGAGTTGACACGCGGAATCATCCGGACACGACGGTCATACGACAGTCGCATGATGGTCATTCGCCCCGAAGCTCTCCGGCCAGCGGCCCCTCGCCCACGACCTCGACGCGTCCGTCCTTCACGGCCTCGGCGAGCGTGCACTCGCCCCGCCCGAGCGCGAGACAGACCTCGACGTCGAGCATGATCCGGGCGTCGGCGTGAGCGGCGGGTCCGTCCCCGTACACCCCCGCACCGTCGGCGGGCCCACCCACCCGCACGTGGAACTCGCCCTCATCGAGGTGGACTTCGACGACTCCTTCGTGAGCCGGCCCGTCCAGCACCCGCAACAGCGGAAGCGCGAACCAGTGGGCCCGCACCGCATCGGTCGGCCGCCGTTCGCCGATCGCGGGCGCGCCCCACTCGGCGAGCGCGGCGAGGACCGGCAGCAACCCGTGGCCGCGCTCGGTCAGTTCGTACACCGAGGCGGCGGCGGGCGGCGGCAGCCGCCGGCGGGTGGCCAGGCCGCTCTGTTCCATGTCCTTGAGGCGTGAGGCGAGGACGTCCGTACTGACGCCGGGAAGGTCGGCGTGCAGATCGGTGTAGCGGCGCGGTCCGGCCAGCAGTTCACGGACTATCAGCAGGGTCCACCGGTCTCCGACGGCGTCGAGGGCCCGGGCGGTGGCGCAGAACTGGTCGTAACTTCGGCGGCGCGCGGAGCGTGCGGGCGGCTGCTGCTGACGTGGCATGCGACGCAGTCTAGACATGTTGTTGGACTTTCCAAGCCCGAGCTTGGTAAAACCAAGTACGCAATCAGGTCGGGGAGGCCACCGCATGGAATTCCGGCAGTCCAGCAAGCTCAACGAGGTCTGTTACGAGATCCGGGGCCCGGTCATCGAGCACGCCAACGCCCTGGAGGAGGCGGGCCACAGCGTGCTCCGTCTCAACACGGGCAACCCCGCGCTCTTCGGCTTCGAGGCGCCGGAGGAGATCGTCCAGGACATGATCCGGATGCTCCCGCAGGCCCACGGCTACAGCGATTCGCGCGGCATCCTCTCCGCCCGCCGCGCGGTGGCGCAGCGCTACCAGGCAATGGGCCTGGCCGATGTCGGGGTGGACGACATCTTCCTCGGCAACGGGGTGTCCGAGCTGATCTCCATGTCCGTACAGGCCCTGCTGGAGGACGGCGACGAGGTGCTGATCCCGTCGCCCGACTATCCGCTGTGGACCGCGGTGGTCACCCTGGCGGGCGGCAAGGCCGTGCACTACACCTGCGACGAGGCGTCGGACTGGAACCCGGACCTCGCCGACATGGCATCGAAGATCACCGACCGCACCAAGGCCGTCGTGATCATCAACCCGAACAACCCGACCGGCGCCGTCTATCCGCGCGAGATCCTCGAAGGCATCCTCGACCTGGCGCGCCGGCACGGTCTGCTGGTCCTCGCCGACGAGATCTACGACCAGATCCTGTACGACGACGCCGAGCACCACAGTGTGGCGGTCCTCGCCCCCGACCTGGTCTGCCTCACCTTCAGCGGTCTGTCCAAGACGTACCGGGTGGCAGGGTTCCGCTCCGGCTGGATGGTGGTGTCGGGTCCGCAGCAGCACGCCGGCAACTATCTGGAGGGCCTGACCATGCTCGCCTCCATGCGGCTGTGCCCGAACGCGCCCGCCCAGTACGCCATTCAGGCCGCGCTCGGCGGCCGGCAGTCCATCCGCGAGCTGGTGGCGCCGGGCGGCAGGCTGTACGAACAGCGCAACCGGGCCTGGGAGAAGCTGAACGAGATCCCTGGGGTGTCGTGCGTGAAGCCGAAGGGGGCGCTGTACGCGTTCCCGCGCATCGATCCGAAGGTGCACAACATCGTCGACGACGAGAAGTTCGTCCTCGATCTGCTGCTGCGCGAGAAGATCCAGGTGGTGCAGGGCACCGGCTTCAACTGGCCGCGTCCCGACCACTTCCGGATCCTGACCCTCCCGTACGCTGACGATCTCGACGCGGCGATCAGCCGCATCGGCCGCTTCCTGAACGGATACCGTCAGTGACCTGCCCCGCCTGCCGGCTGCCCGTCCATACGCAGTTCGCCTCGCCCGGGCTCGTCGGCGCGATCGTCGAGGGCGGACTCGATCCGGCCGACGACCCGGGCTGGGCGGACTCCGGGGCGGACTCACCCGCCGAGTACGCGCGCTGGGCAGGTCACCTGTGCGGTGTGACCTGTCTGCGTATGGCGCTCGGCGCCGGCGCTCCGCCGCTGTTCGCCCTGCGTGACGGGGCGCTCAAGTACGGCGCGTACACGGAGGATGCGGAGGGGGCGATCCGGGGCCTGGTCTACGCACCCTTCGCGGAGTACGTGCGGGAGGCGCACGGCCTCGAAGCCACCGTCCACCGCCACCTGTCGACGGACGAGATCATGGCCCTGCTGGACGAGGGGCGGACGGTGATGGCGTCGGTGCACTACGGGATCCGGCATCCGGAGCTGCCTGCTCCGGGCCGGGGCGGGCATCTGGTGCTGGTGACGTCCCGTTCACCGGACGGCAACGGCGTCCACTTCCACAACCCGTCGGGCACGACGGCCACGACTCGGGCCGCGGAACTGCCCCTGACGGACTTCGAAGGATTCTTCGCCGGACGCGGGGTATCGCTCACCGGCGACACGCGGCAGGGGCCGGAAACGGGAGCGGACCCGGGGGCGTAGCCGGCCCCCGGGCCCTGATTGATGCCGCCCATTCGGCACGCCGGCACTTTTAAGAGCCCGGGTCAGTCGTAATGTCGCCGCGTCCTTCCTTTAGACGACCGCAGATCGAAGCTCCGCGGGTTGGAGTCGAACCAACATCTCGACGCGCATGGGCCCGAGCCCGTTTGATCCGGCGATCGGCGGCGAATGCTGAGTCTGGAGCAAGAGTCTGAGATTGATCGCGGTCTGCCTCTGCCATTTGGGCCACCCCGGCCCGTGTGGCCGCACCGACCGAATCGGTGCGGCCCGAATGCCGGGGGGAGGACTCGAACCTCCACTGGAACCGCGTCGTCACGACAAGCTTCAGTTTCAGCTTGCGCTCCTCGCGCACCCCGGCCGTGACAATGTGGCCGGGGAATCCATGGTCGGCTACCCGAAGAGGTAGCCGAATACCGCATCACCCACCCGCTGGTCGGTGACCTCCACGCCGTTGGCCTCCTCGCGGGCGAACTTCACGGCCTGCTGGAGCTTCTCCACCCGGTCCAGGAGTTCATTGATACGCCGCGCGGGAAGAGCCCCGGAGAACTTCACGGTCGTCCAGTAACCGATCGGAATGTCCTCGTAGTACACCTCGACCTGCGCCGGGTGCTTCTCGGTGGCCTCCGCCTTCACATGGTTGCGGGGCACCTTCTTCGTACGCAGCGTCCGGACCGGCTCGGTCTTCCAGGAGTCCGTCGACGGGTCCTGCGTCCACGCTTCGGCGGCGTCGAGCACCGGCAGCTTGCGCACGAACGTGTTGATGTCCGTCAGTTGCTTCTCCAGGAAGAGCAGATACGACACCGGGACATCGGCGACGAGCACCCGGCCGTCGACCTTCACATCCGCGCGGGCCGCACAGTTCGCCCAGTCCTTCGTGGCGGTCACATCGAAAAGCCGGGTCAGCGTCGCCGCGGTGTCCCGCAGCACGTCCTCGGCCTTGATCTGCACCAGTGTCGACTCCGGCGGAAGCTGCTCACCCTCTTCGTCCTTCGGCTGATAGGTCCGGGAGATCCCGGCCAGCAGCCCGGCCTTCTGGAGGCCGTGATGCGCCGCCGTCAGGTCCTGGTGAGCCTTGGACTTGACGCCTTTCTCCACTGCGATGATCTGATTGAGTTTCGCCACGTCGAGGAAGTTAGCACCGCCGATCCGCCCCGTACGAAGGGTTTTTGCGGCGGTACTCCGCCCCTCACACACCTGCCTTCACCGGTACGGGTGGTTTCCACCCGATGCCCATGTCCCGCTGCTCTCCGGCGGGGGCCGCTTGCCACAGTGAGCCGCGCACAGTCCGCGCCGCCCCCTCCGAAAGGCCCCTCCGTTGCCGCTCCTCCCCCACTCGGCCGGCCACCGCTGCAACGACGGCGCTGACGCCGGTGACAGCCGGCGCCGCCTGAAGCAGCACACCGCGCTGACCACGGCGGCCGCCGTCCTCGCCGTACTGGCCGTGGGCACACCCGTCGCCTACGCCACACTGGGCAACGGTTCGCCCACCGCCTCGCAGTCCGCTCCATCGGGCGTCGCCGCCCGCGGCAAGGCCTATGTCGAGACCAGGCTGTTCTTCGGTACGGAACGCCCGGACGGCGGCCCCGATGTGACGGACCAGCAGTTCCTGGCCTTCGTCGACGAGGAGGTCACCCCGCGCTTCCCGAGGGGCCTGACCATCCAGGACGGCCGCGGTCAGTGGCGGGACTCCCACGGGGAGATCGAGCGGGAGCGCAGCTACGAACTGATCCTGCTCTACCCGGCGACCGAGGCACGCCTGCGCGACGCGCAGATCGAGCGGATCCGCAACGCGTACGAGAACGCGTACGCCCAGGACTCGGTGGCCCGGCTGGAAGAGCGCACGACGGCCGACTTCTGACGAGACCCGAGCCGGCCCCGCGGGCCGCCGCCCACCTGCACGCCGGCTGCTTTCCGGGGTGAACGGCCCCCGGGCATCTGCGGAGCGACAGCCGGGGTCGAGGACCGATACGGTCAGCGGCCGAGCAGCGCCGTGAGTGCGCCCACCGGGTCCACATCCGGCATGGCACGGGGCCACCAGTCGTCCTTGTCCCGGTCCGATTCATAGCCGTACCAGCGGCCGTCGTGGCCGAAGCGGAGCTGGAATGTGCCGACGGGGTGGGTGAGGTGGTTGCGCCAGGGCTGGAAACGGGGGAAGTCGGCAGCCGCGAGGGCGGGGCGGGCCCGGTCGAAGGGGCCGGCCGGGGGGTCCCACGGTGTTTCCAGGACCTCCAGGCCCTCGGCGCCGCCCTGGCGCCAGGCGGCGACGGCGCGGGCCAGGTCGGTGGTGGTACGGCCGGTGGCGAAGGCCAGTTCCCGGTAGAGGGCGCGGGTGGTGGCGGTGAGTCCGGCGGTGGGGCGGGCCGCGGCCAGCCGGACGGCGTCCTGCCAGGGTGTGAGCCCGGAGAGGGGGTCCTGGCCGGTGGTGAGGAGGGCGTGCGCGCGGGCGGCCGCGTCCGTGGCGAGGTGGTCGAGGGAGAGCGGGTCGCGGGCGCCGGGCAGCTGCGGGTACGAAGGTGGCTGGCCGGGCTGCGACGGCGCCGGGAGCGGGGCGGGCAGCGGCGGGAGGAAGCGGTCGGCCAGGGCTTCGCGCGCCGGTACGGAAGGAGCGGTGGGGGCCGTGGGGCGTTCCCGGGCACCGTGCGCCGCGCTGCGCCGGCCCAGCTCCTCGACGAGTTCGCGCTCACCGCGGCCGCGCAGCAGCAGGAGGACGAACGGGTCGGTGTCCAGCAGGCGGGCCATCTGGTAGCAGAGGGCGGCGACGTGCTTGCAGGGCCAGCCGTGGTCGGGACAGGAGCAGCTCGGGTCGAGGTCGTTCGCGGCCGGGAGCAGCCCGGTGCCCGTCTCGGCCGCCGTGTCGACGAGGGTGTGCGGCATCTCCTTGGCGAGCAGCGCGGCGAGATGGTCGGGGCGGGCGGCGACGGCGTCGAGGAAGGTGTCCCAGCCGGTGTCGGTGAGAGGGCGAAGCCGCAGCTCGGCACGGTACGGACGGGGGCGGCTGCCCTGGACGTAGGCGACGACGCGTCCGGGGGTGACGGTGATCGCGGCGACATGGCCGCTGTCGGCGTAGGTACGGCCGCGGGCGAGCCGGCCCTCGTCCATCGACAGGGACTCCAGCGCCGCCACCCAGGACCGCCCCCACCAGGTGTCCGCGAACGGTTCGTCTCCGTGGGACGTGCGGGGCGGAACCGCCTCGAAGGTGCGCCGCAGGTCGTCGGGGCCGGGGCGGGCCCTGACGTACGACGGGGACGAGGGCTGGGAGCGGGGGCTCATGAGGGCCTCCGGAGCGAGACGAGATCGGCGAGGTCGCGGTCGCTGAGTTCGGTCAGCGCGGTCTCTCCGGTGCCGAGGACCGCGTCGGCCAGGGCCTGCTTGGCCGCCAGCATCTCGCCGATCCGGTCCTCGACGGTGCCTTCCGCGATCAGCCGGTGCACCTGGACGGGCTGTGTCTGCCCGATGCGGTACGCACGGTCCGTGGCCTGTTCCTCGACGGCGGGGTTCCACCAGCGGTCGTAGTGGATCACGTGGGCGGCGCGGGTGAGGTTCAGCCCGGTGCCGGCGGCCTTGAGGGAGAGCAGGAAGACGGGTACCTCGCCGGACTGGAAGCGGTCCACCATCCGTTCCCGCTCGGCCACCGGCGTACCGCCGTGCAGGAGCTGGGAGGGGACGGCGCGCGAGGCGAGGTGCGCGGAGAGGATGCGGGCCATCGTCACGTACTGGGTGAAGATCAGCACGGAGCCGTCCTCGGCGAGGATCGTGTCGAGCAGCTCGTCGAGCAGGGCGAGCTTGCCGGAGCGGCCGACGAGGCGGGTCGGTTCCTCCTTCAGATACTGCGCCGGGTGGTTGCAGATCTGCTTGAGCGAGGCCAGCAGCTTCATGATCAGACCGCGGCGGGCGATTCCCTCCGAGGCTTCGATGAACGCCATGGTCTCGCGCACCGCCGCCTCGTAGAGCGTGGCCTGTTCGCGGGTGAGGAAGACGGGGTGGTCGGTCTGCGTCTTGGGCGGCAGCTCCGGGGCGATGCCCGGGTCGGACTTCTTGCGGCGCAGGAGGAACGGCCTGACCAGCCGGGAAAGGCGCTCGACCGCGTCGTCGTTACCGAGTCCTGCCGCGGTGCCGGTGTTCTCGACGATCCGGGCGTGCCGGGCGCGGAACGCCTTGAGCGGGCCGAGCAGTCCGGGGGTGGTCCAGTCGAGCAGGGCCCAGAGCTCGGAGAGGTTGTTCTCCACGGGGGTGCCGGTGAGGGCGATCCTGGCCGGCGCCGGGATGGTGCGGAGCGCCTTCGCCGTGGAGGAGTGCGGATTCTTCACATGCTGCGCCTCGTCGGCGACGACAAGTCCCCAACTGTGGGCGGCGAGTTGGGTCGCGCTGGAGCGCATCGTGCCGTACGTGGTGAGGACGAAGCCGCCGTCGGGGTCGTCGAGCGTGCGGCCGGTGCCGTGGAAGCGGCGCACGGGGACACCGGGGGCGAAGCGGTTGATCTCACGGTGCCAGTTGCCGAGGAGGGAGGCGGGGCAGATCACCAGGGTGGGTGCCGGGTGCGCGCGGTGCAGATGGAGGGCGATGACCGTGATGGTCTTGCCGAGTCCCATGTCGTCGGCGAGGCAGCCGCCGAGGCCCAGCGATGTCATGCGGTCCAGCCAGGCCAGGCCGCGCAGTTGGTAGTCGCGGAGCGTGGCGTCGAGCCCGGGGGGCGGCGCGATGGCCGTGTCGTCGGCGAGGATGCGGGTACGGAGCTCGGCGAGGGCACCGGCCGGCACCGCCTCGACCTGCTGGCCGTCCACCTCCGCGCTGCCGGTGAGCACGACGGCGAGGGCGTCCACCGGGTCGAGCAGCCCGAGCTCCCGCTTGCGCGCCTTCCGTACGAGCGCGGGGTCGACGACGACCCACTGGTCCCGCAGGCGCACCACCGGCCGGTGGGCCTCCGCGAGGATGTCCATCTCCCGCTCGGTGAGCTGTTCGTCGCCGAGGGACAACTGCCAGTTGAAGGCGAAGAGCTGCTCGGCGTCGAAGAACGAGGTGCCGTCGGTGGCCGAGCCGGGTGCGGGCCGGACCACGGCGGCGGCGGTCAGCGAACGGACGAGTTCGCGCGGCCAGTGGACGCTCACCCCGGCCTGCGCCAACCGCGCCCCGGCGTCGCTCAGCAGCTCGTACAACTCGTCCTCGGTCAGTGCGAGCACATCGGGGACCGGCTGGTCCAGCAGCCGGTCCAACGGCGCCCAGACGCGGGCGGCACGACGCAGCGCGAGCACGGCGTCGATCCTGGCCCGGGGACCGAACGGCTCTCCTCCGCCGCCGTTCCACAGTGTGGCGGCGTCGATGACGTACGTCGGGTCGGCCAGGCTGTGCACCTGCGTGATCGCCGCGGCGGCGTGCCGGGCGGCGCCCGGGCGGACGTCCGCGGAGCTGCCGGAGGCCTCGGGCCCGTCGGTGCCGGCAGCGGTTTCGTCGGCCGCGTCCCCGGCGTCGGGGTTGCGGTAGGTGTCGGCGGTGTCGAAGAGTTCGTACGCCGAGAGGTCGAGGCGGAGCGACACCCGCACCCCCGCGTCCAGACCGGCCGCGACCTCGACGGCCCAGTCGCGGGCCCGGGGCAGATGCTGGGCCTCGCGGGCCGCGAAGGGGGCACCCGTCGCGTATGCCGCGGCGGGCGTCCGGGGCAGGGTGTCGGCGACCGCGTCGAGGAAGGCGCCGAGCAGCGACTCGGGGTCGGGGAGCCGGAGCGGTGTGCGGTCCGGTAGCGGAACGGCGTAGGCCTCGGGCGGCATGGCGGCGGCGACCGCCCGCAGATGGGCGATGTCCTCGGCGTCGCGCGGTCCGGCCCGCCAGGCGTCGTGGTCGTCGGCCGTCAGGCCGGGGACCAGCCTGCCGCGCGCCACCAGGTTGAGCGCATGGAGTGCGGCCGCGCCCCAGCAGCGCGCGGCCGGGTGGGCGGACTGCTGCTGCCGGGCGCGGGCCAGCAGGGGCACGGCATCGGCGACGGGCAGCAGCACGGCGGGTACCGTCCGCCGGCGGACGTCGTCCTGCTGTCCATGGCGTCGCACCACCGTGATCTCGGTGGTCTCGGCCGCGGTCCGTTCCTGGGCGCCGACGATCGCCGGCAGCGGCCCGCCGTCCGGGTCCCAGAAGGCGACGCGTCCCTCTCTCGGCAGTGGAGCGGGCAGGAAGACGGCAGCACAACGCAGGAGGCGGGCAGTTGCCGCGTCCTGCGTCTGTTGCTGTACGTACGCTGCCGAGGTCATCGCTCCCCTCCCGTCCCGCCCTTGATCGTCCGATCCTCTCGATCTCTCTGTCTCTGCGAGTCTAGGCGGGGGGTCCGACAACCGGTCTCGCACCGGTATTCGCGCAGGTCAGTGCCTGGCCAGCGGCTTGGAGCGAGTGACCCGCGCGGGCCCGGAGGGGGCGGGCGCAGGGGCGGGCGCAGGCGTCACGGGCGGCTGCTGTTGCGGTTGCTGCGACTTCTGTTGCTCGGGCTGAGGCTGCAGCGACTGTTCTTGCTGAGGCTGCTGTTGCTGAGGCTGAAGCTGCGCTTGCTGCTCCGTCGATGCGGGCTGCTGCGCCCGCTCCAGGAAGCGGAGCAGCTCCACCGGGAACGGCAGCACCAGCGTGGAGTTCTTCTCCGCAGCGACCGCGACCACGGTCTGCAGCAGTCGCAGCTGGAGCGCGGCCGGCTGGGAGGACATCTCCTTCGCCGCTTCGGCCAGCTTCTTCGACGCCTGGAGCTCAGCGTCCGCGTTGATGACACGCGCGCGCCGCTCCCGGTCGGCCTCGGCCTGACGCGCCATCGAGCGTTTCATCGTCTCCGGCAGCGATACGTCCTTGATCTCCACCCGGTCGATCTGGACGCCCCACCCCACGGCCGGACTGTCGATCATGAGCTCCAGCCCCTGGTTCAGCTTCTCCCGGTTGGACAGCAGATCATCCAAATCGCTCTTGCCGATGATCGAGCGCAAGGATGTCTGCGCCATCTGACACACAGCGAACCGGTAGTCCTCCACCTCCACGACCGCACTGGCCGCGTCGACCACCTTGAAGTAGATGACCGCGTCCACCCGCACCGTCACGTTGTCCCGTGTGATGCCGTCCTGTGCGGGCACCGGCATCGTCACGATCTGCATGTTGACCTTGCGCAGCCGCTCGACACCGGGAAGCACCATGGTGAATCCCGGTCCGCGCACATCGTTGCGCAGCCTGCCCAGCCTCAGCACGACGCCCCGTTCGTACTGCTTGACGATCTTCGCAGCCGCCACCACGTAGACCACACCCACGGACGTCGCCGCCACCAGGGCGACCACCAGTTCTTGGACCATGACGGCCCCCTGCCAGCCGGATACATGCGCTTCTTACCGCTATTACCACGGTATGCCCCATATGAACACCGGGCGAACACGGGTCCGCTCCACGGTCACCCGGCAGGCCGCGCACGGGATGCCGGGGCGGCCGGTAACGGGCAGCGTGACTGTGTAGATGAGCCGGACGAGACAGACGAGGACCCGCCCATGCCTGTGATCGATCACCGACGCCGCCGTTTCGGCATCGCCGCCGGGACCGCGCTCCTGACCGTCACCGTCGCGGGCTGTTCCGGCCTCGGCCGCACCGCGGTCGGGCCGGTCACCTACGTCACCGAGCGGGACGCCGTGATCATGGTGAACAGCCCCTCGGTGAAGGGTTGCCACCAGCTCGCTCCGGCGGGCGCCAAGGAAGTGCTGAACGGGACCATGATCGACATCATCCTGTACCGCACGCCCGACTGCACGGGTCCGGGGACGACGTATGTCGCCACGACGCTCGCCGATGTCAATCCTCCGAGCGCTCTCCCCTGGCGCAGCTTCAGCACGGTCCACTGACGGGCGCGGGGCGCACGCCCCGCCGATGTCACCGGGCGCGCCGACGCACGAGCGCGATCAGCTGTGCCGTACCGTCCTGCCGGTCCCGGGCGATCAGGACGACCAGCACGATGAGCAGCGCCGGCATGATCGCGTTCACCGGGTCGAGCAGCGTGAGCTGGACGATGGACGCTCCGGCCAGCAGCCCGACGAAAGCCATCGCCGCCACCCCGGCGAGCAGGGGCACCAGCAGGGCGACGGCGCCCGCCATCTCCAGGGCCCCGATGAGGTACATCGCGCCATGGCTCCAGCCCATCCGGTCGAAGGTCTCGATCGCGGACTCATGGGCGATCAGCTTGGCGAATGCACTGAACGCGAAGAACAGTGCGAGCACGACCCGTGCGACGGTGAGCACGACCGCACCACGGCTGCGTGCCGCGGTCGCCCCGGTGGCGGTGTTCGTCATGGTCTCGGACATCTGGGTCTCCTCGGGAGGCGTCGCGTGGTGTTGCGTACGCAAGGAAAGACCCCACAGCGGTCCGGAACTCATCGCATCCCGGACGGCCGATCTTCTCGGTTCCGGTCGCCCGACGACTACCTGGGCACGGCCCGTACCCACACCCCGTCGTCCGTCAGGTAGCGGTCGACGGCGAGTCCCGCCGTCTCCAGGTGTCCCTCGAACTGTTCCTTCGTCAGCTCCCGGGACAGGAACGTCTGGGTCCATCGCGCATCGTCGAAGATGTACTCCGCGTGCACCGAGTTCACCCCGTCGCCGACGGGGTCCGCCGAGACGATCCGCACGGTGTATCCAGCCGGATCGACCCGCTCCCGCGGCAGCTCGGTGTGGTAGTCGGCGCCCTCGCGCTGAAGGAGTACGACGCCGCCGTCCCTGACGTATCTCCGGCAGGTCCGCAGCATGGCGTCGCGCACCCGGTGCTCGCTCGTGTGCACCAGGAACGACGCCAGCATCACCACGTCGAACGTCTCGTCGCCGAGCTCGAGCGACTCGATGGGGCTCCGCACCGTGCGCGCGCCCCGAATGTGTTCCAGCATCTGGGCCGACTCGTCCACGGCCGTCACCTCGAAGCCGCGTGCGACCAGCGGATGGGTCACCCGGCCCGCCCCGCAGCCGAGCTCCAGAATGCTCGCACCGGCGGGCACCGCCGCCTCGATCACGTCCGGTTCGGCCCCGGCGGACAGCCGCACGTACAGCTCGACCGCGCAGCCGTCCGGCGTGATCGAGCCGGGCCCCGTCCCCGAATACCCTTCACGCACCACTGATCCGCTCATGTACAGCCGAACGAACGGCCGTTGGGCACCGTTCCCGGTATCGGCGGGGCGGTCCCGGGAAAGATCTGTCAGCACACCGGATAGCGCTCCTGCGGCCACTCCACCGCGTGCTCGAACTCCAGACACAGATCGTCGGCCAGCTCGGCGATCACTGCCCGCCCCTCCGTCAGCACCAGCCAGGACGGCGGTAGTTGCACGTCTGCGTGGCGGGCGCCGAGCAGATTCCCGCAGATCGAACCGGTGGAGTCGCTGTCGCCCGAGTGGTTGACCGAGAGCAGCAGCGCCCGAGCCACCTGATCGGCGCCCGGCAGCACCAGAGCGCAGTAGACGGCAATAGCGAGGGCCTCCTCGGCCACCCAGCCCGCGCCCAGTGACTCCACCGTCTCGGCGGTCGGCGCGCCCTGCGCGGCCAGGTCGACGGCCGCGCGCAGCGCCACCGTCGTCTCCTCGTGTCCCGGGTGGCGGGCCAGCAGCTCCATGGCCCGGAGCACGGCGCCCGCCATCGAGTCGCCCTCCATCAGATGGGCGATGATCGCGGCGAACGCACCGGCCGCGTACGCACCGGTCAGGTGCCCGTGGGTGATCTGCGCGCACCGGTACGCCAGCCCGAAGCCGGTCTCCGCTCCCTCACCGATCAGCCCGAAGGGCGCGGACCGCATCACCGTGCCGCATCCCTTGGACCCGGTGTTGACCGGCCCGGGCCGGCCGAGCGGACCCGTGGGGTCGGGGATGTGCTCGGCCGCGAGCCCGGTCAGGCAGGCGTTGCCGGGGGCCCGGCGCGCGTACAGGAAGCGCTGCTGCCGCAGCCACCCGGTCCGTACCGGGTCGTCCCCACCACGGGCCGGTGGCGCGGGGTGGTTCTGGGTGTCGAGCCAGCGCAGGTAGGCGTTCCGTACGAGGGCGGTCTCGGCGCCGCCTATGCCCTTCGACATCGCCCGGGAGTGCGCCCTGATCAGCCCTTCGGCGGTGAACAGGGTCATCTGCGTGTCGTCGGTGATCCGGCCGACGGCCCCGTCCGCGTCCGCGACGAGTCCCCGGACACCGTCTTCACCGTACGCCCTGCGGATGCCGGCGAGCGAGAGGAACTCCACCGGGTTGCCCAGTGCGTCACCGATCGCACCGCCCAGCAGCGACCCTCGCACCCGGGCCCTGCGGGCGGCGCTGTTCCGCCATGGTGTGCCGTTCACGGACGGTCCCCCACAATCTGTCTCGACGTGCCTCAAAACCGCAGCCGTGGGTCCATCCTGGTAGGAGAGGCGATCGCCATGCGTACCGGTAACGAACCGATGACTGCACGCAGCCCCTTGCGACTGCGGCTGTGCCTGAGTCTGTGGGGCATGGCCTGGGCCGTTTTCGGCCTGACGGCCTTCTCCCTGGTCGACCGTCCGGGCTGGGCCGTGGCCTGCGGACTGCTGCTTCTGCTGACACTGGTGGATCTCGTGGTGATCGTCCACCACATCCACCAGGGCCCGCACTACCAGCCGGGCCGCAACGTCCCCCCGTACGAACCGGACCACGGCGGACGCGGCCGGTACGGACACTGACGCCTCGGTCCGGTTCCGGCCCGCGTACGCGTCGGTTCCGGCGCAGGTACGCGCGACGGGCCGGGGCGGTCAGGCGCCCGGGTCGAAGCGGGCCGCCCGCAGGTACTCCGGGTTCGGGTCGAGGGCGGCGGCCAGCCGGAAGTGGCGAACGGCCGCTTCCGAGCGGCCGGAGCGCTGAAAGGTGCGGGCCAGCGCGAAGTGTGCGAACGCGTTGTCCGGTTCGCGCTCCAGGACGAGTTCGAATTCGAGTTCGGCGGGGCGTAGTTGGGCGGCGGCGAAGAAGGCGCGGGCTCGCAGCAGACGGGCGGCCGTGTTCTCCGGATGGGCTGCGATCACCGAGTCCAGGAGCTTGACCGCACCCCGTGGATCGCGCGCGGCCAGCAGGCGTTCGGCCGCGCGGAAGTCGATGACGTGGGTTTCCGGGGTCCTCTCGGGCACGCTCGCATCCTTCCCATAGCTTCCGGCTTTCCAACGTCCGGCCGGGTACCGGTATTCCGGTCCGGTGGTCAGCCGGCGGCCGCCCGTCGGGCCAGCTCCGCCCAGACCTTGCGGACCTGCGGCTCCAACGCCTCGAGCGGCCCGTCGTTGTCGATGATCAGATCGGCGACGGCGCGTCGCTGCTCGCGGGTGGCCTGCGCGGCCATCCTGGCGCGGGCCTCGGACTCCGTCATTCCGCGCAGCCGTACAAGCCGGTCGAGCTGGGTCTCCGGGGTGGCGTCCACGACCACGACCAGGTCGTAGTGGGGGGCGAGGCCGTTCTCGGTGAGAAGGGGGACGTCATGGACGACGACCGAGTCGGGGCCTGCGGCCCGCTCCAGTTCGGCGGAGCGGGCACCGACCAGCGGGTGGACGATCGCATTGAGGGTGGCGAGCCGGTCGGCGTCGGAGAAGACGATCGAGCCGAGCTTCGGCCGGTCCAGGGTGCCGTCGGCGGTGAGGATCCCTGAGCCGAACGCGTCGACGACGGCCGCGAGTCCGGGGGTCCCGGGCTCGACCACCTCGCGCGCGATCCTGTCGGCGTCGATCAGCACGGCCCCGTACGACACCAGCAGCCGTGACACTTCGCTCTTGCCGGCGCCGATGCCGCCGGTCAGGCCCACTTTCAGCATGCTCGGCAGCCTAGTGCGCGACTCCCGGCCGGTCATGGCCCGGTCACGGCGCACCCACCGGCCACCCACGGCATCGCAGGCGCCGGTCCGTCAGGCGTCGCCCTCCCGCTCGGCGAGGAACCGCTCGAATTCGAGGCCGATCTCGTCGGCGGACGGCAGCTCGACCGATTCCGCGACCAGGTTGCCGCGCGTCTCGGAGCCCGCGATCGCGTCGTACTGGTGCTCGAGTCCCTCGACGAGCGAGACGAGCTCCTCGTCGCCCTGGTCGATCTGGCGATCGATCTCGGTCTGTGTGCGGTGCGCCTCCGTGCGCAGCGAGTGGGCGATGCTCGGCAGCACCAGTCCGGTCGCGGCCGTGATCGCCTCCAGCGCGGTGAGCGCGGCGTCCGGGTAGGCGGAGCGGGCGACGTAGTGCGGCACATGGGCGGCGACACCGAGGACGTCATGCCCGGCCTGCATCAGCCGGTACTCCACCAGGGCTTCGGCGGAGCCGGGGACCTGCGCCTCGTCGAACGGGCTGCGGTGGCCCGGCATCAGGTCCGTGCGGTTGCCGTGCGGGGTGATGCCGACCGGGCGGGTGTGCGGGACGCCCATCGGGATGCCATGGAAGTTGACGGCGAGGCGGACGCCCAGACGTTCGACGATCTGCTCGACGGCTGCGGCGAACCTCTCCCACTCCACGTCCGGCTCGGGCCCGGACAGCAGCAGGAAAGGCGCCCCGGTGGCGTCCTGGACCACCCGGACGTCCAGCGTCGGGGTCTCGTACGCCGACCAGCGGTCGCGCTTGAACGTCAGCAGCGGGCGCCGTGCGCGGTAGTCGACGAGCCTGTCGTGGTCGAAACGGGCCACGACCTGGTGCGGCAGCGATTCGAGCAGGCCGTCCACGATCTGCTCGCCCGTCTCACCCGCGTCGATGTATCCCTCGAAGTGGTAGAGCATGACCAGTCCGGCCGACTCCTGCGCGAGCGCCATGTCGACGACGGCCAGGCCCTTCGGCTCCCATTCGTACAAACTCTGCGGATCAGGCACGGTTACCGCTCCTCCTCGTATTCGATGGGAAGAACGCCCGCCGGGGCACAGGCATTCCCTGCCTGTGCCCCTTCACGGGGGTGGTTACGCCAGAACCCGCGCGTGCAGTGCGGTGACCGCCTTCCGTGCGGAGGTGAAGGCGCCGTGCTGCCAGGCATCCGCGTAGCTCAGGTAGTCACCGGCGAAGTAGACGCGTCCGGCGGCCTGGTTGAGCGGCGCGAAGGCCGGCGCGTCGGGCCCTCCCGACAGGGAGTGCCAGGAGGCCTCCAGGTACGGGGTCTGCCGCCAGTGGTGGGAGAACGACGTGGCGAGTTCCGTACGGTACTTGTCGCCGTGGATCTTCACGCCCTGGGCGATGGCCCGTGCCTCCCTCTCGCGCGGGGTGAGAGCGGCGTACGCATCGGCGTTGGAACCGGTGTTGTAGTAGCCGATGATGGTGCCGCGCCGGCCCTGGTGACCGTAGGACGGGTACCAGATGTGGGAGAGGTCCATGTCGGTCTCGGTGATGCCGCCGTAGATCTGGTGGTCGGTCTCCCACCAGCGGCTCTTGTACTCCAGCCCGATCTTGCCGGCCGAGGACGGCTTGCAGGCCTCCAGGGCGCTCTGGACGGCCGGGCCGAGGTTGTGGGCGGTCTTGGCGAGGATGTTGGGCGGCAGGGCGGCGATGCAGTAGTCCGCCTCGACGGTGTGGGTGCGTCCGCCCTGGGTGTACGTGACGGTCACACCATGGGCCGTGTCGGTGATCTTGCTGACGGCGGCGCCGGTACGGATCCTGCGCTCACCTATCGCCCGGGTGAGCGCCGCGGGTATCCGGTCCATGCCGCCGACCGGCTGGAACATCAGCATGGCCTGGTCGTACTCGAACTCGAAGGAGAAGTAGCGTCCGACGCCGCTGGCGAAGACCTCGGAGGCGGACGGCACGGAGCCGATTTCCTCGCCGGGGGTTCCGGCGGCGGCGGGGTCGATGCGGTAGCCGCGGCGGGGGCTACCGGTGTAGTCGAGGGTGTCGCCGATGTCGCCGAAGTCCTTGAGGAATTCGAGGAGTCGTTCCTGGTCCTCGGCGGTGATCTGACGGTCGAGGGCGCCCTTGTCGGTGGCCTTGGAGAGGAGTTCGGCGACGTAGCCGTACACATCGGCCTTGGCGGTGCGGTAGCGCACCGGGGCCTTCATGCCGGTCTTCTCGTTGAAGATGTAGGCGTTGGCGTTCACGTTGGTGAACATCTCGATGGGGACACCGAGTTCGCGGCAGTAGTCGAGGGTGACCATCCACTGCGGGATCCGGCCCGGGCCGCAGTTCATGTACTGACCATCGCTGAACCGTGCGGTCTGCGTGTTGCCGTACAGATCGGTGGTGGAATCCCCGTTGCGTACGGTGAAGTTGCGGCCGCCCGTACGGCTCCGCGCCTCCAGGACCGTACAGTCGTAGCCGGCCTTGCCCAGCTCGTACGCGGCGGCGAGTCCGGCGATCCCACCGCCGACGACGACGACCTTGGCCGCCCCCTTCCCCGTCAGCGTGAAGTCGCCCTTGCTGGGGGCATGGAAGGCGGGTTCGCGTTGTGCGGCCTGGGCCGTGGGGGCGAGGCCGAGGGCCCCCATGGTCGCGAACATCGCGCCCGCCCCACCGGTGATCCCGACCTGGCGCAGAAAGCTGCGACGGCTCGCGCCCGTCGCCACGGACGAGGTGTTCGAAGTGTGCGTCATGTCCCGGCTCCCGTTCAGATCTTGACGTTGCCGGGATCCTGGCAAGCGCGTGTTACGGCTCGTCAGTTACTCGTGTATCCCGCACGTTTCTCTCTGTTCACCGCGCGACGACGGTCGGCGAACAATGGTCCAGACCTTGACAGGGGCACGCCCCATCCTTACCGTCGCTGGGCAGTACGTTCAGACATACGCCCCACGTTCATGTACAAGAACGGCTCGCATCCTTTCGACGGGAAGGCACCCCCATGCGCACCCGCACGCTGCTCCCCGCCCTGCTGGCCACGACGCTCGCCACCGGAGGCCTGGCTCTCGTCTCCGCCGGCGCCGCCGACGCCGCCACGGTCATCGACGTGAGCACCGCCGCCCAGCTCAAGACGGCCCTGGCCGCCGCGGTCCCCGGCGACACGATCCGGCTCGCCGACGGCACGTACACCGGCAACTTCAAGGCGACCGTCCCCGGCACCGCCTCCGCCAGGATCACCCTCACCGGCTCGGCCGCAGCGGTCCTCACCGCAGGCGGCGGCTACGGCCTCCACCTCAACGGCGCCTCCTACTGGACCGTCCAGGGCGTCACCGTCACCGGCGGCCAGAAGGGCATCATGGCCGACGCCGCCCACGGCGTCGTCATCGACTCGGTGACCGTGCACGACCTGGACATGGAGGGCGTGCACTTCCGCACGTCCAGCGCGAACGGCGTCATCAAGAACTCGCGGATCTACGACACCGGGCACGACGGCCGCGGTATGGGCGAAGGCGTCTACGTCGGCACGGCCGGTGATCTCACCGACCGGAGCGACCAGGTGCAGATCCTGAACAACACGATCGGGCCGGGCGTCGGGGGCGAGAACGTCGACATCAAGGAAGGCACCACCGGAGCGAAGATCATCGGCAACACCTTCGACGGCAGCGGGCTGACCGGCGCCAACTACGACGACTCCTGGGTCGACGTGAAGGGCAATGACGTCCTGGTCGAGGGCAACAGGGGCACCCGCACGACCAACAACGGCTACGAGACCCACACCCAGCAGAGCGGCTGGGGCTGCGGCACCGTGTTCCGTGACAACACCTCGGATCTGTCCGGCTCCACGGGCGACAAGCGGATCGCCATCAACGTCACCAACTACAGCGCGAGCTGCCCGACCACCGTCTACAGCAGCAACACTGTCACCGGCGGCAACGGCCTGACCAACATCACGGTCACGCCGTAACCCCGGCCGCGGAAACGAGTGAGGCCCGCCCCCCGAAGGGAGCGGGCCTCACTTGTCAGCTACTGCAGTCGATGACCGACCGGAGGGTCAGAGCGTCAGCTCTGGCCGCCCGCCAGCTTCTCGCGCAGGGCAGCCAGGGCCTCGTCCGACGCCAGGGCGCCGGAGTTGTCCGCGGACTCCGAGGAGTACGAGCCGCCACCGGTGCCACCGGAGGCAGCCGGGGCACCGCCGGCCGGGGCAGCAGCGCCCTCGGCCGCAGCGGCCTCGTCGGCCTCGCGGGACTTGATGACCTGGGCCTGGTGCTGCTCGAAGCGCTGCTGCGCCTCGGCGTACTGCGTCTCCCACGCCTCGCGCTGGGTCTCGTAGCCCTCGAGCCAGTCGTTGGTCTCGGGGTCGAAGCCCTCGGGGTAGATGTAGTTGCCCTGGTCGTCGTAGGACGCGGCCATGCCGTACAGGGTCGGGTCGAACTCGACCGACGCCGGGTCGGCACCGAAGGACTCGTTGGCCTGCTTCAGCGAGAGGCTGATGCGACGACGCTCGAGGTCGATGTCGATGACCTTGACGAAGATCTCGTCGTTGACCTGGACGACCTGCTCCGGGATCTCCACGTGGCGCTCGGCCAGCTCGGAGATGTGGACCAGACCCTCGATGCCCTCGTCGACGCGCACGAACGCACCGAACGGAACGAGCTTCGTGACCTTACCGGGAACGACCTGCCCGATCTGGTGCGTACGGGCGAACTGCTGCCACGGGTCTTCCTGCGTCGCCTTGAGCGACAGCGAGACGCGCTCGCGGTCCATGTCGACGTCGAGAACCTCGACGGTGACTTCCTGGCCGACCTCGACAACCTCGGAGGGGTGGTCGATGTGCTTCCAGGAGAGCTCGGAGACGTGCACGAGACCGTCGACGCCACCGAGGTCCACGAACGCACCGAAGTTGACGATCGAGGAAACGACGCCGGAGCGGACCTGGCCCTTCTGCAGGGTCGTGAGGAAGGTCTGACGGACCTCGCTCTGGGTCTGCTCGAGCCAGGCACGGCGGGACAGGACCACGTTGTTGCGGTTCTTGTCCAGCTCGATGATCTTCGCCTCGAGCTCCTTGCCCACGTAGGGCTGAAGGTCGCGGACACGACGCATCTCGACGAGCGACGCCGGGAGGAAGCCGCGGAGGCCGATGTCGAGGATGAGACCACCCTTGACGACCTCGATGACGGTACCGGTGACGATGCCGTCTTCTTCCTTGATCTTCTCGATGGTGCCCCAGGCACGCTCGTACTGAGCGCGCTTCTTCGAGAGGATCAGGCGGCCTTCCTTGTCCTCCTTCTGGAGAACCAGGGCCTCGATCTCGTCGCCGACCTTGACGACCTCGTTCGGGTCGACGTCGTGCTTGATCGAGAGCTCGCGGCTCGGGATGACGCCTTCGGTCTTGTAACCGATGTCGAGGAGAACCTCGTCCCGGTCAACCTTGACGATGACACCGTCAACGATGTCGCCGTCGTTGAAGTACTTGATCGTCTCGTCGATCGCCGCGAGGAACGCGTCCGCGTCGCCGATGTCGTTGACCGCAACCTGCGGAGTGGTGGCGGTGGTCTCGGTGCTGCTCGTCATGTGGGAAAGGGCTCCGGTACGGACAGTGAGTCGTAGGTACTGCTACGCCGTGAGCCCGTATCGCCTCTGCAGAAGCCGGACAGCCTGGGAAGCGCCCGACCCGCCAGCGGGAGGCGCCTCGTGAACCGAGGGGACATGCAACAGACGCAAGCGCGGCCTGCTAGGTCTGAGGCGCGCAGGCTCGCAGCGCAACTTGTAGCATACGGGGGCAGCCGGGCAGGGTCAATGCGCGAAGGCGCACACCCGGGGCACAAAGGCCCAAACCCGACACAATTCTTGTTCTCCGAGGCCACATCGGCCCCGGCCGTGGTGCGTGAGTACGGTTCCGTACTCACAGGTACCCCCAAGGTACGTACCGCGTGCAACGGGGTGAAGGCAAACTACAACGACGGACACGATGAGCCAAGAGATCTACACCGCCGAACCGGAAGCGACACGCCGCAGCGCCGGGAAAGCGGAGAGCAGCCGGGCCAGTCGCGGCTGGTGGGACCGGCACGCCGACGAGTACCAGAGCGACCACGGCGCCTTCCTCGGCGACGACCGTTTCGTCTGGGGTCCGGAGGGTCTCGACGAGGCCGACGCGGGCCTGCTCGGCCCCGCCGAGTCGCTGAGCGGCCTGGCCGTCCTGGAAATCGGTGCGGGCGCGGCGCAGTGCTCGCGCTGGCTGGCGGCCCGCGGCGCCCGCCCCGTCGCCCTCGACCTCTCCCACCGCCAGCTCCAGCACGCGCTGCGGATCGGCGGCGGGGTGCCGCTCGTGGAGGCGGACGCCGGGACGCTGCCGTTCCGGGACGGCTCCTTCGACCTGGCCTGCTCCGCCTACGGCGCGGTGCCGTTCGTCGCCGACCCGGTCCAGGTCTTCCGCGAGGTGCACCGGGTGCTGCGCCCGGGGGGCCGCTGGGTCTTCTCGGTGACGCACCCGATCCGCTGGGCGTTCCCCGACGAGCCGGGCCCCGAGGGCCTGTCGGTCGCCGCCTCCTACTTCGACCGCACTCCGTACGTCGAGCAGGACGAGCAGGGCAACGCCGTGTACGTCGAGCACCACCGGACGGTGGGCGACCGGGTGCGGGACGTGGTGGCCGGCGGGTTCCGGCTGGTCGACCTGGTCGAGCCGGAGTGGCCGGCCTGGAACGACCAGGAATGGGGCGGCTGGTCCCCGCTGCGCGGAAACCTGATCCCGGGCACGGCGATCTTCGTCTGCGTACGCGACTGAGCACTCCTGCCGTACGGCGTACGGGACCGTGCGCCGGCCGGGTCGTACGGGACTGAGCGCCCGCCGTGCGGTACCGGGCGCCGGTCGTACGAGACTGGGGGCGTGATCCGTACCGACGCCCTCGACCGGCTGCCCGTCCGTACCGCCGTGCCCGCGCTCCGGCAGGCGCTCGACGACCGGGGTGTCGCGGTGCTCTGCGCACCGCCCGGCACCGGCAAGACGACGCTGGTCCCGCTGGTCCTCGCGGGCCTGGTCGGCGGCGGCCCGGCGCGCCGTGTGGTGGTCGCCGAGCCGCGCCGGATCGCGGCCCGGGCGGCGGCGCGGCGGATGGCGTGGCTCCTCGGGGAGCAGACCGGGCGGCGCGTCGGGTTCACCGTGCGCGGGGAGCGTGTCGTGGGGCGCGACACGGTGGTGGAGGTCGTGACCACCGGCGTGCTCCTGCAACGGCTCCAGCGCGACCAGGAGCTCGCCGGGGTCGATGCGGTGATCATCGACGAGTGCCACGAACGTCATCTGGACGCTGACACGGTCGCCGCGTTCCTCCTCGATGTACGGGAGGCGATCCGGCCCGATCTGCGGCTGGTCGCCGCGTCGGCGACGACGGACGCGCAGGGCTGGGCCCGGCTGCTCGGCGACGCACCGGTGGTCGAGGCGCAGGGCGTGTCGCACCCGGTGGAGGTGGTGTGGGCCCCGCCGGTGAGACCGGTCAGGCCGCCGCACGGGATGCGGGTCGACCCGGCACTGCTGACCCATGTCGCCTCGGTGGTGCGCCGGGCGCTCGCCGAGCGGGACGGCGATGTGCTGTGTTTCCTGCCGGGCGTCGGTGAGATCGGCCGCGTCGCGGGACAGCTGGCGGGGGTACCCGCAGAGGTTCTTCAGGTGCACGGGCGGGCTCCGGCGGCGGTTCAGGACGCCGTGCTGGCGGGTTCGTCGGAGGGCCGCCGGGTGGTGCTCGCGACCTCCGTCGCCGAGTCGTCGCTGACGGTGCCGGGGGTGCGGATCGTCGTCGACTCGGGCCTGGCCAGGGAGCCGCGTACCGATCATGCGCGGGGGCTGAGCGCGCTGACGACCGTACGGGCCTCGCAGGCGGCGGGGAGGCAGCGGGCGGGACGGGCGGGGCGTGAGGCACCGGGGGCGGTGTACCGGTGCTGGGAGCAGGGGGAGGACGGGCGGCTGGCCCGGTTCCCGTCGCCGGAGATCAAGGTGGCCGATCTGGCTGCGTTCGCGCTGCAGGCGGCCTGCTGGGGCGATCCGGACGCGTCGGGTCTGGCACTCCTGGATCCGCCGCCGGCCGGCGCGATGGGCGCGGCCCGCGAGACGCTGACGGCGGTCGGCGCGGTGGACGCGGACGGCCGGGTGACCGACCGGGGTGTACGGATGTCCCGGCTGGGTCTGCATCCGAGGCTCGCGCGGGCACTCCTGGACGGTGCGGCCGAGGTCGGCGGCCGTCGGGCGGCCGAGGTGGTGGCGCTGCTGAGCGAGGAGCCGCCGCGGGAGTACGGGGACGATCTGGCGGCCGCACTACGTACCGCACGACGGGGCGGGGACGGCTATGCGGCGCGCTGGCGGCAGGAGGTACGGCGGCTGTCGTCGTCCATCGAAAGCAGGGGCGAGGGTTCCGGCCGGGGTGGTTCGGACGATGCGGCCGTCGGCCTGGTGGCGGCGCTGGCGTTCCCGGAACGGGTGGCACGGGCCCGCGGCGAAGGGGCCTTCCTGATGGCCTCGGGGACTGGCGCGGAGCTGCGGGACGGGTCGCGGCTGCGCAGTGCGCCGTGGCTGGCCGTCGCGGTCGCGGACCGGCCGGCGCACGCGGCGTCCGCCAGGGTGCGGCTCGCCGCCGTCGTCGACGAGGACACGGCGCGGCTGGCGGCCGGGCATCTGCGGTTCTCCGGTGAGGAGGTCCGCTGGGTGGACGGCGACGTGGTGGCGCGCTCGGTGGAACGGCTGGGCGCCGTCGAACTGTCGGTGCGCGCGCTGAAGCAGCCGAGGCCCGAGCTGGTGCGGGCGGCGCTGGTGGACGGGCTCGGGCGCGACGGGCTCGGGCTGCTGCGCTGGACCCGGGAGACCGGACAGCTGCGTGAGCGGCTCGCCTTTCTGCACCGGGAGCTGGGCACCCCGTGGCCGGATGTGTCCGACGGTGCGCTGCTGGCCCGTACCGAGGAGTGGCTGGAGCCCGAGCTGTCCCGGGCCCGCCGCCGCTCCGACCTGGCGAGGATCGACGCCGGGCAGGCGCTGCGGCGGCTCCTGCCGTGGGCGACCGGCGAGGCGGCCCGGCTGGACGAGCTGGCACCCGAGCGCATCGAGGTGCCGAGCGGTTCGCGGATCCGGGTGGAGTACGGCGCCGAGCAGCCCGTACTTGCGGTGAAGCTCCAGGAACTGTTCGGTCTCACCGAGACACCGAAGGTGGCCGGGGTGCCCGTCCTCGTCCATCTGCTCTCCCCCGCGGGCCGCCCGGCGGCGGTCACCGCGGATCTCGCGTCGTTCTGGCGGGACGGATACCGGGCGGTGCGGGCGGAGCTGCGCGGCCGCTACCCGAAGCATCCGTGGCCCGAGGACCCGACGACGGTGGAGGCGACCCGGTTCACGTCGGCGCGGCTCAGGCGGGAGTAGGCGCCGGATCCGGGGCGGGAGAGGCGGCGGGCTCCGGCTGCCGGCCGCCCGGCCGCCGGGACCGCGCCTCCAGCCACAGCGCGAGCGCGAGCAGCCCGGCGGCGAGCGCCAGGAAGCCCCATGGCAGGTACGAGGTGAGCAGCAGGACCAGCACCCGCTGGGACTTCACCAGGGCGACGGTGTACTCGATGTAGTCCTCGCGCATCTTCACGTGCCCGGCGAACGCGGTGACCGTGTCCTGGGGCATGCCCATCGCCTTCGCGTTGCGCAGCTCCTCCTTGTGGATCTCCTCGCCGTTGACGGGCGCGCCGGTGACCGGGTCGACCCAGAACATCCGCTTGGTGGTGTACCAGCGGGTCATGCCCGTCTTCGCGACCTGCTCGGCGGTGACGCCCTTGATCGGCATCTTCTTCGGCATCGGGACCTCGGTCCACGGGATGGTCTGCTCGAAGTAGTAGACGTCCATGCCGCGGAACTTCCGGGTGCCCTTGTAGTGGATGGGCGAGGTGGTGCGGCTCTGGGCGTCGAAGTACTCGTAGTCGCGTTTCTGGGTCAGGAACGGCCACTTGAACTCGATGCCCTGGCGCTCGACCGGGTCGCCGTCGACCATCTCGCCGGTGGCGTGGACGGGTGCCTGGCTGTGCGCGTCGAAGATGTAGCGCTCGGGGATCTCCGAGACCATCTTGCCGTTCGGATCGACGACGTAGCTGAGTCCGTCCCAGACGACGACGTCGCGGCCGGCGCTGCGCTCGATCTTCTCGGACGCCTCCACATTGCCCTTGAGCGTCTGCACGATGGTGACCTTGGGGACCTGCTTGACCTTCATGCCGTCGTTGTAGTCGAGGAGGGTGGCGGGCTTCGCCTCCAGCACCATCTCCTGGTACTGGCTCGGGGGGATCTTCGCCAGCCTCGGGAAGGCGTACCAGCGCAGCAGGGGTGACAGGGCGGCGAAGAACACGGCGAAGGCCAGGAGTACGAGGCCGGCTCGGCGGCGCATGGCGCCCTCCCTCTACTTCTTGGGGCCGGGAACGGTGGTCAGCAGGGGTTGGGGCGAGGTCTCGCCGGGGGGTGCGCCGATCGCGCTGATGGTGAACACGAGGGCGAGGGCTGCGGCCAGCCCGATGGCGGCGGCGATGACGGCACGCATGCTCGGCCTCCCGGAGAGCGCTTATCTGATGGGTCGTCAGGGTTGGGGCACCGTAGCAACGCGGGCGCGAGATGAGAACACGTGGAGCAGCCCCTGTGCCGGGTGATGGCACAGGGGCTGCTCGGTGAACGCGGTGCGGAGGCGTCAGGCGGCGGGAGCCTCGACCGTGAGCTCGATGACGACTGTGGCGCCGCCCTCGGTGGTCAGGCGGAGCTTGTACGTGCCCGCGGTGTCGTCGGCGTAGATCTTCGGGAGCAGCAGCGTGCCGTCGGCGTCGGTCTTCAGCTCCGTCAGGGTGCGGACCGTGTTGCCGTCGGCGTCCTTGAAGTACGGGCCCTTGTCGTTCTCGGCCGGAGTGTCCCCGTCGGTGATCATCGTGGCGGTGACGGCGACACCGGACGCGATCGCGCCCTTGTAGGTGGCCTTGACCTCGACGGCGTCGGCGAACTCGGCGCCGGGCGCCGCGGTCAGTGCCTTGTCGTCGGTCCTGGCGATGGCGTCGGCCTGCCGGGCGGTGACGGTCGCGGTGTAGGCGACGGCCGGCAGCGAGCGGCCGGTGGCGATGGCCCGGACCGTGAACTCCCCCGTCGTCTCGCCCGCCTGCAGCACCGGTGCGGTCACCGTGCCGTCGGATCCGGTGGTCAGGGTGACCGCGCTCTTCCCGCCGTCGAAGCGGGTGTCCGTGTCACCGGCGATGGTGAACGTCACGGACACCTTGGCGAGCGGCCCGCCGAGGCTGTTCTTCGCCCGCACCTTGATCCGCTCGGCGAACGCGTCGCCCGCGGTGGCGGTCAGCGCACCGGTGCCCGCGTTCTCCAGATCGGCGAGGGTCTGGGACGGCTTGGGGGGCTGGGTGGCCGGGGGCGTGGGGGGCTTCGGGTCGGTCGAACCGCCGCCCGGTTTCGACGGCTCCGGGTCCGGGTCCGGGTCCGGCTTCGCGGGCGGGGTCGGGGACGGCGAGGTGCCGGGGTCCGGGCTCGCGTCCGAACCACCGTCGAGGGGCGGCGGGACGACGCCGGTGCCGTCGGGGACCTCGTGCGTGCCGCGCTTGTAGTAGTCGAACCAGGAGCGGACCGTACGCAGGTATTCGTTCGAGTGGTTGTAGCTGAGGACCGCCCGGTCGAGATCGGCCGCGAGCGCCAGATCGCGGGAGCCGGCGCAGAGGTAGTGCCCGGCGGCGAGCGCCGCGTCATAGATGTTGTTGGGGTCCTTGCGGCCGTCGTCGTTGCCGTCCTGGCCCCAGGTCGCCCATGTCGACGGGATGAACTGCATCGGGCCGACCGCACGGTCGTGCGTCGAGTCCCCGTCGTACGCCCCGTTGTCGGTGTCCTTGATCATCGCGAAGCCCTGGCCGTTCAGGACCGGGCCGAGGATCGGGGAGAACGTGGTGCCGTTCGCGTCGACCCGGCCACCGCGGGCCTGGCCGGACTCCACCTTGCCGATCGCGGCGAGGAGTTGCCACGGCAGCCGGCAGGCGGCGTCGCTGCTCGCGATGGACTGCTGGGCCTTCTTGTACGCAGCCAGGACCGAGGCCGGTATGCCGGACTCCGCACTGCCGGTGATCGGCAGATTTGTCGACGTACCGGGCTTGTTGGGGGTGACCAGCGGCGGCAGGTCCGTGTAGTACGGCGAGTTGCCGGTTGCCGCGTTGTCGTCGGACGGTGCGGACCCGGCTGTGCGCTGGTCACCGCCGCCACCGTCCGAAGCGAGCACCGCGCCGGGCCCCTGTGACGCGGAGAGCGCCGCCACAGCAACTGCGGCCACCGCAGTGGTGGTCGCCCCTCGGCGCAGTCGGCGACCGAATTGCGCTGCCATACGTCTGGTCCCTCCCCATCGACGGCTGCCCGCGCTCCCCAGCGCGAGGACTCAGGCGACCCTACGGCAACTTGCGCCGCCCGAACACAGTGGCCTGACCGATTTTTATTGGTATTTCACGTTCCGGACCGCAAGTTGAACGGCAGGCGTCGGGTGTCCACCGGATCCGCACAACCGTCCTCGCGCATACTTGCGGCCATGCCGTTCACCCTCAGCCATGCCGCTGCCGTACTGCCGGTCGTCCGACGCAACGGCACCGCGCGCGGGCCGCTCTTCGCTTCGGCGCTCGTCGCGGGTTCGTTCGCCCCCGACATGACGTACTACGCGGACACGGCTGTCCCGGGCGCGATGGAGTTCGGTCAGGTCACGCATGCCGTGTGGGGGGTGTTCACGGTGGACGTCCTGATCACCGCGGCCGTGGTGGCGCTGTGGCTGCTGCTGCGCGAACCGCTGGTGGCGCTGTTGCCGGGAGCGTGGCAGGGGCGCGTGCACACCTTCGTACGCGGAGAGCGGCAGGGCCCGTGGGGGGTGCGGGACGGTGCGTGGTTCGTCGTGTCGGCGGTCATCGGGGCGGGCACGCACGTGGTGTGGGACGCGTTCACCCATCACGACCGGTGGGGCACCCGGCTGGTGCCGGTCCTCAATGAGAACGTCGGCGGTTTTCCGGTGTTCCAGTGCGTGCAGTACGGCAGTTCGGCGGTGGCACTGACCGTGCTCGCCTGGTTCACCGCGTCCGGGCTGCGACGGACCGGGGCGCGGCCCGTCCCGCCGTCCGTACCGGACCTCGACCGCCGGGCACGGTGGTGCGCGGGCGCCCTGCTGAGCGTCTGCGTACTGCTCGGCATCGTCCACCGGTGCGCCCGCTGGTACGCGTACTTCGGGCACATCGACACACCGCTGGACATCATCCCGACCGCCTGCTTCGGCGCCGGAGCAGGCCTTGCGGTCGGCCTGGTGCTGTACGGAACGTGGATACGGCTCCGAGCCCGGCCCCGGGACGAGCCGCCCACCGCCACCGCACCACCCGGCCATCGGACAGACCTGATGACAAGCCCGCCGGACAGCCCCTGAGGGTGTCCGGCCGGTCCGGCCGGACACCTCTGGGAACCCCTGTGCTCGTGCGGGCGCCGCGTCACTGCCGCGTCAGTGCGCCGCGGACTCCCAGTCCGCGCCGACACCGACCGAGACGTCCAGCGGGGCACGCAACTGCACCGCCGTCGACATCTCGTGGCGCAAAATCTCCTCGACCTGCTCGCGCTCGCCCTTGGCGATCTCCAGCACGATTTCGTCGTGGACCTGGAGCAGCATCCGCGACGTCAGCTTCGCGTCGGTCAGCGCCCGGTCGACGTGGAGCATGGCGACCTTGACGATGTCCGCCGCCGTGCCCTGGATCGGTGCGTTGAGCGCCATCCGCTCGGCCGTCTCGCGGCGCTGCCGGTTGTCGCTGTTCAGGTCCGGGAGGTAGCGGCGGCGACCGAACACCGTCTCCGTGTAGCCGGTGGCCCGGGCCTCCTCCACCACCCGGCGCAGGTAGTCACGGACACCGCCGAACCGCTCGAAGTACGTGTCCATCAGGCCGCGCGCCTCGCCCGCCTCGATGTTCAGCTGCTGCGAGAGGCCGAACGCGGAGAGCCCGTACGCCAGTCCGTAACTCATGGCCTTGATCTTGCGGCGCATCTCCGGGTCGACGGCGGACTTGTCGACGCCGAAGACCTGCGACGCGACCGTGGTGTGCAGGTCCTCGCCGGACGTGAACGCCTCGATCAGGCCCGCGTCCTCCGACAGGTGGGCCATCACCCGCAGTTCGATCTGGCTGTAGTCGGCCGTCATCAGCGTCTCGAACCCGTCGCCGACGACGAAGCCGCGCCGGATCGCCCGGCCCTCGTCGGTGCGGACCGGGATGTTCTGCAGATTGGGGTCGGTCGACGAGAGCCGGCCGGTCGCCGCCACCGTCTGGTTGAACGTGGTGTGGATACGGCCGTCCGCCGCGATCGTCTTGACCAGGCCCTCGACCGTGACCCGCAGCTTCGCCTGCTCGCGGTGGCGGAGCATGATGACCGGCAGCTCGTGCTCCGTCTGCGCGGCCAGCCACGCTAGCGCGTCCGCGTCCGTCGTGTAACCGGTCTTCGTCTTCTTCGTCCTGGGCAGGCCCAGCTCACCGAAGAGGACCTCCTGGAGCTGCTTGGGCGAGCCCAGGTTGAACTCGCGGCCCACCGCCGCGTGCGCCTCCTTCACCGCCTGCTGCACGGCGCCGGCGAACTGCTGCTCCATCGATTCGAGGTGCTCCCGGTCGGCCGCGATGCCGTGCCGCTCCAGCCGGGCCAGCAGCGCGGACGTCGGCAGCTCCATGTCGTGGAGCAGCTCGGCCGCACCGACCTCCTTCAGCCGGGCGGTGAACGCCTCCCCGAGGTCCAGGACCGCGCGGGCCTGCGCCATCAGCGCATCGGCCTCCGCCTGGTCGTCCGCACCGAACGCCAGCTGCCCGTCCGCCGCCGCGGGGGCCAGCTCCCGGCCCAGGTACTCCACCGCCAGCGCGTCCAGCGCGAACGAACGGCGGCCGGGCTTGACCAGATAGGCGGCCAGCGCCGTGTCCATCGTGACGCCCTCGACCTGCCAGCCGTGCTCGGGGAACACCCGCATCGCACTCTTCGCGTTGTGCATGACCTTCGGCTGCCCGGCGTCCGCGATCCACGCGGCGAACGCCCGCTCGTCCGCCTCGTCGAGCCGCGCCGGGTCGAACCACGCCGCCGCCCCGTCGGCCGCGGCCAGTGCGATCTCCGTGACACTGCCGGCGCCCAGCGCCCACGTGTCGACCGTGGCGACACCCAGCGGCTGCCCGCCGTGCTCGGCCAGCCACGGCGCGAGCTCGCCCGCAGCCAGCACCGCACCGTCCAGCTCGATGCCCGCGGCAGGCGCCGGAGCCTCGTCCTCTGCAGCCCCCGGATCCACGGCGAGCAGCCGCTCGCGCAGGCTCGGATTACGGATCTCCAGCACATCCAGCACACCCGTGACCGCCGAGCGGTCGTACGGCGCGCGCTCCAGGTCCTGCGGGGTCTTCGTCAGCTCCACGTCACGGACCATCTCGGTCAGTCGACGGTTCAGCTTCACGGACTCCAGGTGCTCCCGGAAGTTCTGCCCGGCCTTCCCCTTGACCTCGTCCGCACGCGCGACGAGGTCGTCGAACGAACCGAACTGGTTGATCCACTTCGCCGCCGTCTTCTCCCCGACGCCCGGGATACCCGGCAGGTTGTCCGACGGGTCTCCGCGCAGCGCCGCGAAGTCCGGGTACTGCTGCGGCGTCAGCCCGTACTTCTCCTCGACCTTCTCCGGGGTGAACCGCGTCAGCTCCGAGACGCCCTTCGTCGGGTACAGCACCGTGACGTTGTCCGTGATCAGCTGGAACGAATCCCGGTCACCGGTGACGATCAGCACCTCGAACCCGGCCGCCTCAGCCTGCGTCGCCAGCGTGGCGATCACATCGTCCGCCTCGAAGCCGTCGACCGCGAAACGATCGGCGTGCATCGCGTCCAGCAGCTCGCCGATCAGCTCGACCTGCCCCTTGAACTCGTCCGGCGTCTTCGAACGATTCGCCTTGTACTCGGGGAACTCCTGCGACCGCCACGTCCGGCGCGAAACGTCGAACGCCACCGCGAAATGCGTGGGCGCCTCATCACGCAACGTGTTCGCCAGCATCGACGCGAAGCCGTACACCGCGTTCGTCGGCTGGCCCGCCCCCGTCGTGAAATTCTCCGCAGGCAGCGCAAAGAACGCCCGGTACGCCAGGGAGTGCCCGTCCATGAGGAGCAGGCGCGGTCGGTTGTCTGCCGTCTTCTTCGATGCCGTCTCAGCCACGCCCCCGATCCTGCCACGGACCACTGACAATGCGGACCGCAGACCACTCGCCCGGCACACGCTCCGCGCCGCGTGACACGATCGACGACAGGAACGACCACAGGAACGCATGCAGCGACACCGCGCAGGTTCGCAGCTGGCTCGAAGGGGAGCACAATGGCCACCAAGCCGCCCACCGGTGACCCGGTCCAGGACGCGCCGCACGTCGAACCGGCCCGGCGCTCGGCCGCAGGAATTCCCGCCGTCGCCCACAGCCTGCGCATCGCCCAGCAGCAGATGGGCATCCGCCGCACCGCCCGGACCCTCCTCAAGGTCAACCAGAAGGACGGCTTCGACTGCCCCGGCTGCGCCTGGCCCGAGGGCGACAAACGGCACACCGCCGAATTCTGCGAGAACGGCGCCAAGGCCGTCGCCGAGGAAGCCACCCTGCGCCGCGTCACCCCGGACTTCTTCGCCGCGCACCCCGTCGCCGACCTCGCCGGCCGCAGCGGGTACTGGCTCGGCCAGCAGGGCCGCATCACCCAGCCGATGTACCTGCCCGAAGGCGCCGACCGGTACGAAGCGGTGACCTGGGAACGCGCCTTCGACATCATGGCCGAGGAACTGCGCGCCCTCGACTCCCCCGACGAAGCGCTCTTCTACACCTCCGGCCGCACCAGCAACGAGGCCGCGTTCCTGCTCCAGCTGTTCGCCCGCGAATTCGGCACCAACAACCTGCCGGACTGCTCCAACATGTGCCACGAGTCCTCCGGCTCCGCACTCATGGAAACCATCGGCGTCGGCAAGGGCAGCGTCTCCCTCGAGGACGTCCACCACGCCGACCTGATCATCGTCGCCGGACAGAACCCCGGCACCAACCACCCCCGGATGCTCTCCGCCCTGGAGAAGGCCAAAGCCGCGGGCGCCAGGATCATCTCGGTGAACCCGCTGCCCGAAGCCGGACTGGAGCGGTTCAAGAACCCCCAGACCCCCCAGGGCATGATCAAGGGCACCGCCCTCAACGACCTGTTCCTGCAGATCCGCATCGGCGGCGACCAGGCCCTCTTCCGGCTCCTCAACAAGATGATCCTGGAGACCGAAGGCGCCGTCGACGACACATTCGTGACCGAACACACCCACGGCTACGAAGAGTTCGCGGCCGCCGCCCGCGCCGCCGACTGGGACGAGACCCTCACCGCCACCGGCCTCGACCGCGCCACCATCGAGCAGGCCCTCACCATGGTCCTCGCCTCGAAGCGCACCATCGTGTGCTGGGCCATGGGCCTCACCCAGCACAAGCACTCCGTGGCCACCATCCGCGAAGTCGTCAACTTCCTTCTGCTGCGCGGCAACATCGGCCGCCCCGGCGCCGGGGTCTGCCCCGTCCGCGGCCACTCCAACGTCCAGGGCGACCGCACCATGGGCATCTTCGAACGCCCCGCACCCGCATTCCTCGACGCCCTCGACAAGGAATTCGGCATCACCTCACCGCGCCACCACGGCTACGACGTCGTCCGCTCCATCCAGGCCCTGCGCGACGGCGACGCAAAGATCTTCTTCGCCATGGGCGGCAACTTCGTCGCGGCGACCCCCGACACCCACGTCACCGAAGCCGCCATGCGCCACGCCCGCCTCACCGTCCACGTCTCCACGAAGCTCAACCGCTCGCACGCCGTCACCGGCCGCCGCGCCCTGATCCTGCCCACCCTCGGCCGCACCGACAAGGACATCCAGGCGAGCGGCAAGCAGTTCGTCACCGTCGAGGACTCCATGAGCAAGGTCCACGCCTCACGCGGCAACCTCACCCCCGCAAGCCCCCACCTGCTCTCCGAACCCGCCATCGTCGCCCGCCTCGCCCGCGCCGTCCTCGGCCCCGAATCCACCACCGACTGGGAAGAGTTCGAGAAGGACTACGCCACGATCCGCGACCGCATCTCCCGCGTCGTCCCCGGCTTCGAGAACTTCAACGCCCGCGTCGCCCGCCCCGGAGGCTTCACCCTCCCGCACCCACCGCGCGACTCCCGCCGCTTCCCCACCACCACCGGCAAGGCCAACTTCACCGCGGCCCCCGTCGAATACCCCGAACTCCCCGAAGGCCGGCTGCTGCTGCAGACCCTGCGCTCCCACGACCAGTACAACACCACGATCTACGGCCTCGACGACCGCTACCGCGGCATCAAGGGCGGCCGCCGCGTCGTCATGGTCAACCCCGACGACGCCCGCGCCCTCGGCCTCACCGACGGCGCATACACCGACCTCGTCAGCGAATGGAAGGACGGCGCCGAACGCCGGGCACCCGGCTTCCGCATCGTCCACTACCCCACCGCCCGCGGCTGCGCCGCCGCCTACTACCCCGAGACCAACGTGCTGGTCCCCCTCGACTCCACCGCCGACACCAGCAACACCCCCGCCAGCAAGTCCGTCGTCATCCGCTTCGAGAACATCCAGAACCGGAGCGTCCAGGAGCAGGACATTCGGGAAGAATCCGCACCCACAGCCCGCTAAGCGTTCGCTCAGTCGTCTGATAAGAACGATGCACACAGCAATAAAGCTATGAACCACCGCAGACGATCGGAGCCGGACCCCATGGGCGAGCACACCGCACCCAAGTTCCCCCAGGAGATCATCGACGAGTACGCCGCACTCGGCGTCGACCTGCCCGCCCTCTTCTCCGCCGGCCACCTCGGCGAACGCATGGGCGTCCAGATCGTCGAAGCCTCCGCGGACCGTGTCGTCGGCACCATGCCCGTCGAAGGCAACACCCAGCCCTACGGACTCCTGCACGGCGGCGCCTCCGCCGTCCTCGCCGAGACCCTCGGCTCCGTCGGCAGCATGCTCCACGGCGGCGCCACCAAGCTCGCCGTCGGCGTCGACCTGAACTGCACCCATCACCGAGGGGTACGGAGCGGACTCGTCACCGGCGTCGCCACCCCCGTCCACCGCGGCCGCTCCACCGCCACGTACGAGATCGTCATCACCGACGAACAGGACAAGCGCGTCTGCACCGCACGCCTCACCTGCATGCTCCGCGACGTCCCCAAGACCACCGCCGTCTGACGCACCGGCACCGCACCACACCCCTGCCCGGCCCGGACCGCAAACCCGGCCGGGCAGAGCCATATCCGCCCACAACCACCCGCGCAGGAACCGGTGTTGAGCGGATTCCACCCCCAACGCTCTTGACCGCGCGACCCGTTGTATGGCCCACTCAACAGTCACACGCACCCCACGGACACCACGGGGCGTGGACCATACCGCCCCCCGGCGTAACACTGCGTAACAAGCACGCAATACCCGGGCGCCACCGGGCGGCACACAGGACCCGGCCCCACGGCCGCCGGGCACTTCGTCGCGCCCTCACCGCCCCCCGCGACGCGACAGCACCAAGATCGCTTCAAGCCCCTTAGCAGAGCTGCGCGTTCTCAGAATGCGGTCACTTCACCGTCCAGTAAAAAGCCGTACATGTCCGCACAGCCACCTCAAGCCTTCCTCAACGTCATAACAAGACAGTCACATCCTCAGCCGACCCATCCCCGACCCCGCCACCTGCGCCTAGAGTCACGGCCAGTCACCGCGCCGCCGGGCGCGTCTGCTGCACGGCCCTGTACCAACCCAGTACGGCCCGGCGAACGACACGGCACCTCAAGCAGAGGAGGCCGCGCCAGGGAAAGGACTTTTCGTGCGACACCGTTCTTTGCTCATCCTCACCACAGTGCTCACCACCGGAGCACTGACGCTCACCGCCTGCGGGTCGCGCGACGACAGCAAGAACAGCAGCGGGGGCGGCGACACCCAGACCGTCGTCATCGGCCTCGACGCCCCCCTGACCGGCGACCTGTCCGCCCTGGGCCTCGGCATCAAGAACTCCGCCGACCTCGCCGTCAAGACGGCGAACAAGGACAAGACCGTCCCCGGCGTCAAGTTCGAGCTCCAGCCCCTCGACGACCAGGCCCAGCCCTCCGTCGGCCAGCAGAACGCCACCAAGTTCATCGACAACAAGGGCGTCCTCGGCATCGTCGGCCCCCTGAACTCCGGCGTGGCCCAGTCGATGCAGAAGCCGCTCAACGACGCCAGCCTCACCCAGGTCTCCCCGGCCAACACCGGCACCGAGCTGACCCAGGGCAACAACTGGAAGACCGGCGACAAGCAGCGCCCCTTCAAGACGTACTTCCGCACCGCGACCACGGACCAGATCCAGGGCGCCTTCGCAGCGAAGTACCTCTACAACGACGCCAAGGTCAAGGACGTCTACCTGATCGACGACCAGAAGCCCTACGGAGCCGGCCTCGCCGCCTCCTTCAAGGCGACGTTCACCGAGCTCGGCGGCAAGATCGTCGGCGCCGATCACGTCAACCCGGACGACCGCGACTTCAACGCCGTCGTCACCAAGGTCAAGAAGTCCGGCGCCAAGGCCGTCTACTACGGCGGTGAGTACCCCGCCGGCGCACCCCTGAGCCAGCAGCTCAAGGACAGCGTCAAGATCCCCCTCATGGGCGGCGACGGCATGTACAGCGCCGACTTCATCAAGCTCAACAAGAAGGCCCAGGGCGACATCGCCACCTCCGTCGGCAAGCCCGTCGAGGAGCTCGACTCCGCCAAGAAGTTCATCGCGGACTACAAGACGGCCGGCTACAAGGACGCCTACGAGGCCTACGGCGGCAGCACCTACGACGCCACCTGGGCGATCATCGAGGCCGTCAAGGTCGTCGTCGCCGACAACAAGGGCAAGCTCCCCGACGACGCCCGCGCCAAGGTCCTCGCCGCCATGAGCAAGGTCCAGTTCGACGGCGTCACCGGCCCCGTCTCCTTCGACGAGTACGGCGACACCACCAACACCATGATGACCGCCTACCAGGTCGACGGCGGCAAGTGGGTCTCCAAGCTCAGCGAAGCCTACAAGTAGGCCCGACGAGCCCTACCGGTCACCCATAGCAAGCAACCAGGCCGCGCGGGGGCGCTACCAGCGCTCCCGCGCGGTGCCATATCCGAACCACTCCACGGAGGCCCTGCGGTGAACGAACTGCCGCAACAGCTGGCCAATGGACTCATCCTCGGCGCGATGTACGGTCTCATCGCGATCGGTTACACGATGGTCTACGGAATCATCCAGCTCATCAACTTCGCCCACGGCGAGATCTTCATGATCGGAGGCTTCGGAGCTCTCACCGTGTACCTCTGGATGCCGGCCGGCTCCAACCTCCTCGCAATCGTCCCCCTCATGATCATCGGCGGCATAATATGCTCCGTCGCCGTCAGCGTCGCAGCCGAACGCTTCGCCTACCGGCCGCTGCGCACCGCCCCCAGACTCGCCCCGCTGATCACCGCGATCGGACTCTCCCTCGCACTCCAGCAGGCCATCTGGAAGTGGTACCCCAACGCCACGAAGGACCGACCCTTCCCCCAGTTCAAGGGCGAAGCATTCGACCTCTTCGGCGCCAGCATCCAGCGCGGTGACCTCTTCGTCCTCATCGCCGCACCCGTCTGCATGCTCGCCCTCGGACTCTTCGTCTCCAAGACCCGGTCCGGTCGCGGCATGCAGGCAACCTCGCAGGACCCCGACACCGCCAAGCTCATGGGCATCAACACCGACCGCATCATCGTCATGGCCTTCGCCATCGGTGCCGCGTTCGCAGCCGTCGCCGCCGTCGCCTACGGGCTCAAGAACGGCCAGATCGGCTTCAAAATGGGCTTCATCATGGGCCTCAAGGCCTTCACCGCAGCCGTACTCGGCGGCATCGGCAACATCTACGGCGCCATGCTCGGCGGAGTCGTACTCGGCGTCGCCGAATCCCTCGCCACCGGCTACATGAGCGACGTCCCCGGCATGGACCTCTTCGGCGGCGGCGCCTGGAAGGACGTATGGGCCTTCGTCCTCCTCATCGTCGTCCTGCTGCTCCGGCCCCAAGGCCTGCTCGGCGAACGCGTCGCGGATCGGGCGTGATACGGATGACCACCCAGAACACACTCATCCCACTGCCCGCACCGATCGCCCGCCTCGCCACCATCGCAGGCGCCGCCATCGCACTCGCCGGCACCTTCCTCCCCTGGACCTGGACCACCGACTTCCCCGGCGACCTCACCGTCACCGGCTACCCCGGCGGCCTCCAGATCCTCACCCTCACCGGCGCCATCCTCACCCTCGTCTTCGCACTCTGCGGATACGGCATCCGAGGACTGCGCTGGCTCACCCCCGGCGGCACCAACAGCCCCGTCCGACTCCTCGCCCTCGGCACCCTCGGCACCACCGGCTACGCCATGGGCGCCATCTCCTACGAGCTCGGCGGCGCAGTCAACCTCGAACCCGGAGCCTGGGTCAGCGGCATCGGCGCACTCATCGCCGCCCTCACCGCACTCGGACTCCCGAGCGACGACCCACTCCCCCAGGACCAACCCCAGCCGGGCATCTGGCAGCGCTTCCGCAACAGCCTCACCGCACCCGCGGCCACCCGCGCCAAAACCCTCCCCGCCTGGGCCGAAATCCTCATCATCGCCGGCTCCTTCGGCGCCGCGCTGTACGTCTTCACCTACGGCATCGACATCCCCACCGAAGAATCCGAACAGTTCATCGGCTTCCTCATCACCGCAGGCTTCGCCTTCACCGCGCTCACCCGTGCAGGACTCATCTCCCGCATCACCGCGCTGACCACGAAGCACCGCAACGTCACCCTCGCCGCAGCCCTGGTCGCAGCCTTCTGCTTCCCCTTCACCCAGGACACCGCGGAATACGCCCTCATCGGCGCCAACATCCTCATCTTCGCCACCGTCGCACTCGGCCTCAACGTCGTCGTCGGCCTCGCCGGCCTCCTCGACCTCGGCTACGTCGCCTTCCTCGGCGTCGGCGCCTACACCGCGGCCCTCGTCTCCGGCGCACCACTCTCAGCCATCGGCGTCCACTTCCCCTTCTGGGCCGCCGTCCTCACCGGAGCCGCAGTCTCACTGATCTTCGGCGTCCTCATCGGCGCCCCGACCCTCCGACTGCGCGGCGACTACCTCGCCATCGTCACCCTCGGCTTCGGTGAGATCTTCCGCGTCACCGTCAACAACCTCAACGGCAACAGCGGACCCGACCTCACCAACGGCTCCCAAGGCATCCCCAGCATCCCGGACCTCAACCTCTTCGGGATCGACTTCGGACTCAGCCACGACATCGGCCCCTTCACCCTCAGCAGGCCCGCCAACTACTACCTGCTGATGCTCGTCGTCACCGCCGTCGTCGTCCTCGTGTTCCGCCGCTCCGGAGACTCCCGCATCGGCCGCGCCTGGGTCGCCATCCGCGAAGACGAAACCGCCGCCACCGCCATGGGCATCAACGCCTTCCGGCTCAAGCTGCTCGCCTTCGCCCTCGGCGCCACCCTCGCCGGCCTCGCCGGCACCGTCCAGGCGCACGTCAACTACACCGTGACACCAGAGCAGTACCAGTTCGCCGGCTCCGTACCCCCGAACTCCGCGTTCCTCCTCGCCGCCGTCATCCTCGGCGGCATGGGAACCCTCAGCGGACCCTTCGTCGGCGCCGCACTGCTCTACCTCATCCCGGCCAAACTCCAGTTCATGCAGGACTACCAGCTCTTCCTCTTCGGCATCGCGCTCATCCTCCTGATGCGCTTCCGCCCCGAAGGCCTGATCGCCGACCGCAGGAAGCAGCTCGAATTCCACGAGAACGACACCATCGACGTACCCGAACCACGGCAGTCCGAAGAAACCGGCGCCGGCATCGCCAAGGCGGGGGCGTGACCACCATGACCACCACCACAAAAACCGCCACCACCGTCCTCGACGCAAGCGGCGTCACCATGCGCTTCGGCGGGCTCACCGCCGTACGCAACGTCGACCTCACCGTCAACGCAGGTGAAATCGTCGGCCTCATCGGACCCAACGGCGCCGGCAAAACCACCTTCTTCAACTGCCTCACCGGGCTCTACGTCCCCACCGAAGGCAAAGTCAGCTACAAGGGCACCGTCCTGCCGCCCAAGCCCCACCTCGTCACCCAGGCAGGCATCGCCCGCACCTTCCAGAACATCCGGCTCTTCGCCAACATGTCCGTCCTGGAAAACGTCCTCGTCGGACGCCACACCCGCACCAAAGAAGGCCTCTGGTCCGCGCTCCTGCGCCTCCCCGGCTTCACCAAAGCCGAGAACGCCAGCCGCGAACGAGCCATGGAACTCCTCGAGTTCATCGGCCTCCAGGACAAGGCCGACCACCTCGCGCGCAACCTCCCCTACGGAGACCAGCGCAAGCTGGAAATCGCCCGCGCCCTCGCCAGCGACCCCGGACTCCTCCTCCTGGACGAGCCCACCGCAGGCATGAACCCCCAGGAAACCCGCGTCACCGAAGAACTCATCTTCGCCATCCGGGACCAAGGCATCGCCGTCCTCGTCATCGAGCACGACATGCGCTTCATCTTCAACCTCTGCGACCGAGTCGCCGTCCTCGTACAAGGCGAAAAACTCGTCGAAGGCACCTCCGACGTCGTCCAGAGCGACGAACGCGTCGTAGCCGCCTACCTCGGCACCCCCTTCGAAGGCGCCCCCGGCGCCGAAGAAGTCGCCGAAGTCGAAGCCGCAGAAGCCGAAGCACACGCCGAAGCCGAAACCACGGAAGCGGAGCCCGCCGAAGCGGCAACCGCCACCGACGACGACACCAGCACCACCCGCACCGAAGAGGAGGACACCCGATGACCGCACTGCTCCAGGTCGAAGACCTCCGCGTCGCCTACGGCAAGATCGAAGCCGTCAAAGGCATCTCCTTCACCGTCGAAGCCGGCCAGGTCGTCACCCTCATCGGCACCAACGGCGCAGGAAAAACCACCACCCTGCGCACCCTCTCCGGCCTCCTCAAGCCCATCGGCGGCCAGATCCTCTTCGAGGGCAAACCACTCACCAACATCCCCGCCCACAAGATCGTCTCCCTGGGCCTCGCCCACTCCCCCGAGGGACGCCACATCTTCCCCCGGCTGACGATCACCGAGAACCTCCTCCTCGGCGCCTACCTCCGCAACGACAAAGCAGGCATCGAAAAGGACATCCAGCGCGCCTACGACCTCTTCCCCATCCTCGGAGAACGAAGGAAGCAGGCCGCAGGAACCCTCTCGGGCGGCGAACAGCAAATGCTCGCCATGGGCCGCGCCCTCATGTCCCAGCCCAAACTGCTCATGCTCGACGAACCCTCCATGGGGCTCTCCCCGATCATGATGCAGAAGATCATGGAGACCATCGTCGAGCTCAAGGCCCAGGGCACCACCATCCTGCTCGTCGAGCAGAACGCCCAGGCCGCACTCTCCCTCGCCGACCACGGCCACGTCATGGAGGTCGGCAAGATCGTCCTCTCCGGCACCGGCCAGAACCTCCTCCACGACGAATCCGTCCGCAAGGCGTACCTCGGCGAGGACTGACCCACCCTGCACACCGAAGAGGCCCGCACCCCGATCGATCCGGGATGCGGGCCTCTTCCGTACGCGCCTGCGCGACTACGCGCCGTCCTTCGACGCCCGCCGCTTCTCCTCGGCATCCTCGATCAACGCCTCGGCAAGCTGCTGCATCGACAGACGACGATCCATCGACGTCTTCTGAATCCACCGGAACGCAGCCGGCTCCGACAGCCCGTAATCCGTCTGCAGAATGCTCTTCGCCCGATCCACCAGCTTCCGCGTCTCCAGCCGCTGCGAAAGATCCGCGACCTCGGTCTCCAACGCCTTCAGCTCCGCGAACCGCGACACAGCCATCTCGATGGCCGGCACCACGTCGCTCTTACTGAACGGCTTCACGAGGTACGCCATCGCCCCGGCATCCCGGGCCCGCTCCACGAGGTCACGCTGCGAGAACGCGGTGAGCATCAGAACCGGTGCGATGGACTCCTCGGCAATGCGCTCGGCGGCGGAGATACCGTCGAGGATCGGCATCTTCACATCGAGGATGACGAGGTCGGGCCGGTGCTCCCGGGCGAGCTCGACCGCCTTCTCACCGTCACCGGCCTCGCCGACGACCGCATAGCCCTCTTCTTCGAGCATCTCTTTGAGGTCGAGGCGGATGAGAGCCTCGTCCTCGGCGATGACGACGCGGGTCGTCAGCGGCGGGACGTGCGACTTGTCGTCGTCGGCGACGGGCTGGGGCGACTCGGGCGTGGTCACGGGGCTCCTCGTTGCGGACCGGGCAGATGCTGCTGCTCCTGCAGCCTACCTAGCTGCGAGGACCTGCGGTGACCCGGTAGACTCGCCCGAGGTTAGCCAGCCGGGTTGGCGGAATGGCAGACGCTGATGTCTCAAACACATCTGTCCGAAAGGACGTGCGGGTTCGACTCCCGCACCCGGCACACCCAAAAGCGGATGCTCACGTTCTCGTGAACATCCGCTTTTTGCTACCCTCGGTGGCGATCAGTAACTCATGGTGTCCGTATGAACTTCCACGGACCGGAGATTCGACACAAAGCAATCGCCCTCCTCCGAGGTGGCGCAAAAAACGCAGACGTTGCACGGAAGCTGAATGTGCCCGCGGGCACCATCAGCTACTGGAAGCACATGGACCGCGCCAAACGCGGCGAGTGCCCTGGAGCGCATCGCCCACTCTGCCCCAGATGCGACGGGCAGCTGGATCAGTCGGCGTACGCCTACCTTCTCGGCCTCTACCTGGGCGACGGACACATAATCCAGAACAGGGCGATGCGGACGCCCAGTCTGTCCGTTACCTGTGCCGACTCGTGGCCTGGCCTCATGGACCTGTGCGAAGAGGCCATGCGCGCCGTCTTTCCCGAGAACTCCGTGTGCAGAGTCAGACGGAAAGGCTGCCACGAAGTGAAGATGAACTCGAAACACCTTTGGTGCCTCTTCCCGCAGCACGGCCCCGGCAAGAAGCACGAACGTCTCATCGCCCTCGAACCCTGGCAGCAAGAAATCATCGACACGCACCCGTGGGACTTCGTCCGAGGCCTGATCCATTCCGACGGGTGTCGCAACATGAACTGGACAACCCGCATCGTGGGTGGCGAGCGGAAGCGCTACGAGTACCCGAGGTACTGGTTCACCAACGTCTCGGACGACATCAGGCAGCTCTATACCGACACCCTCGACAAGCTGGGCGTCGAGTGGAAGCACTGCACGCGGGCGGGCAGGAAATACAACATCTCCGTCGCCCGACGGGCGTCCGTCGCACTCATGGACGCTCACGTCGGGCCGAAGCACTGACGACCGGATTACTTGGGGCTGTCGTCCTCGCCGATGTGGTGCACGCGTACCAGGTTCGTCGATCCCGCGACGCCGGGCGGGGAGCCGGCCGTGATGACCACGACGTCGCCCTTCTCGCAGCGGCCGATCCGCAGGAGTTCCTCATCGACCTGGGCGACCATCGCGTCCGTGGAGTCGACGTGCGGGCCGAGGAAGGTCTCGACGCCCCATGTGAGGTTCAGCTGGGAGCGGGTGGCCGGGTCGGGGGTGAAGGCCAGGAGTGGGATGGGTGAGCGGTAGCGGGAGAGTCGCTTGACGGTGTCGCCGCTCTGGGTGAAGGCGACGAGGAATTTCGCGCCGAGGAAGTCGCCCATCTCTGCGGCTGCTCGGGCGACCGCGCCGCCCTGGGTGCGGGGCTTGTTGCGGTCGGTGAGTGGGGGCAGGCCCTTGGCGAGGATGTCTTCCTCGGCGGCTTCGACGATGCGGGACATCGTGCGGACCGTTTCGATGGGGTATTTGCCGACGCTGGTCTCGCCGGAGAGCATGACGGCGTCGGTGCCGTCGATGATGGCGTTGGCGACGTCGGAGGCTTCGGCGCGGGTGGGCCGGGAGTTGTCGATCATCGAGTCGAGCATCTGGGTGGCGACGATGACCGGTTTGGCGTTGCGCTTGGCGAGTTTGATGGCGCGCTTCTGGACGATCGGCACTTGTTCGAGGGGCATTTCGACGCCGAGGTCGCCGCGGGCGACCATGATGCCGTCGAATGCGGCGACGATGTCGTCGATGTTCTCGACGGCCTGGGGTTTTTCGACTTTGGCGATGACGGGGAGGCGGCGGCCTTCTTCGTCCATGATGCGGTGGACGTCGTCGATGTCTTGTCCGCTGCGTACGAAGGAGAGGGCGATGATGTCGGCGCCGGTGCGCAGGGCCCAGCGGAGGTCTTCGATGTCTTTGTCGGAGAGTGCGGGGACGGAGACGGCGACGCCGGGGAGGTTGAGGCCTTTGTTGTCGGAGACCATGCCTCCTTCGATGACGGTGGTGTGGACGCGGGGGCCGTCGACGTGGGTGACTTCGAGGGTGACGCGGCCGTCGTCGACGAGGATGCGTTCGCCGGTGGTGACGTCGGTGTTGAGGCCTTCGTAGGTGGTGCCGCAGGTGTTGCGGTCGCCTTCGGTGGGTTCGACGGTGATGGTGAAGGTGTCGCCGCGTTCAAGGAGTACGGGGCCTTCGCGGAAGCGGCCGAGGCGGATCTTCGGGCCTTGAAGGTCGGCGAGGATGCCGACGCTGCGTCCGGTTTCGTCGGAGGCTTTGCGTACGTGGCGGTAGCGCTGTTCGTGTTCGGCGTAGGAGCCGTGGCTGAGGTTGAAGCGGGCGATGTCCATTCCGGCTTCGACGAGTGCCTTGATCTGGTCGTATGTGTCGGTGGCTGGGCCCAGGGTGCAGACGATTTTTGCTCGGCGCATGGTTTGAGCCTAGACCTTACCTACGGGTAGCGATTTGGGTCTGCGTGTCGACTCAACAACCTTTGGGTGAAGGGTTATTGACAAGGGTTGAATTGTGCATGGGGGCGCTCTGATGAGCATTCTGATCAGAGTTTCGGGGTGCCGTTGGGGGCTGGTGTGGGGGCAGGGGTCCGCGGTCGCTTCGGGGTGTGGCACGTGTGGTCATCAGATAGAAACCTGCGAGGGGTGTTGCAAGGTGCGGCTGGTGGGTCATTATCTACGCGCGTTGTGTAGTACGAGATCTGATCTGTGGGAGACAAGATGCCGCTGAACCGTAGGACGTTCCTGGGCACATCGGCTGCGGCCGGGGCCGGTGTGGCGATGGCTGGGGGTGTGGCTGTGCCTGCCGAGGCCCACGGTCGTGGTCATGGGCGTCCGCCGAAGCGGTATTCGTTCACGGTGATGGGCACGACCGATCTGCACGGGAATGTCTTCAACTGGGACTACTTCACGGACAAGGAGTTCGACGACAAGGCGCACAACGATGTGGGTCTGGCGAAGATCTCGACGTTGGTGGACCAGGTCCGTGCGGAGAAGGGCCGGCACAACACCCTGATGATCGATGCGGGTGACACGATCCAGGGCACGCAGCTGTCGTACTACTACGCGAAGATCGATCCGATCACGGCGAAGCGTGGTCCGGTGCATCCGATGGCGCAGGCGATGAACGCGATCGGGTACGACGCGGCGGCGCTGGGCAACCATGAGTTCAACTACGGCATTCCGGTGCTGCGGAAGTTCGAGGAGCAGTGTGATTTCCCGCTGCTGGGTGCGAATGCGCTGGATGCGAAGACGTTGCGGCCTGCGTTCGCTCCGTATGTGATCAAGCGGATGCGTACGCCGCACGGTCCGGATGTCAAGGTGGCGATTCTGGGTCTGACGAATCCGGGGATCGCGATCTGGGACAAGGTGAATGTCAGCGGCAAGATGGTGTTCCCGGGGCTGGAGGAGCAGGCGGCGAAGTTCGTGCCGCGACTTCGGTCCATGGGTGCGGATGTCGTGATCGTGTCGGCGCATTCGGGGACCAGTGGGACGTCGTCGTACGGTGATCAGGTTCCGTATGTGGAGAACGCGGCGGCTCTGGTGGCGGAGCAGGTGCCGGGTATCGATGCGATTCTGGTCGGCCATGCCCATCTGGAGATCCCCGAGTACTTCGTGGAGAACAAGGAGACGGGTAAGAAGGTGGTGCTCTCCGAGCCGTTGAAGTGGGGGCAGCGGTTGACGTTGTTCGACTTCGATCTGGTGTGGGAGAAGGGCCGCTGGGTGGTGGAGCGTGCGGGTTCGCAGGTGCTGAACTCGAACACGGTGGCCGAGGACTCGAAGATCACTGGTCTGCTGGCCGACGAGCACAAGAAGGTCGTGGCGTACGTCAATCAGGTCATCGGTTCGTCGACGGTGGCGATGACGACGGCGGAGGCGGCGTGGAAGGACGAGCCGATCATTGATCTGATCAATGTGGTTCAGGCGGAGACGGTGAAGGCTGCGCTGGCCGGTGGCGAGTATGCGTCGCTTCCGGTGCTGTCGCAGGCGTCGTGTTTCTCGCGTACGGCGCAGATTCCGGCCGGCGATGTGACGATCAAGGATGCGGCGGGGCTGTATCCGTTCGAGAACACGCTTGAGGCCCGGCTGTTGACGGGTGCGCAGATCAAGGACTACCTGGAGTTCTCGGCGCGGTATTACGTGCAGACGGCGGCTGATGTTCCGGTGGATACGGCGAAGTTGACGAATGCGGACAATACGCCGGACTACAACTATGACGCGGTGTCGGGTCTGACGTATGACATCGACATCGCGAAGCCGAACGGTTCGCGGATTGTGGATCTGTCGTTCGAGGGCAAGGCGATCGATCCGGCGGCTCAGTTCGTGCTGGCGGTGAACAACTATCGGGCGAGCGGTGGCGGCAACTTCCCGCATGTGCCGGGTGCGAAGCAGTTGTGGGCGAATTCGGAGGAGATCCGTAACACGATCATTGCGTGGGTGCAGGCGAAGGGTTCGGTGGATGGTTCGCAGTTCGCTTCGGTGGACTGGCGGCTGACGCGGGACGGTAAGCCGGTGTTCTAGCGGTTCTTTGGTCGAGCGGCCGTCTCCTTTCCGGGAGGCGGCCGCTTTTTTGTGTGCGGTGGGTCAGTTGCCTTGTACGAGGGGGATGAGGCCGGGGTGCTGGTGGGGGATTTTGGGGGTGTTCTGGGGGGTGAGGCCGAAGGTGGTGAAGGCGGTGCGTTGTGGGAGGGGGTAGGCGTTGGTGCCGGTGAGGTTGTTGAGGATGGTGGCGCTGCGCCAGGCGGCGAGTCCGAGGTCGGGGGCGCCGACTCCGTGGGTGTGGCGTTCGGCGTTCTGTACGTAGACGTTGCCGGTGACGGTGGGGTCGAGTTCGAGGCGGAATTGGTCGTCGATGCTGGGGCGTCCGCCGGTGTCGCGGCGGATGTGGGGGGCGAGGCCGGTGAGGATGCGGTCGAGGGGGCGTTCGCGGTAGCCGGTGGCGAGGACGACTGCGTCGGTGGTGAGGCGGGTGCGGGTGCCTTGTTGGGTGTGTTCGAGGTGGAGTTCGACGCGGGTGTTGGCGAGGCGGCCTGCGGTGCGTACGTGGACGCCGGGGGTGAGGGTGGTGTCGGGCCAGCCACCGTGGAGGGTGCGTCGGTAGAGCTCGTCGTGGATGGCGGCGATGGTGTCGGCGTCGATGCCTTTGTGGAGTTGCCATTGGTGGGGGACGAGTTCGTCGCGTACGTGTTCGGGGAGTGCGTGGAAGTAGCGGCTGTAGTCGGGGGTGAAGTGTTCGAGGCCGAGTTTGGAGTACTCCATGGGGGCGAAGGCGTGGGTACGGGCGAGCCAGTGGAGTTTTTCGTGTCCGGCGGGGCGTGCGCGGAGGAGGTCGAGGAAGATTTCGGCGCCTGACTGGCCGGAGCCGATGACGGTGATGTGTTCGGCTTCGAGGAGTTGTCGGCGGTGGTGGAGGTAGTCGGCGGAGTGGATGACGGGGACGGTTTCGGCGTCGGCGAGGGGTTTGAGGGGTTCGGGGATGAAGGGTTCGGTGCCGATGCCGAGGGCGATGTTGCGGGTGTAGGCGCGGCCGAGGGCTTCGGCTTCGCCGTGGGTGTCGAGTTGGGTGAAGTCGACTTCGAAGAGTTGGCGTTCGGGGTTCCAGCGGACGGCGTCGACCTGGTGGCTGAAGTGGAGGCCGGGGAGTTGGTCGGTGACCCAGCGGCAGTAGGCGTCGTATTCGGCTCGTTGGATGTGGAAGCGCTCGGCGAAGTAGAAGGGGAAGAGGCGGTCGCGGCTGCGTAGGTAGTTGAGGAAGGTCCAGGGGCTTGCGGGGTCGGCGAGGGTGACGAGGTCGGCGAGGAAGGGGACTTGGAGGCTGGCGCCGTCGATGAGGAGGCCGGGGTGCCAGTGGAAGGCGGGGCGTTGTTCGTAGAAGGTCGCGGCGAGGGGGTGGGGGTTGCCGGGGATGCCGTGTGCGAGGGCGGCGAGGGAGAGGTTGAAGGGGCCGATGCCGATGCCGACGAGGTCGTGTGGCTGGTCGGGGTTGGGGCTGGGTCGGTCGGTCATCGGGGTGTGTTGCCTTTCTTGAGGTCGTGGGTGAGGTGGGTGACGTGGTCGAGGAGGGTTTGGAGGTCGTCGGGGGTGGTGTGGGGGTTGAGGAGGGTGGCTTTGAGCCAGAGGCCGTTGTGGGTGTGGGCGCGGCCGAGGACGGCTTGGCCGTTGGTGAGGAGGGTGCGGCGGATGGTGGCGACGGTGTTGTCGTCGGTGTGGGTGGGGCGGAAGAGGACGGTGGTGATGGTGGGGCGGTCGTAGAGGTCGAGGGTGGGGGTGTGGGTGATGAGGTCGGCGAGGTGGTGGGCGGTGTTGATGGTGCGGTCGATGAGGTCGGCGAGTCCGGTGCGGCCGAGGGCTTGGAGGGTGACGGCGATTTTGAGGGTGTCGGGTCGGCGGGTGGTGCGTAGGGAGCGGCCGAGGAGGTCGGGGAGGCCGGCTTCGGTGTCGTCGTGGCTGTTGAGGTAGGGGGCTTGGTGGTGGAGGGCTTGGAGGTGGTGGTGGTCGGGGACGGCGAGGATGCCTGCGGGGGCGGGTTGCCAGCCGAGTTTGTGGAGGTCGAGGGTGACGCTGTGGGCGCGGTGGAGGCCGTGGAGTTTGGTGCGGTGGGTGGGGCTGAAGAGGAGGGGGCCGCCGTAGGCGGCGTCGATGTGGAGTTCGGCTCCGTGGGTGGTGCAGAGGTCGGCGATGTCGTCGAGGGGGTCGATCTGGCCGGTGTCGGTGGTGCCTGCGGTGGCGGTGACGAGGAGGCGCTGGTGGTGGTGTCGGGTGAGGGTTTCTTCGAGTGCGGTGAGGTCCATGACGCCGGTGGGGGCGGGGATGGTGAGGGGTTCGGGGAGGCCGAGGAGCCAGGTGGCGCGGTTGATGCTGTGGTGGGCGTTGGTGGCGCAGATGGTTTGTACGGGGCCGTGGCGTTCGCGGGCGAGGAGGAGGGCGAGTTGGTTGGCTTCGGTGCCGCCGGTGGTGATGAGGGCGTCGGGGTGGGGGTGGTGGGGGTAGATCTCGTGGGCGAGTGCGGTGGTGGTGGCGGCTTCGAGGGTTGAGGCGGCGGGTGCTTGGTCCCAGGAGTCCATGGAGGGGTTGAGGGCGGAGGCGGCGAGGTCGGCTGCGGTGGCGAGGGCGAGGGGTGGGGTGTGGAGGTGGGCTGCGCAGTGGGGGTGTGCGGGGTCTGCGGAGCCTTGGGTGAGTGCGGTGATGAGGGTGCGTAGGGCGTGGTGGGGGCCGGTGCCGTGGTCGGGGATGACGGGGTGGGTGGCGGCGTGTATGCGGGTGGTGGTGGTCGGGGGTCCGCCGGCGGGGATGGGGCCGTTTCGTTGGTGGGCTCCGTCGTGGAGTGCGGTGAGGACGGTGTCGAGGAGGGGGCGGAGGGCGTCGGGTCCGGTGGTGGATCCGGCGAGGGGTGGGGTGGGCATGGGTGGTGGGGCCCTTCGGGTGCGCGCATGGGTGGACATGCCAGCTTGTCCGGGTTTCTGGTGGCGCGGCCGGTGAGCGTGGTGATCTGAACTCGAAAGGGGGACGGGCGGTGGGGGGTGGGGGGGTTGTCGGGGGTGCTGGTGGTATGGGTGTGCCCGGCGTCTCCCCTTGGGGTGGCGCCGGGCACGGGTGCTGCGGTGTGTGGGGTGTGGTGGGTCAGTGGGCGTTGCGTACGGCGAGGGCTCGGCGCAGGTCGTCGATCTGGTCGGTGAGTTTGCGGCGGAGGGCGGGGATGAGGGTGGGGTCGTTCAGGGCTTGTTCGCCGTGGTGGAGGTTGTCGGTGTCGATGGCGTAGTGGGGGAAGGCGTAGCGGCCTGCGGCTTCGGCGATGGCGGGGCCGCGGCGGGCGGCGAGTGCGGTGGCTTCGGGGTAGTAGCGGGGGACGTAGGTGTGGACGAGGTCGGCCTGTTCGGGTTGCCAGAAGCCTTGGGCGGTGGCGCTGAAGAGGTAGTTGGAGAGGGTGTCGTCGTTGAACAGGCTGTGCCAGGCGGTGGCTTTGGCTTCGGGGGTGGGGAGGGCGGCGCGGCAGCGGGCGGCGCCTTCCTGGCCGGTGGCGCTGGGGTCGTGTTCGAGTTCGGTGGCGATGGTGGTTTCGTCGGTGGCGCCGAGGACGGCGAGTCGGGTGAGGATGCGCCAGCGGAGTTCGGGGTCGAGTTCGGGGCCGCCAGGGACGCTGTCGTTGGTGAGCCAGTCCTGGATGGTGTCGGGTTGGGTGGCGGCGTCGATGTAGTGGCGTACGGCGGTGAGGCGGAGGCCGGGGTTGGCGCCGTCCTCGGTGCGGCGGATGAGGTCGCGGCAGAGGTCGGTGAGGGTGGCGTGGGCGGCGGGGCGGTTGTCGGGGGTGGTGTAGCGGCGGGTGATCTGGGTGTCGGCGAAGGTGAGGACGCCTTGGACAAGGGCGAGGTCGGTTTCGTGCGGGAGGTGGGTGCGGGCTGTGCGGAGGTAGGTGGTGGGGTGGAGTTCGCCGTCGCGGACCATGTCGCGGGCGGTGTTCCAGATGACGGCTCGGGTGAGGGCGTCGGGGATGCCGGAGAGGGTGTGGAGTGCGGTGTTCCAGGATTCGGGGTCGAGGCGGACCTTGGCGTAGGTGAGGTCGTGGTCATTGGGGACGACGAGGGCGGGGCGGCGTCCGGTGTGGTTCTTGGCGGTGTTGTTGTGGGGGACGTCCAGTTCGAAGCGGTCGCGCAGGATGAGGCGGTCCGGTCCTGGCTGGGTTTCGATGGCGTGGTCGTAGGCGCCGACGGCGATGCGGTGGGGGCGGTGGCCGTGCTGGTCGATGGTGATGGACCAGGCGCCGTCGGATTCGTCGACGTGGGGGGTGAGGGTGTCGATGCCGGTGGTGCGGAGCCATTGTTCGGCCCAGGCGTGGACGTTGCGGTCGGTGGCTGAGGCGAGGTTGTCGATGAAGTCGGCGAGGGTGGCGTTGGCGAATTTGTGTCGGGCGAAGTGGGTGTTGATGCCGGTGAGGAAGTCTTTTTCGCCGAGCCAGGTGACGAGTTGGCGCAGGGCTGATGCGCCCTTGGCGTAGGAGATGCCGTCGAAGTTGAGCATGGCGGATGCGGTGTCGGGGACGGCGGCGGGGTCGGGGGCGACGGGGTGGGTGGAGGGGCGTTGGTCGGCGTCGTATCCCCAGCCCTTGCGGGCTACGCCGAAGTCGACCCAGGTGTCGGTGAAGCGGGTGGCTTCGGTGAGGGTCTGGTAGCCCATGTATTCGGCGAAGGACTCGTTGAGCCAGATGTCGTCCCACCAGGCGAGGGTGACGAGGTCGCCGAACCACATGTGGGCCATTTCGTGGGCGATGACCATGGCGCGGGTCTGGCGTTCGGTGTCAGTGACGGCTGAGCGGTAGATGAATTCGTCGCGGAAGGTGACGAGCCCGGGGTTCTCCATGGCGCCGGCGTTGAATTCGGGTACGAACGCCTGGTCGTAGGAGTCGAAGGGGTAGGGCTCGTCGAATTTTTCGTGGTAGCGGTCGAAGCAGGCGCGGGTGATGTCGAGGATTTCGTCGGCGTCGGCGTCGAGGTGGGGGGCGAGGGAGCGGCGGCAGTGGATACCGAAGGGCAGTCCGGCGTGCTGGGTGGTGACGGAGTGCCAGGGGCCTGCGGCGACGGCGACGAGGTAGGTGGAGATCAGTGGTGTGGGGGCGATGGTCCACCGGCCGTTGCCGGTGTGTTCGGCGATGCCGTTGCCTAGGACGGTCCAGGCTTCGGGGGCGGTGACGGTGAGGGCGAAGACGGATTTGAGGTCGGGCTGGTCGAATGCGGCGAAGACGCGTTGGACGTCTTCCATGAAGAGCTGGGTGTAGAGGTACGTTTCGCCGTCGGTGGGGTCGGTGAAGCGGTGCATGCCTTCGCCGGTGCGGGAGTAGCGCATGGCGGCGTCGATGCGCAGTTCGTGCGGGCCGGCGGTGAGTGCGGTGAGCGGGTAGCGGTTCTCGGTGAGGTCTGCGGGGTCGAGGGGGTGTCCGTCGAGGCTGATGGAGCGCAGGGTGGCGGGCTTGAGTTCGACGAAGGTGTCTCCGGCCGCGAGTGCGGTGAACTGGATGACGGTGCGGGAGTCGAAGGTGTCTTCACCCGTGGTCAGATCGAGGTCGATCGTGTACCGGTGTACGTCGAGGAGCTGGGCTCGGGTCTGCGCTTCGTTGCGCGTCAGTACGGACATGGATCCATGCTGCCGCATGGCGTAGGGGGTGCGCAGTGGGGTTCTCGCAGGGCTGAGTGGGTGGTGGGCGGGGTGCGGTGCGGGTGGGTGGCTGCGCGGCTGCGGGTGGCCGTTGAGGGCTAAGATTCTTACCCATTGTGTTCCTGCACGGAGGGTGCCCGGGATGGCGAAGAAGACGGCTTCCGCGACGCGGCAGGATGCGGTGGCGTCGATCGTCGAGGACTGGCGGCGGGAGCGGCCGGATCTGGACACGGCTCCGCTGGAGGTGTTCGGCCGGCTGCATCGGGCGTTCTTGCGGTACAGCGCGGCGATTTCGCGGCCGGTGGAGCGCAAGGGCCTGTCGATGGCGGGGTTCGATGTGCTGACCGCGTTGCGCAGGGCTGGTGCGCCGTTTCGTCGTACGGCGGGTGAGCTGGCGGATTCCGGGCTGATCAGTTCGGCCGGTGTGACGTTGCGGATCGACCGGCTGGAGAAGGACGGGCTGATTCTGCGGGAGCGGGATCCGCAGGACCGCCGGGTGGTGCATTCGCGGTTGACGGACGAGGGTCTGTCGACGATCGACGAGTTGTTCTCGGAGCATTTGGAGAACGAGCGGCGGATGCTGGCGGGGCTCACTCCTGCGGAGTGCCGGCAGTTGGCGCGGTTGTTGGAGAAGTTGGAGCGGTCCGTGCTGGCGGCGGAGGACGGGGCGGGCGAGGAGGGGTAGGGCGGGGCCACCTGGTGGCCGCTTCGTCCTCGATCGCCGGTCGCGCTCGGTCTGCCGGACGGGCTCGGAGTTGCCCGTCCGGCCGGTGCGTGAACCTCGATCGCCGGACGGGCTCGGTGATCGGGCCCGTCCGGCGATCGGGGACATCTTTGTGTTCGAGGCGGCTCAGCGGGTGGTGTCCGCCTTGGCCTGGGCCTCTGCTTCCGTGCGGTACATGCGGCGGACGCGGACGACGCCCAGGTCGTGCTGGTACAGGTTCTCGGCCTGGTCGGCGTCGCTGCGGAGTTCTTCGAGCATGATCCGGTCCTGTTCGAGGACGTCCCAGTGGCGGTCCTCCAGCACGGTCTTGTAGAGGAAGCGCCAGGTGTCGCGCTGCCAGTCCGTGACGCGGCGGTAGCGCCAGAAGAAGACGGCGCAGCGGTCCTCGTCGATGGGGGTGGCCATGCCGACGATGCCGAACGGGCCGCCGGGGCCGGCGGTGGGCGGGTACGGGATGGTCAGGTCGACCCAGTCGATGCCGGTGCGGCAGAGTTCGACCCAGTCGAAGTTCACGCCGCTCTGGTCGGTCTTCTCGAAGAAGAAGCCGCGTTCGGTCTCGCGGATCCGGAAGCGGGCGGTGGTCTGCCCTTCGGACATGCTGTGCGAGTCGCGGTGCAGGAACGATCCGTGCATGGGGTCGAGGAGGTTCTCGACGGCGTAGCGCCAGTTGACGTTCCACTCCGCGTAGCAGAGGAAGGCCGAGACGTCGGGGTCGGTGAGCTGTTCCGGCAGGACGAGGGGAGCCGGTTCGGGGTGTTCGTCGTCGCCGAAGTAGGCGAGGATCGCGCCGCCGGTCTCGATGACGTGGGGTGCGGCGACGAGCTGTTTGCCTTCGAGGTTGCAGCCCGGCAGGCCGGGTACGGCGGCGACGGTGCCGGTGCCGTCGACCTGGACGCCGTGGTACCAGCAGGCGATGCGGTCGCCGAGGTGTTTGCCGAGGGAGAGCCGGGCGCCGCGGTGGGGGCAGCGGTCCTCGAGCATGTGGAGGGTGCCGTCGGCGCGGCGGAAGAGGAGCCATTCCTCACCGAGGAGGGTGAGGCGCTTCATGCCGCCGGCGGGGACGGAGTCGGAGGGGCAGACGGCGTACCACTGGTTGCGTATGCCGGTGGTGAAGAGGCGGTCGGCGGTGCGGTTGCCGGGGCGGGCGACTTCGGAGGGCCGGGTGGTCTCGCCGGTGTGTATTGCGGTGTCGGTGGTCATGGTCGTTTCACGCTCCCAGTCGTCGCATCTCGGTGCGGAAGGTGTCCTCGGTCCACGGGTTGCCGTCGGGGGCGGGCAGGTCGCGGGCGTTGAGTCCGGCGACGAGGCCGGGCAGGTCGTGGGCGCCGCTGCCGAAGACGTCCTCGATCACCGCGGCGAGTTTCTTCTCGTACGGGGTGGGGTCGGCGGTGCGTGCCTGGTGGGGGTTGAGGTACTGCGGGGTGGTCATGTCGGCTCCCTTCGGGGGTGGTTCAGAGGTCCAGGACGAGGCGCGGGGTGCAGGCGCGGGAGACGCAGAGCATCATCGAGGCGCCGGCGGCCTTCTCGCTGTCGGAGAGCAGGAAGTCCCGGTGGTCGGGGGTGCCTTCGAGGACTTTGGTCTCGCAGGTGCCGCAGATGCCGTCGCGGCAGGAGGAGGGTACGGAGATTCCGGCGCCTTCGAGTGCGTCCAGGACCGAGGTGTCGGGGCCGACCTGGACGGTGGTTCCGGTGCGGGAGCAGACGACGTCGAAGCCGGTGTCCTCTCCGTCGCGGGGGGCCGCCGTCGGGGCGGCGAAGCGTTCCGTGCGGGCGGTGGGGCAGCGTTCCTCGACCGCGGCGAGGAGGGGTTCCGGTCCGCAGCAGTAGACCTGGGTGTCTGCGGGGAGGTCGCCCAGGAGGGTGTCGAGGTCGATGTGGCCCTGTTCGTCCTGGGGTACGAACTCGACTGATCCGCCGGGGAGTTCGGCGAGTGCGGTGAGTTCGGCACCGAAGGCCATGGAGGTGCGGGTGCGACCGCCGTGGACGAGGCGCCACGGGATGGCGCGGCGGGTCGCTTCGCGGGCCATGGCGAGGATCGGGGTGATGCCGATGCCGCCCGCGATGAAGAGGAAGCTGCCGGCGTTGTTGTCGGCGTCGAGTTCGAAGTGGTTGCGGGGGCCTTGGACGCGGAGGGTCTGGCCGGGCCGCAGCTGGGTGTGGACGTGGGCGGAGCCGCCGCGGGATGCGGGTTCCTTGAGGATGCCGATGCGCCAGTGGGTGGGGTCGGCGGGGTCGGAGCACAGGGAGTACTGGCGGATGTGGCCGCCGGTGTGTACGTCGATGTGGGCGCCGGGGGTCCAGGCGGGGAGGGGGGTGCCGTCCGGGTGGGTGAGTTCGATTGCGAGGACGCCGTCGGCTTCCCAGGTCATGCGGTGGACGAGCAGGTCGAGCTGGGGTTCTTGTCCGGTGGTGGTCATCGCGGGTCGCCTCCTTGTCCGGTGGCGGTCGAGGGGAGCTTGACGGGCGGGGTGAACGGCGTGTTCATCGGGCCGAGTGCGGCGAGGTCGATCTCGACGAGGGTGGGGCCGTCGGAGGCGGTGGCTTCCTTGATGACGGGGCCGGCGTCGGCTTCGGTGGCGATCCGGGCGTAGGGGAGTCCGACGGCGGCGGCGAGCGCGGCGAAGTCGGGGGTGGTGAGGTCGACCCCGGAGCGGCGGGGGAAGTGGGTGTCCTGCATGTTGCGCAGGACGCCGTAGCCTCCGTCGTTGAAGACGAGGAGGGTGAGGCGGGGCCTCTCCTGGGCGAGGGTGAGGAGTTCGCCGAGGTGGACGGCGAGGCCGCCGTCGCCTGCGATGACGACGGTGGGGGTGTCGGGGCGGCCGAGTGCGGCGCCGATGCCCATGGCGAGGCCTTGTCCGATGCCTCCGCCGCGGGGGAAGACGTTGGTCGCCGGGTCGGTGATCTCCAGCAGCCGGTTTCCCCAGGTGGAGGAGGGGATGGTGACGTCGCGGGCGATGACGGATGCGGGCGGGCAGGCGTCGCGGATCGCGTCGTTGACTGCGGCCTGCGGGCCGATCGCGTGACGCTGTGCGCTGCGGGCGTCGTTACGGGCCTTGCGTACGCGGGCCGGCCAGTGCGTCTCCGTACCGCTGCTGCTGATGCGTTCCAGGAGGGCCGTGAGGACGGCGGCCGCGTCGCCGTGCAGGGCGCAGGTGGCCGGGTGGACGCGGCCGGGGGCGGCCGGGTCGAGGTCCACCTGGATGTGCACCGAGGGCAGTTCGAGGCTGTAGTCGGCGGTCTCGTTGGAGCGGAAGTGGGTGCCGATGGAGAGCAGCACGTCGGCTTCGGCGAGGAGGGCGCGTCCGGCGGGGGCGGTGGCGTAGTTGCCGAGGACGCGTTCGTCGGACTCGGGGACGGAGCCGCGGCCGGAGTTGGAGGTGACGAGTCCGGCGTTCAGCGCGTCGAGGAGTGCGGCGAGTTCGGGGCGGGCGCTGTTGGCTCCGCCGCCGGCCCAGACGAGGGGGCGGTGTGCGGCGGCGAGGAGGGCCGCGGCCTCGTCGAGGAGTGCCGGGTCGGGCAGGGCCGGGGGCGAACTGACGGGTACGGGGGTGCCGGTCAGCTGCTGGGGGGCGAACTGCAGGTCGATGGGCCATTCGACGCTGACGGGGCCGTGCGGGGCGGTGAGGGCGCGGGCGGCGGCGTCGCGGAGGATGTCGCCCGCGTCGGCGGCGTCGGTCACGGTGACGGCGTGGGTGGAGACCGCGCGGAGCATGCCGAGCTGGTCCTTGGTCTCGTGGATGAAGCCGCGTCCGGAGCCGAGGTATTCGCTGTCGATCTGGCCGGTGATGTGGAGGACGGGGGTGCCGGAGCTGAGGGACTCGATGAGGGAGCCGGCTGCGTTGCCCGCTCCGGTGCCGGTGCTGGTGAGGGCGCAGCCGAGGCGTCCGGTGGCGCGGGCGTAGCCGTCGGCCGCGTTGACTGCGGCGGCTTCGTGGCGCACGGGGACGAAGCGCAGGTCGCGGTCCACGGCTTCGACGAGCGGCAGGTTGTGCACGCTGACGATGCCGAACACCGTGTCGACGCCGAGTCCGCGCAGCGTCTCGACGAGCAGGTCGCCGCCGTTGGGTTGGGTCATGTCGTTGCGCTCCTGAGGTACGTGAACGGGGGTGGGGGTTGGGTGTTATGCGATGGATCGGTTGACGCCGCCGCAGACGTCGACGGTGGTGCCGGTGATGTACGAGGCCCGGGGTGAGAGCAGGGTGGTGACGGCGTACGCGACTTCGTCGGCGTTGCCGAGGCGGCCGAGTGCGATGCCCCGGTCCGCGGCGAGTTCGGCCTGCCAGGCGGCGTAGTCGAGGGGGCTGCCGGATGCCGCGTAGCGGCGTTCCCACTGTCCGGTGTCGACGAGGCCGAGGCAGACGGAGTTGACGCGGATGCCGTCGGGGGCGAGTTCCTTCGACAGGGAGGTCGAGAGGTTGAGGATGCCGGCGCGGGCGGCGCTGGTGGTCATGAGCCGGGTCTCGGGCTGTTTGGCGAGTACGGCGTTGATGTTGACGACGGAGGCGTTGCCGGACTTGCGCAGGTGGGGCAGGGCGGCGTGGAGGGGGTTGAGGACGCCGAAGAATTTGAGTTCGAGTTCGTCCCGCCAGTCGTCGGCGGTGGTCTCGGCGAAGGGTTTCATCCGGGAGGCGCCGGCGTTGTTGACGAGTCCGTCGAGGCCGCCGAAGCGGTCGGCGGCTTCTTCGGTGAACGCTGCGACTGCCGCTTCGTCGCGTACGTCGCAGGGGGCGTGGTGCAGCCTGTCCGGTCCGGCGAGTCCGTCGAGGGCGGTGGTGAGGGCGTCGGCGCGGCGGCCGCAGGTGGCGACGCGGGCGCCTTCGGCGAGCAGCATGCGGACCGTGGCGAGGCCGACGCCGGAGCTGCCGCCGGTGACGAGGATGCTGCGGTCGGCGAGGCCGAGGTCCATCTCGTACTCCTTGGTGTGAGGGGGTGTCCTGGGGCGGTCGCCGCACCGGAGCCCCGCGGGGTCCGGTGCGGCGGTGATGCCCGCGGGGTCAGTGCATGGTGAAGCCGCCGTTGACGGCGAAGGTCTGGCCGGTGATGTAGCCGGACTCGTCGCCGACGAGGAAGGCGATCAGGCCGACCAGGTCCGCCGGTTGCTGGGGCCGGGAGATCGCCCGGTTCAGCCGGTACAGCTCGTGCCGTTCGGCGGGGATGTCGACGGAGGACTCCCCCTCGGTCAGTCCGGGGGCGACCGCGTTGACGGTGATCCCGAGGTCTCCGGTCTCGCGGGCCATGGCCCGGGTCAGGGAGATGACGGCGCCCTTGGAGGCGATGTAGTGGGCGAGGCGGGGCGACCCGTACAGCGCCGCGTCCGAGGCGAGGTTGACGATCCGGCCGCCGCCGCCTGCCTTCATGAGCGGCAGGAGGGCGCGGGCGACGAGCCAGGGGCCTCGGGCGTTGACCGTCATGATGCGGTCCCACGCCTGTACGTCGATCTCGTGGAACGGCTTCCCGCCGACCGCGTTCGCCAGACCGGCGTTGTTGACCAGGCCGTGGAGCCTGGTGCCGTCGCCGGTGAGGGTGGTGGCGAGGGCGTCGACGGAGTCCGGGTCGGCGACGTCGAGCGGGTGGAAGTCGGCGGTGATGCCGTCGGCGCGCAGGTCGTCGGCGGCCTGCTTGCCGGTCCGTTCGTCGAGTTCGGCGATGACGACTCGGTAGCCGTCGGCGCCGATCCGGCGGGCCGCGGCCAGTCCCAGGCCGCGGCCCGCGCCGGTGACGACGACCGTACGGGGGCCGCCCGCTGTACGGGAGGTGTCGTCGGCGGCCATCAGTCGCGGGTGATGCCGTGCATCGGGGAGTGCTCGGGGTACGTCGGGACCTGCGGCTTCTGCGTGCCGATGATGACGCAGAACAGGGCGTCGATGTCGCCCTCGTTCTTCAGCGAGCGGGCCACTCCGGCGGGCACGACGATCATGTCGCGGTAGCCGAGGGTGCGGTACTCGACCTCGTCGGCGCCGCGGTGGATGCCGACCCTGACCTGGCCCTCGAGGACGAAGAAGGCTTCCTCGACGTCGTGGTGGGTGTGCTCGGGGCCCTCCGCGCCGGGCGGCAGCAGCATGTTGGAGAAGGTGAAGCCGCCGGACGGGATGATGCGGTTGTCGTTCTCGTGGTTGCCGGTGGCGCCGGAGCCGACGTAGCGGATCTGGGCGCGCTTGTACTGGTCGCCGGCCTTCGCCTGGAAGGAGAGGGTGTTCCAGTCGGGCTCGCGGGAGTCCTTGGTTGCGATGAGCGAGTCGGTGTACTTCGCGAGGTCGCCGTCGGTCTCGTAGGGGGTGTTGTCGATGGGCACGGGTTGCTCCTCGGTTCGTTGGTGCGGGTGGGGGCGGGCCGTCGTCACGCGGGGGTGCGGGCGACGACGTGGAGGTGGGCGCGGACCCAGGCGTTGAAGGCCTCGGGCCGTTCCTGGTTGGAGAGGTGTCCGGCGCCGGAGAGGGTCACGTACACGGACTTGGCGAGGCCGCCCGCGATGGCTTGGGACTCCTCGGTTCCGGTGACGGTGTCCTGCTCGCCGCAGAGGACGAGGGCCGGTGCGGTGATGGCGGGCAGGTCGTCGGTGAGGTCGGCCTCGGCCATCGCGTCGGCGGCGTAGCCGTATCCGGGGGTACGGATGGAGGCGGCCATGGTCGCCACGACGCGTTCGACGAGTTCGGCGGGGGCGTCGGCGGAGACGAGGCGCGGGCCGCGGGCGGCGGCGAAGGCGTCCGGGCCTTCGGCGGTGAGCTGTGCCGCGCGGGCGCGCATGGCGGCTGCCTTGTCCGGGTCGGTGCCGGAGCCGCGGCTGGAGTCGGCGACGATCAGGGACTCGACGAGGTCGGGGTGGCGGGCGGCAAGGCGCAGGGCGATGACGCCGCCCCAGGAGACGCCGAGGACATGGGCGCGGCCGCCGCGGTCACGGATCAGCGCGGCCGCGGTGTCGGCGTAGCCGTCGAGGCCGGGGGCCCGGCCGGGGTCGGCGGAGGCCGCGTACCCGGGGGCGTCCCAGGCGACGACCCGTACCTGGTCGGAGAGTCCGGCGAGCTGCGGGGCGAAGGCGGCGGAGGAGGAGCCGATGCCGTGCAGGCAGAGCAGCAGCGGTGCGTCGGGGTTCCCGGCCTCCTGGGTGTGGACGGCCGCGGTGGTGAGGGTGGCGGTCACAGGATCTGTCCTGCCCGGCCGACGACGGCCGCGAGGCTGCGCAGTACGGCGTGCGGCACGACCTGGCTGGTGGCGGGGTTCGTGGCGTCGGGCCGGTGGGCGACCTCGAAGCGGTAGGTGCCGTGCGGGCCGTCCGCCTCGATGACGTGCCGGGTGAGGGTGGCGGCCGGGTCGGCGACGACGACGACCTCGACGAGGTCGGGGTCCCCGGTCGCGAGGGCCACGGATGCGGCGACGTTGGTGGACTTGGGGAACTTCACCGGGACGTCGCGGGCGGTGCCGCGCATCACCTCCACCGGTTCGGTGGTGGTCCGCAGTCGTTCGGTGAGCTCGGTGTCCATCCACGGCTGGTGGAGGGTGGCGGGCAGTTTGGTGGTGGTCAGGCGTACGGAGGTGAGGGCGCCCAGCCCCGTGACGGCCTGCAGGAGGTCGAGTCCGCCGACGGCGCCGCCGGTGAAGTACACGCGTCCGGGGCCGGCCGCGCGCAGCCGGTCGACGAGTTCGGGGTCGACGAGTGCTCCGGTGGACGCGATCAGCAGGTCGGCGCCGCTGTCGAGGACCCGCTCGGCCCACTCCCGTACGACGCCCTGGCCTGCGGCTTCGACGATGAGGTCGCAGACGGTGAGGGCGTCCTCGAAGGACAGTTGGGGTGCGGGGGCGTCGACGAGGGGCCGGTTGTCGACGATGCAGGTCAGTTCGGCGCCGGGGATGTGGCCCTCGACGAGGGCGGTGCCGACGACACGGCCGATGGCGCCCCAGCCGACGAGTCCGATGCGTCGCGCGGGTCGCATGGGGCGTGCGACGGGAGTGGGGCGGGTGGTGGTGGCGGTCATGCGGACACCTCGTCGGTGGCGGGGGCCAGTGGCCCGGGGTCGGGTTCGCCCGCCATGTGGCAGCGGATCTTCTGGGACGGCGGACCTGCTGTCCCCCACAGGTCGGAGAGGTCGGGGGTGCGCCGCCAGACCTTGGCGATCCAGGCGTCCTCGACGATCTGGGCGACCTCGGAGGTGTATTCGCAGACGAGTCCGGCGGGGTCGGTGAAGTACGAGAAGGTGTTGTTGCCGGGTCCGTGCCGGCCGGGCCCCCACTGGGGGTTGATGCCGTGGTGGCGGAGCCGGCCGAGGCCGCGCATGAAGTGGTCCACCGACGTCATCTCGTACGCGACGTGGTTCAGCGACGCCCATGCGGCCTGGTTGAAGGCGATGCAGTGGTGGTCGGCGTTGCAGCGCAGGAAGGCCATCTGGTGCTCGGACCAGTCGGAGACGCGCAGCCCGAGGACCGAGGTGTAGAAGGCGACGGCGGCGTCGATGTCCGTGGTGTTGAGGACGGTGTGGGTGACGCCGACGGGGACGGCGGCGTCCCGGCCGCGCGGGGTGACGGCGTGCGTCTGGGCGCTGAGTTCGATGAGCCGGCCCTCGGGGTCGGTGAAGCGGAGTCCGTATCCGCCGCCGACCTGGTCGAGGGGGCCGGGACCGGCGACGGGGACGATGCCCCTGGCGAGGAGGCGGCGGGCGGCCTCGTCGATCTCGGCGGGGGTGGCCACGGCGAAGGTGATGCGGCCGAGGCCGTTGCGTTCGCCGCGGGTGAGGGCGAGGACGTGGTGTTCTTCGCCGGTGCCGCGCAGCCAGGCGGCGTCGCGGTCCTGCTCGACCGGTTCCAGCCCCCACACCTCGGTGTAGAAGTCGGTGGACTCGGTGAAGGCGGGGGTGTGCAGCTCGACGGAGCGCAGGGCTCGCAGCCGGGCGACGGGTTCGAGCGGGACAGTGGCGGGGCGGGCGTGGAGGTTCTCGTACGCCGTGCGGTTCTCGTGAGTCATGTGGTTCTCCGGCTCCTCGTCTGTCGGCATCAGTTGGCGGCCCAGGGCAGTGGGGCGGTGCCGGTGCCCCAGTAGAGGGACTTCTGCCGCTGGTAGCCGCGGATCAGGTCGCGGCCCTTCTCGGTGCCGATCCCGCTGTCCTTCAGCCCGCCGAACGGGGTGGAGATGCTGAACTGCTTGTACGTGTTGATCCAGACCGTTCCGGCGTCGATACGGCGGGCGACCCGCCAGGCCTTGGCGTGGTCCCGGGTCCACAGTCCGCAGGCGAGGCCGTACACGCTGTCGTTGGCCTGGGCGACGAGGTGGTCCTCGTCGTCGAAGGGCAGGGCGACGAGCACGGGTCCGAAGATCTCCTCCTGGCAGACCCTGGCGGTGTTGGGGAGGCCGTCGAGGACGGTGGGGAGGTAGTAGGCGCCGTCACGGTAGGAGTCGCCTTCGGGGGCCGCTCCCCCGCACCGGACGGTGGCGCCTTCTTCGCGGGCCAGGTCGACGTAGGCGGCGACGCTGTCACGGTGCTTGTGGTGGACGAGCGGGGCGACCTGGGTGTCCGGGTCGGTGCCGGGTCCGACGCGCAGCTTCTCGGTCCGGGCGACGAGTTCGCCGACGAATTCCTCGTACCGCGAGCGGGCGACGAAGAGCCGCGATCCGGCGATGCAGCTCTGGCCGCTGGAGGAGAAGACGCCGTACATGACGCCCGCCAGGGCCTGCTCGAGGTCGGCGTCGTCGAACACGATCGTCGGGGACTTGCCGCCGAGCTCCAGCGATACGGGGATCAGCTTGTCGGCGGCGGCGTGCGCGAGAGTGCGGCCGGTGTTCGTGCCACCGGTGAAGGTGATCTTTCCGACGGCCGGGTGGCGGACGATCGCGTCGCCGATGACGCTGCCGCGGCCGGGCAGCACGGAGAGCAGTGCGGTGGGCAGTGCGGCCTCCGTCAGTGCCTGGTGGACGAGGCGGCCGAGGGCGAGGGCGACGAGCGGGGTCCACTCCGCCGGCTTGAGGACGACCGCGTTGCCCGCGGCGAGTGCGGGGGCGAGCTTCTGGGCGTCGCTGGCGATGGGCGAGTTCCACGGGGTGATCGCGCCGACGACGCCGATGGGCTCGTGGACGCTCATCGTGACGTACGGGCCGCGGGACGGGGTGATCGCGTCCTCGGCCGTCTCCAGTGCGGCGGCGGTGTAGCGGAAGGTGCCCGCAGCGCTCAGTACGAGGGCACGGGTCTCGGTACGGCACTTGCCGGTGTCGGCGGTCTGCAGGGCGGAGAGCCGGTCGGCGTCGCGCTCGACGAGGTCGGCGATGCGGTGCAGCAGCCGGGCCCGCAGATGGGCGGGCAGCTCACGCCAAGCGGGGTCGTGGGCCGCGTGGACGGCGGCGGTCACGGCGTCCTCGACGTCGTCGAGGGATGCGGCGTGCACGGTGGCGATGACCTGGCCGGTGGCGGGGTCGACGGTCTCGATGGGGGCACCGCGGCCCTGCCGCCACTGCCCTGCGACCAACACTTCGTCGGCAAGCATCAGTTGGCCTCCTGCAGTCGATACGGTTACCTCAGAGCTAAAAATCTAAGCGCTTAAGTAATTCACCGCAAGACCCCTTCGTAAAAACTCTTTTGCCCTGGAGGTCTTGACGACCTCCACCCCCGGACCGATAAAACTTAAGCCCTAAGAAGCTAGGCGCCTTAGAGAGCAGCCGACGGCAGTGGTGGGCGGTCTCACAAGCTCACGAGCCCCGCAACGCCACGCCGTCCCCGTACGCTCAGCTCACTCCCGTACACCCCTGCTCTCCGCACACCTGGCTCCCCAACCGCTCCGCCCCCACCCGGAGCAGGAGGAACCCTCGATGACCCGGCCCACCGCCGCCACCCGCGAAGCCGTCACCGCCCGTGACGCCATAGCCGCCCGCTTCGAGCGGCTGCCGGCCTCCCGCTGGCACGTCACCGTCCGCCTCATCGTCGGCGTCGTCACCTTCTTCGAGGCCTTCGACCAGCTGCTGATCGCGTACGCACTGCCCGAGCTCCGGCAGGAGTGGCACCTGACCGACGGCGATGCCACGTCGGTGCTCACCGTCGGCTCGGTCGGCATGCTCATCGGCGCGCTGCTGTCGGGCCGGCTGGCCGACAGGTTCGGACGGGTCCGGGTGATCGCGTACTGCGTGGCCGCCTCGGGACTCGCAGGCCTCGCTCTCGTCGCCTGCACGTCGCTCACCCCGTTCCTGGCGCTGCGCTTCGTGCAGGGGCTCGCGATCGGCGGCGAGGTGCCCGTGGCCGCCGCGTTCATCAGCGAGATCACCCGGAGCTTCAAGCGGGGCCGCTTCGTCCTGCTGTACGAACTCGTCTTCCCGGCCGGACTGACCGTCGGCGCACTGGTCGCCGCGTGGCTGGTGCCCGCAGCCGGCTGGCGCGTGATGTTCGCGGTCGCGGCCGTCCCCGGACTGCTGGCGTTCCTCGTCCAGCGCACGGTTCCCGAATCGCCGCGCTGGCTGGCGGACCGGGGACGCACGGCGGAGGCCGAGGCGGTCATGGACGAGATCGAGGCGAAGGTGTCGGCCGCCACGGGCGAACCGCTGCCGCCGGTCCGGTACTCCCCCGGACCCCCGGTGCACCCCGGGTCCCCGACGGCGAAGGCGGCCACCGACGCGGAGCGCACCGCCACCGGGCTGCGTTCCCTGTTCACCGGCCGCTACCGCCGGCGCACCCTGGTGGTGGGCGCGATCTGGTTCACCGGCTACTTCGTCAACTACGGCGTGACGTCCTGGCTGCCCAGCATCTACAAGGACGGGTACGGCCTCACGCTCTCCGACGCCCTGCTCTACTCCACGGTCACCTCGGTGGCCGGACTGCTCGGCTGCCTGCTGGTGGCGCTGACCGTGGACGTCCTCGGCCGCCGCAAGATCTTCGCGATCTTCCTGGGGGGCTCGGCCGCGCTCCTGCTGACCCTGGCCGCGCTCGGCGCCGACACCCCCGTCCAGGTGCTGATCTGGACCTCGCTGTCGGCCGTCGGCTTCTTCGGCTCCAACATCTGCCTGTATCTGTACACGCCGGAGCTGTACCCGACCCGGATGCGCGCCCTCGGCTGCAGTGTCGGCGGCGCGGTCAATCGCCTCGGCGTGATCCTCGGCCCGATCCTGGTCGGCGCGGTCTACGCCGCCGGGAACAACGTCGCCACGGTCTTCGTGATGCTCGGTGCGGTGGCGCTGGCCGGTGCGGTGGTGGCGGGCACCCTCGCCGAGGAGACGGCCAACCGGCCGCTGGAGGAGATCTCCCCCTGACCGCCCCGCGCACCGGCCTCGCGGCGTCGTCGGCGGCCGACCCGGTGCTGTGCGGTGCGATCGGCGCCCGGACCGCGGTGCCGGCACCCGGTGTCGCCCCGCAGACGGAAGTTCGCGCGGGAGGTCATCGCCCTGCCGCGGAGATCTCCTCGGGACGCCGGTACTGGAGCAGGACGACCCCGTTGCCGAAGCTCCGGGTCCCGGCAAGTCGCAGATCGCTCTTCGCGTCCGTCGGCCGGAACAGCGGTTTGCCCCGGCCGATGAGGACCGGATGGACGTAGACGCGGTACTCGTCGATCAGATCGTGCTCCCTGAAGGCCGCGGCGAGATCGGCGCCACCGAGGGACAGGTCCCCGCCCGGCTGCGCCTTGAGCGCCATGATCTCCTCGGGGACGACGTCCCGCACCACGGTGGTGTTCCAGTCCGCCCGCTCCAGGGTCCTGGAGAACACCAGCTTGGGCATGTCCCGCCAGATACCGGCGAACTCCGCCATCGGCCCGGCATTCGAGGGGTCCGCGTCGGCCGTCGGCCAGAACTCGGCCATCAGCTCATGGGTGACACGACCGCTCAGAAAGCCGCCCATCGCTGCGAGTTCGTCGTTGAAATGCGTGTGCAGCTCGTCGTCGACCAGGTGCCAGCCGATGTCGCGGTCCGGCCCCTCGATGAATCCGTCGAGGGACACCGACATCATCAGGATGACTTTTCTCATCACGGTCCTCGCCAACGCCATCGGGGGCAACGGGTAGGGCCGCAGGTACGCCGACCGGGCCCTGTCGAGAGGCAGTCGGCTGCCGGGTGCCTCGACGGGAAGGCCCCGCTCGACAGCCTCGGCGGCCCGTTCCTTGTCGTACGCGACGAACACCGTCAGCACAAGCCCCCGACGGCACTCCCCAACCTACGCACCGGGACGGCGAGAGCGCCGAACGCCACCCGGTCGGTGGAGGCCGGCGGGGAGCGGACGGAGGCGAGGGATCACCCGTCGGAGGCTGCGTCGCCGGCCGGAGGGTCGCCGGCGATCCGCTCGTGGTGCCTGATCACTTCAGCGATGATGAAGTTGAGGAGCTTCTCCGCGAAGGCCGGGTCCAGTTTCGCGTTCTCCGCGAGGCGACGCAGGCGGGCGATCTGTTCGGCTTCGCGGTCGGGGTCGGCCGGGGGCAGCTTGTGGTTCGCCTTGAGATGGCCGACCTGCTGGGTGCACTTGAAGCGCTCGGCGAGCATGTGGACAACAGCAGCGTCGATGTTGTCGATGCTTTCGCGGAGCCGGTTCAGTTCCGCGCGTACGGACTCGTCGGTGTCGCTGGTGGTCATGGTCGACGAGCTTAGACGGCCGGTTCCGGGGCCCTGCTACGGGACAGCCCTCAGGGGCTGATCATCGGTGGGTGGTCCGGGTCGGGGATCGTGTCGCTCCAGCCGCCCGGTACGGCGCGGCCCTGCTGTTCGCGGAAGCGGACCGGGGCGGTGCCGACGCGGCGGGCGAACAGGCGGGAGAAGTAGGCGGGGTCGTCGTAGCCGACGCGGCGGGCGACCGCGGCGACGGGCAGTTCGGTCGCGGCGAGGAGTTCCTTGGCGCGGCCGAGTCGGATGCCCAGGAGGTAGTCCTTGGGGCTGCATCCGGCGCCGCGTCGTACCGCGGTGCGCAGTTCGGCGGGCGTCATGTTGTGCCGGGCGGCGTGTTCGGCGACCGAGAGCGGCTGGAACGCATCGCGGGCGAGGGCCTTCAGGACCGGGTCGCCGTCGGGGCTGACATCGGCGCGGGCCCGGCGCAGGGCGACGAGGAGTTCATGGACGGCGGCGCCGGTCTCGACCTCCAGCAGCGGGTTGCCGCGTCGGGCCGCGCGGACGATCCGGCTCACCGCGGCGCGCGGGCCCGCCGTGTCGGCGAGGGGGACGAGGGGGCGGTCCGGTTCGATGTAGCCGAGTTCGGTGTACGTGGCGGTGGCGGGGCCGGTGAAGTCGACGAAACTCTCGTCCCAGCCGGTGCCCGGGTCGGCGCCGTAGTGGTGCGGGGTGCCGGGGGTCAGCCAGATCAGGCTGGGGGCGGTGACGGGCAGCCGGCGGCCGTCGGGGCTGCCGAACCAGCCACTGCCGGAGTGGACCACGACGGCCACATGGTGGTCCAGGGTGCGGGGGCCGACCGTGGGCAGCGCGCCGTGCTGCAGGCCGACGCCCAGACAGACGAGGCCCAGCCGGTGGTGGAGCGGGCTGGGCGTGAAGAAGCGCATCCAGGTGTGGTACGTCGACATCGGCTTTCCTTCCTCCGTTCGGCCGGGGTCGGTCCGGTGATCCGCGCATTGTGTCCAAACAGCAGCGATCTTTGTCCATGGACCGGCCGCACGCCAGGGGGTGAGGGTGGCTGCAGCATTCCTCCCGGGTCCGCCCGCTCCGTGGTGCGTACCGTCGTGCGGCCTCGGGGCGCGCGGCTCGGGGGTGGGACCGGCGCAACAGGAGAGTACGAGCACGATGGCTGACTTCACCGTGGGGGACGACCACTTCCGGCTCGACGGGAACCCCGTACGCCTGCTGTCGGGGGCCCTGCACTATTTCCGGGTGCACGAGGCACAGTGGGATCACCGGCTTTCGATGCTTCGGGCCATGGGCCTGAACTGTGTCGAGACGTACGTTCCGTGGAACGTCCATGAGCCGGAGCCCGGTGTGTTCCGGGACGTGGCGGCACTGGGCCGGTTCCTGGACGCGGCGGAACGGGCCGGGCTGTGGGCGATCGTCCGTCCGGGACCGTACATCTGCGCCGAGTGGGAGAACGGCGGGCTGCCGGTCTGGGTGACGGGGCGGTTCGGGCGTCGTGTGCGAAGCCGTGATGCCGGGTATCTGGGGGCGGTCGAGCGGTGGTTCGCGCAACTGCTGCCGCAGGTGGTGGAACGGCAGATCGACCGCGGCGGCCCGGTGATCATGGTCCAGGTGGAGAACGAGTACGGCAGCTACGGCACCGACGCGGTCTATCTGCGACGACTCGCGGACATGCTGGGCGAACAGGGGGTGAGTGTGCCGCTGTTCACGTCCGACGGGCCGGAGGACCACATGCTGACGGGCGGATCCGTGCCCGGTCTGCTCGCCACGGCGAACTTCGGGTCGGGGGCGCGTGAGGCGTTCGAGGTGCTGCGCAGGCATCAGCCGAAGGGTCCGCTGATGTGCATGGAGTTCTGGTGCGGCTGGTTCGGGCACTGGGGTGCTCCACCGGTCGTCCGGGAACCGGCGCAGGCCGCCGGCGCGCTGCGGGAGATCCTGGAGTGCGGGGCGTCCGTGAACATCTACATGGCGCACGGGGGGACGAACTTCGCGGGCTGGGCGGGGGCCAACCGGTCCGGTTCGCTGCAGGACGAGGACTTCCTGCCGACGGTGACGTCGTACGACTACGGCGCCCCGATCGACGAGTACGGGCGGCCCACGGAGAAGTTCTGGCTGTTCCGGGAGGTCCTCGCCGAGTTCTCGGACGGTCCGCTACCTGATCTGCCGCCGGAGCCGGCGGGACTCGCGGCGCCGGTGCGGGCGGAGCTGACCGGGTGGGTGCCGCTGTCCGGCGCGCTGGAGGCACTGGGCGACCCGGAACCGGCGGAGTCCGGTGTTCCGCCGACCTTCGAGGAACTGGGCGTCGACCGGGGCCTGGTGCGCTATCAGGTGGATGTTCCGGGTCCGCGGCAGCCTTACACGCTGGGGGTGACGGGGCTCCGGGACCGGGCTGTGGTGTACGTGAACGGCGTCCGGGAGGGCGTGCTGGGCGAAGGGAGTGCCACCCTCGACACGCCCGTGGCCGGGCCCGCGTCCGTCGAGCTGTGGGTGGAGTCGCTGGGCCGGGTCAACTACGGGCCGCGGCTGGGTGAGCCGAAGGGAATCACGGGCGGGGTGCTGCACGAGCGGCAGTACCTGCACGGTGTACGGGCCAGGGCGCTGCGGCTGGCCTCGTTCGAGGAGCCGGGCGCGGTGGCCGGTGTGCCGTTCGGGGATGTCGTGGAGGGGCGCGCCGGGCTGTACCGGGGGTCGTTCGAGCTGACGGAGCCTGGCCACGCGGATCACGCGGGTCTCGAACTGCCGGGCTGGACACGCGGGTTCGTCTGGGTGAACGGCTTCTGCCTGGGCCGCTACTGGTCGGCGGGCCCGCAGCGGACGCTGTACGTGCCGGGTCCGGTGCTGCGGGAGGGCGCCAACGAGGTGTGGGTGCTGGAGGTGGAGGGTGCGGGGGCCCCGTACGTGGAGCTGGGCCCGGGTGTGCCCGTCGACATGGGCACACCCGGGGGTGATCAGAGCTGATACCGCGGCGTCAGAGTGTGGCTGCCGCGGAGGCGATATTGGCGGCGAAGGTCGAGACCTCGCTGTACACACCGGGGTAGCCGGGCTCGGCGCAGCCCTGGCCCCAGCTGACGATGCCCACCTGGATCCAGGCTCCGGCGTTGTCCTTGCGGAACATGGGGCCGCCCGAGTCGCCCTGGCAGGTGTCCACACCGCCGGTGTCGACGTAGCCGGCGCAGAGCTCGTCGCCGGGGACGAGGTCGCTGCCGTACGCGTCCTGGCAGTCGGCGTCGGAGACGAACGGCACGGTGGCCTTCAGCAGGTAGCGCTGCTGACCGCCGCCCTCGGTGGCGGCGCCCCAGCCGGCGATGGTGAAGGTGCCGTTGTTGTACGTGGTGTTGGTGGCGATCTTCAGGGTGGGCAGCTCGATGGGCTTGGCGAGCTTGATCAGCGCCCAGTCCTTGCCCGTGCCGTTGTAGCCGGGGGCCTGCAGGACCTTGGTGGACTTGACCTTGATGGCGCCGGAGGACTGCAGGTCGACGACGCCGGCCGTGGCGGTGATGGAGGTGTTGTTGCCCGAGCCGTTCACACAGTGTGCGGCGGTGAGCACGATGCTCTTGGTGTAGAGGGCGCCGCCACAGCCCATGGAGAGCCGGACCATGAAGGGGAACTCACCCTGGGCGGCGCGGGTTCCGCCGACGACGGGTGTCGGGGCGGCGGACGCTCCGGCGGGCTGCAGGCTGACGGCGGCGAGGACCACCGCGGCTATGACGGAACATCTCTTCAGGGTGCGCAGAAGCTGCTTCAACGAAGTGCCTTCTTTCGTGGGGGGTGCGTGGGGGGTGGGTGGGGGGTGGGTCGACACGTGCCCGAGGTCGCCATGCACCCGACAAGGGCATGAGCCGGATTATCGGGAAGCGATCACCGACCCCACAAGGTCCACTTTTCGGCCAATGTCGCGGACGGCCCTCGCTCCCGTCCTCGCCACCGATCGGCCCGCATCCGCTTACAGTGGAGGCCGGTTGAGCGTCACGGAGGGGGTGCGGACGTGACAAACGACAGTCCGGTGGTACACGGCTTCCCTCATCTCGACACCGTCCGGTCCGCGATCACCGCGCTGTACCGGAGACTGTCGTACGACGGTGTCCGCAGTTACGCCCCGAGCTTCGTGCCCGCCGACGCGGCCTTCTCCGACCAGGACGATCTGCATCTCGGCGCGCAGCGGGTGGCGCGGGCCATGGTCCAGCACCTGCATCTGCCGGACGCCCGCATGATCGTCGCGTTCCGGGCGATGGAGCATGCGGGAAGTGTCGAACTCGCGGCGGGTCCCGAGTACTTCATCGAGCTCAACGACCGCTTCCGCACCCACCGCAGGGACATCGGCGCCGCGCTCTCGCACGAGGTCATGCATGTGCTGCTGCACCGGCTCGGCCTGGAGTTTCCCGGTACACGCGACAACGAGATCCTCACCGACACCGCGGCGACGTATCTGGGCGCGGGCTGGCTGCTGCTCGACGCGTTCCGGGAGGACGGCACGTCCAGCCAGAAACTCGGCTACCTCACCCCGGAAGAGTTCGGATACATCCTGGCCAAGCGGGCGTTCGCCTTCGACGAGGATCCCTCACCGTGGTTCACCAGCCCGCAGGCCTACGAGGCGTACGCGGCGGGGCGGGCGCGGGCGGAGCAGGACGCCCGGCAGCCACCGCTCGTGGCGGCGGGGTGGGCGGGCCGGCGGCGCTACGCGAAGGTCCGCCGGTACGCCCAGGACCATCCGGGCACGGCCGCGGTGCCCGCCTCCGGTGTTCCGTACGCCTTCGAGGGCGGTCCGGACGGGCTGCGGGTCTCGTTCGCGTGCCCGACGTGCCTTCAGCGGATCCGGGTTGCGGTGCGGGGGCGGGTGCGGGTGCGGTGTGCGCTCTGCCGCACGGTGCTGAACTGCGACACCTGAGCGTGGGCGGTGGGGTCGGCGCGCCCGCAGTGGGCGGTGTTCCCTACCCGCCCCTTCCCGAAGCCGGGTCGCGCCGCCCCGGAACCCGCTCGTCAATCGCCGGAGAAGCTGGTTTCCCCGCCGTTGCCGGCACCTTCCCGCCCGTCACCGCGCCCCGTACACCGGCCGCCCCGTCCCCGCCTCCGCCAGCAGTTTCCGTGCGGCCTCCCCCGCCTCCGCCGGCGTCCACCGGGCGCCCCGGTCCACGGAAGGTCCCGGGTGCCAGCCCTCCATCACCGTGATCCGACCCGCCTCCGCCTCGAAGACCCGTCCGGTCACCCCGTCACTCGCGGCCGAGCCCAGCCACACCACCAGCGGTGACACGTTCTCGGGCGCCATCGCGTCGAACGCCCCCGTCCCCTCCCCCGGTGCCGCCATCGTCTCCGCGAAGGTCTGCTCGGTCATCCGGGTGCGGGCCGCCGGGGCGATCGCGTTGACCTGGACCCCGTACCGGCCCAGCTCCGCCGCGGCGACCAGTGTCAGGCCGACGATCCCGGCTTTCGCGGCGGAGTAGTTGCCCTGGCCGACGCTGCCGAGCAGCCCCGCACCCGAGCTGGTGTTGATCACCCGGGCGACGGTGGTGCGGCCCGCCTTGGTCTCGGCGCGCCAGTGCGCCGCCGCGTGCTTCAGCGTGAGGAAGTGGCCCTTGAGGTGGACGCGCAGCACCGCGTCCCAGTCGTCCTCGTCCAGGTTGACGAGCATCCGGTCGCGCAGGAAGCCCGCGTTGTTGACCAGCGTGTCCAGCCGCCCGTAGGTGTCCAGCGCGACCCCGATCAGCGAGGCCGCGCCCGCCCCGGTCGCGATGTCGCCGTCGTGGGCCACCGCCTCGCCGCCCGCCGCCTCGATCTCGTCGACCACCTGCCGGGCCGGTCCCGGGGACGACCCGCCGGCCCCGTCGAGTCCGACACCCAGGTCGTTGACCACGACCTTCGCCCCCTCGGCGGCGAACGCGAGGGCGTGGGCCCGGCCGAGCCCACGCCCGGCCCCCGTCACGATCACCACGCGGCCCGCGCAGAGCCCCGTGCCGTGTCCGTCGCTGCTTGCGGTCATCTCACATCTCCTTGTTGGCGATGCGGGGGCAGGCTGCTACCTTCCACACCTAACAAATGTTTGGTGGAAAGGTAGCTGATCCGCTCATGGGTGTCTCCACCGCAAGCCCCGTCAAGGGCGTATCCGTCGTCACCGTCGACCACCCACCCGTCAACGCCCTGCCCGTACAGGGCTGGTACGACCTCGCGGACGCACTCCGCGCGGCGGGCCGCGACCCCGAGGTCCGCTGTGTCGTCCTGACCGCCGCCGGGCGCGGGTTCAACGCGGGCGTCGACATCAAGGAGATGCAGCGCGACTCCGGGCACGAAACCCTGATCGGCGCCAACCGCGGCTGCTTCGAGGCGTTCGCCGCGGTGTACGAGTGCGAGGTGCCGGTCGTCGCCGCAGTGCACGGCTTCTGCCTCGGCGGCGGCATCGGCCTGGCCGGCAACGCCGACGCGATCGTGGCGAGCGACGACGCCACGTTCGGCCTGCCCGAGCTGGACCGGGGCGCACTCGGCGCCGCGACGCATCTCGCCCGGCTCGTCCCGCAGCATCTGATGCGCACGCTGTACTACACCTCGCGCACCGCAACGGCCGCCGAGCTGCACGCCCACGGTTCGGTCTGGAAGGTCGTCCCACGCGCCGAACTCCAGGACGCCGCCCTGGAGCTGGCGGGCGAGATCGCCCGGAAGGACGGGTATCTGATCCGGCTCGCCAAGGCCGCCATCAACGGCATCGACCCGGTGGACGTCCGCCGCAGCTACCGCTTCGAGCAGGGCTTCACCTTCGAGGCCGACCTCAGCGGAGCCGCCGACCGCGTCCGTAACACCTTCGGCAAGGAGGCATGACGGTGACCGACAAGACCATGACGGCCGACGAGGTCGTCTCCCGGCTCAGCAGCGGCATGACGATCGGCATCGGCGGCTGGGGCTCGCGCCGCAAGCCGATGGCGCTGGTGCGTGCGCTGCTCCGGTCCCGGATCACCGATCTCACCGTGGTCTCGTACGGCGGCCCCGACGTCGGACTGCTCGCCGCCGCCGGCCGGATCCGCAAACTGGTCGCGGCCTTCGCCACTCTCGACTCGATCCCGCTCGAACCGCACTTCAGAGCGGCCCGCCAGCGCGGCGGCCTCGAACTGACCGAGGTGGACGAGGCGATGTTCATGTGGGGGCTGCACGCCGCTGCGAACCGGCTGCCGTTCCTGCCCGTCCGGGCCGGCATCGGATCGGACGTCATGCGGGTCAACCCCGGTCTGCGGACGGTGCGTTCGCCGTACGCGGACGGCGAGGAGTTCGTCGCGATGCCGGCCCTGCGGATGGACGCGGCGCTGGTCCACCTGAACCGCGCCGACCGGTCCGGCAACGGCCAGTACCTCGGGCCCGACCCGTACTTCGACGACCTGTTCTGCGAGGCGGCCGATACCGCGTACGTCTCCTGCGAACGGCTCGTCGAGACGGCCGAACTGACCGCGCGGGCCGCCCCGCAGACCCTGCTCGTCAAACGGCACTCGGTCACCGGCGTCGTCGAGACCCCGAACGGCGCGCACTTCACCTCCTGCGTCCCCGACTACCCGCGCGACGAGGCGTTCCAGAAGGCGTACGCCACCGCGGCCGCCGACCCGGCCGCCTGGGCGGCGTTCACCGCCCGCTTCCTGCCCGCCGACGGCAGCGAGAAGAGCTACCGGTCGGCCGTCCGGACCTGGCACGAGGAGCAGAAATGACGACCTCTGAGACCACGCCGCCCCCGGCCACCCGGACCGCCACCCGTGCCGAGTACTGCGTGATCGCCTGCGCCGACGCCTGGCGCGACAACGGCGAGGTACTCGCCAGCCCGATGGGCCTGATCCCGTCCGTCGGCGCCCGCCTCGCCAAGCGCACCTTCTCGCCCGATCTGCTGCTGACCGACGGCGAGGCGATGATCGTCGGCCTCGACGGCACACCCGAGGGCTGGCTGCCGTACCGCCTGCACCTCGCCATGGTCACCGGCGGCAGGCGCCACGTGATGATGGGCGCCGGCCAGATCGACCGGTTCGGCAACCAGAACATCTCCTGCATCGGCGACTGGGAACAGCCCGCCCGCCAGCTGCTCGGCGTACGCGGCGCCCCGGTCAACACCCTGAACAACCCGGTCAGTTACTGGATCCCCAAGCATTCCCCCCGGGTGTTCGTCGAACGCGTCGACATGATCAGCGGGGTCGGCTACGACAGCGCGGCGGCCGCCGGCCCGTCGGCGACCCGCTACCACCGCATCCCGTGTGTCGTCACCGACCTCGGCGTCCTCGACTTCGCGACCGCGGACCGCTCGATGCGCCTCGCCTCGCTGCACCCGGGTGTCACCGCCGACCAGGTCCGCGAGGCCACCGGCTTCACGCTGACGATCGCGGACGACGTGCCCTGCACCCGCGAGCCGACCCCCGAGGAGCTCCGGCTGATCCGCGAGGTCATCGACCCGGAGGGCGCCCGTGACCGCGAGGTCAGGGCCTGATGGATCCGATGCGCACGCCCCTCACCGAGCTGGTCGGCGTCCGGTACCCGATCGTGCAGACCGGCATGGGCTGGGTCGCCGGGCCCCGGCTGGTCTCCGCCACCGCCGAGGCCGGTGCGCTGGGCATTCTGGCTTCCGCGACGATGACCGTGGAGCAGCTGCGCGCGGCGGTACGGGAGGTCAAGTCCCGTACGCAGGCGCCGTTCGGGGTCAATCTGCGCGCCGACGCCGGTGATGCGCGCGAGCGCGTACGGATCGTCGTCGACGAGGGTGTGAAGGTCGCGTCGTTCGCGCTGGCCCCGTCGAAGGAGCTGATCGCCGAGCTGAAGGACGCGGGGGTGGTCGTGGTTCCTTCGGTCGGCGCGCGGCGTCATGCCGAGAAGGTCGCGGCGTGGGGCGCGGACGCGGTGATCGTGCAGGGCGGCGAGGGCGGCGGGCACACGGGCGAGGTGGCGACGACGGTGCTGCTGCCGCAGGTGGTGGACGCGGTGGACATCCCGGTGATCGCGGCGGGCGGCTTCCACGACGGCCGCGGGCTCGTCGCGGCGCTGGCGTACGGGGCGGCGGGCATCGCGATGGGCACGCGGTTCCTGCTGACATCGGACTCGACGGTCCCGGACGCGGTGAAGGCCCGCTATCTGGCGGCGGGTGTCAGGGACGTCACGGTCACCACGGCGGTGGACGGGCTGCCGCACCGGATGCTGCGTACGGAGATGGTCGCCGCGCTGGAGCACGCGGGCCGCACCAGGGCCCTGGTCCAGGCAGTGCGCCGGGCGGCGGGCTTCAAGCGGATCTCGGGGCTGAGCTGGTCCCGGATGGTGCGCGACGGCCTCGCGATGAGGCACGGCAAGGACCTGTCCTGGAGCCAGGTGCTGCTGGCGGCCAACACCCCGATGCTGCTGAAGGCATCCATGATCGACGGCCGGACGGACCTGGGGGTGATGGCGTCGGGCCAGGTGGCGGGCGTCATCGAGGACCTGCCGAGCTGCGAGGAGCTGGTGGGCCGGTTGATGAAGGAGGCCCGGCGGACCTTGGAGGCATTGGCCTCGATCGCCGGACAGGCGGATACGTCAAGCCTGTCCGGCGATTGAGAGCGGCGTCCGGGGCAGCGCCCCGGTGCGGTGACCCGGTCGTCGACCTGTCACCGCACCGCGTACGCTGCTACGCCGCCCTGCGGCCTCGCGCGGCCGCGCTGCCGTTGCTTCGCCCGGAGCCACCCGCACGCCCCGCACCCGCGCCCGAACCGTTACCACGGCCCGAACCGCCGGCCCGAACCGCTCCGCCGGCCCGAGCCGCACCGCCCGAGCGCATCTCGCCGCCGCCCTGAGCGGACCCGGAGCCGGTGCCGGCACCGGCTCCGCCGCGACGGCCACGGCCCCGGCTGCCCGCGCGGAACGTACCGCCGGCACCGCCACCCGCACCGCCCGACCGCGTGCGCGGCTTCGGCTGCGTCGGCTGGGGGACCTCGACCACGATCGCGATGCCGGACGGCTCACGGGCCCCGGTGATCCGGGTGAGTTCCTCGTCGCTGGACTTGATCCGGGTGGTCCGCGGCGCGATGCCCGCGTCGGCCATCAGCCGGGTCATCTCCCGCTTCTCCTCCGGCAGCACCAGCGTCACGACGCTGCCGGACTCCCCGGCGCGCGCCGTGCGCCCACCGCGGTGGAGGTAGTCCTTGTGGTCCGTCGGCGGGTCCACGTTCACGACCAGGTCGAGGTCGTCGACGTGGATGCCACGGGCCGCGACGTTGGTCGCCACGAGCGCGGTGACCTGGCCGTTCTTGAACTGGTCGAGCGTCCGGTTGCGTTGCGGCTGGGACCGTCCGCCGTGCAGGGCGGCAGCCCGTACACCGCTGGCCAGCAGCCGCTTGGCGAAGCGGTCGGCAGCCCGCTTGGTGTCCACGAACATGATCACCCGGCCCTCGCGGGCGGCGATCCTGGTGGCGACGGCCTTCTTGTCCGTCTCGTCGGCCACATGGAGCACGTGGTGCTCCATGGTGGTGACGGCGCCGGCGGACGGGTCGACCGAGTGCACGACCGGGTCGGTCAGGAACATCTTGACCAGCCGGTCGATGTTCTTGTCCAGGGTCGCGGAGAACAGCATCCGCTGACCGTCCGGCTCGACCTGCTTGAGCAGCGCGACGACCTGCGGCATGAAGCCCATGTCGGCCATCTGGTCGGCCTCGTCGAGGACGGTGATGGAGACCTGGTCGAGCCGGCAGTCGCCGCGCTCGATGAGGTCCTTCAGCCGGCCGGGCGTGGCGACGAGCACCTCGGCGCCGCGTCGCAGCGTGCCTGACTGCTTGGTGATCGACATGCCGCCGACGACGGTGGCGAGGCGCAGGTTCACGGACGTCGCGTACGGCGTCAGCGCGTCGGTGACCTGCTGGGCGAGCTCGCGGGTCGGGACGAGGACGAGCGCCAGCGGGGCGCGCGGCTCGGAGCGCCGGCCGGCGGTACGGGCGAGGAGCGCGAGACCGAAAGCCAGGGTCTTGCCGGAGCCGGTGCGGCCGCGGCCGAGGATGTCCCGGCCTGCGAGCGAGTTCGGCAGGGTGGCGCCCTGGATCGGGAACGGGTCGGTGACGCCCTGCGCGGCAAGGGTCTTCAGCAGGGCGGCGGGCATGTCCAGCTCGGCGAACGCCTCGACGGCGGGCAGTGCGGGGGTCATGGATTCGGGCAGGGCGAATTCGCCCTGCGGCGGCGTGGCCCTGCGACGGGGCGACGCCTTGCCGGATCCCTTGCCGGAACCCTTGGCGGTTGCCTGTGCCGGGGCCGTGCCGCGCCCCCTCGACGGGCGAGTGCGGGCGGGTCGGTCCTGGCGTTCGGAGCGGGTCATACGGAATTGCCCTCCTGGGGATTCCTGGGAACTACTGGGGACTGTCCGGGACTTTCGGCGCACCCCCGGGACAGCACAAGCCGGGACCCGCACCTTCACGGTGCGGGCCCCGGCTGCGAGGTACGCGTCGCGGCAATTAGGCCGGGACGATGTTCTCCGCCTGCGGGCCCTTCTGGCCCTGCGTGACGTCGAAGGAGACCTTCTGGCCCTCCTGGAGCTCACGGAAGCCCGAGGTGGCGATGTTGGAGTAGTGGGCGAAGACGTCGGCGCCGCCGCCGTCCTGCTCGATGAAGCCGAAGCCCTTTTCCGAGTTGAACCACTTCACGGTTCCAGTAGCCATGTCATTCTCCTAAAGAGGTGCAGTGCCGGAAATCCGCACTTTACGAATTCCAAGTCGCCGCATTGAGCCCCATCCGGAGAAAGCCGGAAAACAATAATGCGCCTGAGGAAGCATTCCCGTCAGGCGCACATAAAGTTCATGGGTACCAAAACTGCAACTCGGCAACCGTAGCACGTTCTGCAGATCCGCGGTGTGATCCGCCCCACCGCCGCGCGGCGCGGTCGCCCGGGAGCCTTGGCACGCCCGGCTCAGAGCCTTTCGATGATCGTCACGTTCGCCTGTCCGCCGCCCTCGCACATGGTCTGCAGGCCGTAGCGGCCGCCCGTGCGCTCCAGCTCGTGCAGCAGCGTCGTCATCAGTCGGGTGCCGGTGGCGCCGAGTGGGTGACCGAGCGCGATCGCCCCGCCGTTGACGTTGACCTTGTCCGGGTCGGCGCCGGTCTCCTTCAGCCAGGCCAGCACCACCGGCGCGAACGCCTCGTTGATCTCGACCAGGTCGATGTCGTCGATGGTCATGCCGGCCTTCTTCAGCGCGTACGCGGTGGCCGGGATGGGCGCCGACAGCATCCGGATCGGGTCCTCACCGCGCACCGAGAGGTGGTGGATACGGGCGCGCGGGGTGAGGCCGTGTTCGACGACGGCGCGTTCGGAGGCGATGAGCATCGCGGCGGCCCCGTCGGAGACCTGGGAGGAGCAGGCCGCGGTGATCGTGCCGCCGTCCAGGACCGGCGGGAGTGCGGCCATCTTCTCCAGGGTGGTGTCGCGGCGCGGGCCCTCGTCGACGGTGACGTCCGCGTACGCGACGGTCTCGCGCGCGAAGCGGCCCTCGTCGACCGCGCGGATCGCCCGCCGGTGGGAGCGGAGCGCGAACTCCTCCATGTCGCGGCGGCTGATGGCCCACTTCTCGGCGATCAGCTGGGCGCCGTGGAACTGGTTGACCGGCTGGTCCCCGTACCGGGCGCGCCAGCCCTCGCTGCCCGCGTACGGGCCTTCGGTGAGGCCGAGGGGTTCGGCGGCCCTACGGGAGGCGAAAGCGATCGGGATCTGCGTCATGTTCTGGGTGCCGCCCGCGACGACCAGGTCCTGGGTGCCGGAGAGGACGCCCTGGGCGGCGAAGTGGACGGCCTGCTGCGAGGAGCCGCACTGACGGTCGATGGTGACGCCGGGGACCTCTTCGGGCAGTCCGGCGGCCAGCCAGCAGGTCCGGGCGATGTCGCCGGCCTGCGGGCCGACGGTGTCGAGGCAGCCGAAGACGACGTCCTCGACGGCCGCCGGGTCGATGCCGGTGCGCTCGACGAGGGCCCGCAGGACATGGGCGCCGAGGTCGGCGGGGTGGACGGTCCCGAGGCCACCCTTGCGGCGGCCGACGGGGGTGCGTACCGCTTCGACTATGTAGGCCTCGGCCATGGCTGCCGCTCCTCGGTGAGCTCGGGTGGGGTCAGGTGTCGAGGGCGATGCCGTCCAGGACCATCGAGAGGTACTGGCGGGCGATCTCCTCGGGGCTGTGCTGTCCGCCCGGCCGGTACCAGGAGGCCGCGACCCAGACGGTGTCGCGGACGAACCGGTACGTGAGCCGGATGTCGAGGTCGGCACGGAAGACCTCGGCGGCGACGCCGCGTTCCAGCGTGCCGAGCCAGGCCTTCTCGAACTTCTGCTGGGAGTCGACGAGATAGGCGAAGCGCGGCTGGGTGGCGAGGTGCTTGGACTCCTTCTGGTAGATGGCGACGGCTGCGCGGTGCCGGTCGATCTCCCGGAAGGACTCGGTGACGAGGGCCTCGATCGTCTCGCGGGGGCCGAGGTCGGCGGCGAGCACCGCGTCGTACCCCGCCCAGAGTTCGGTGAGGAAGGTCGAGAGGATCTCGTCGATCATCGATTCCTTGGAATCGAAGTGGTAGTAGAGGCTGCCCGCGAGCATGCCCGCCTCGTCCGCGATCCTGCGGACGGTGGTGGCGTTGTATCCCTGCGCGGCGAAGACCTCGGCGGCGGTGTCGAGCAGTTCGCGGCGCCGCTCGGGCGAGGGGGTCACCTGGGGCTTCTTCTTGGTAGGCACCCGGCCATTCTCCGCCCGTGCGCTGCCTCGTGCGGACGCCCCGGCGGGTGCCCGGTCAGGCATGTCGGCTGCTGACGGAAACCACTTCGCCCGTCATGTACGAGGAGTAGCCGCTGGCCAGGAAGACGATGACATTGGCGACCTCCCAGGGTTCGGCATACCGGCCGAAAGCCTCCTTGCGGGTCAGTTCGTCGAGGAGTTCGGCGGAGGTGACCTTCACCAGGTGGGGGTGCATGGCGAGGCTGGGGGCGACGGCGTTGACCCGCACGCCATACGCGGCGGCCTCGACGGCGGCGCACCGGGTGAGCGCCATGACGCCTGCCTTCGCGGCCGCGTAGTGGGCCTGGCCGGCTTGGGCACGCCAGCCGACGACCGAGGCGTTGTTGACGACGACGCCGCCGCGGCCCGCAGACCTGAGGGAGCGCAGGGCGGCGCGGGTGCAGCGGAAGGTGCCGGTCAGGGTGACGTCGAGGACCTTGGACCACTGTGCGTCGGTCATCTCGATGAGCTCGGCGGTTCCACCGAGTCCGGCGTTGTTGACGACGATGTCGAGGCTGCCGTGGGCCTGTTCGGCGTGCGCGAAGAGGGCCTGGACCTGGGTCTCGTCGGTGACGTCGCAGGGCAGTGAGGTGACGTTCGCGGCGCCGAACTCCTCGGCGAGCGCCTGCTCGGTCTCCTTGAGCCGGCGGGCGTGGGCGTCGCCGATGACGATGCGGGCGCCTTCCTCCAGGAATTTGCGGGCGGTGGCGCCGCCGATCCCGGCGCCGGCGGCCGCGGTGATGACGGCGGTGCGGCCGGTCAGCAGCTGGTGTCCCGGTATGTACTGCGGTGCGCTCACGCCCCTGCCTCCTCGGGTGCCCGGCTCCTCGACGGCCTCATGCCCGTACGTTAACCTACCAAACACTTGTTAGGGAAGAATGGGCCCGATGACGACAGAGAGGGCGAGCGTCCGATGGATCTGACCTTCACCCCCGATCAGGACGCGTTCCGGGCCGAGGCCCGGCAGTGGCTCCGGGCCCATGTGCCCACCGAACCGCTGCCCTCCCTGGAGACCGCGGAAGGGTTCGCCGCGCACCGGGAATGGGAGGCGCGGCTGTACGCGGACCGCTGGTCGGTCGTCTCCTGGCCGGCCGCGTACGGCGGCCGGGGCGCCGACATCTTCAAGTGGCTGATCTTCGAGGAGGAGTACTACGCGGCGGGCGGCCCCGGCCGGGTCTCGCAGAACGGCATCAACCTGCTCGCCCCGACACTCTTCGACCACGCGACGGACGAACAGCGGGCCCGGGTCCTGCCGCCGATGGCCAGTGGTGAGGTGATCTGGGCGCAGGCCTGGTCCGAGCCGGAGTCGGGCTCGGACCTGGCCTCGCTGCGGTCGCGCGCGGTGCGCACCGACGGCGGCTGGCTGCTGTCGGGGCAGAAGACCTGGTCCTCACGGGCCGCGTTCGCGGACCGGGCGTTCGGGATCTTCCGTACGGACCCCGAGGCCGCGAAGCCGCACCACGGGCTGACCTATCTGATGTTCGACCTGTCGGCGCCAGGGGTCCTTGTCCGGCCGATCGGAAGGCTCGACGGCAAGCCGGCCTTCGCCGAACTCTTCCTGGACGAGGTGTTCGTACCGGACGAGGACATCATCGGCGAGCCGGGCCAGGGCTGGCGCATCGCCATGTCGGCCACGGGTGACGAGCGCGGGCTGACGCTGCGCTCCCCCGGCCGCTTCCTGGCCGCCGCGGACCGGCTGGCCGAGCTGTGGCGTACCCACGGTGACCCGTCGGACACGGCGATGCGGGACCGGGTCGCGGACGCGGTGATCGGGGCGCGTGCGTACCAGCTGTTCACCTACGCCCATGCGTCGCGCTTCGCGGCGGGTGAAGCGGGTCCCCCCGCTCGGACGGAGCCGAAAGCGGGGGGCACCGGCGCCGAGTCGAGTCTGAACAAGGTGTTCTGGTCGGAGTACGACATCGCGCTGCACGAGACGGCGCTCGATCTGCTCGGCCCTGACGGCGAACTCGCGGAGGGCGAGTGGGCGCAGGGATACGTCTTCTCCCTCGCGGGCCCGATCTACGCCGGCACGAACGAGATCCAGCGGGACATCATCGCCGAGCGGCTGCTCGGCCTGCCGAAGGGACGGCGCTGATGCGATTCCTCCTCGACGACGGGCAGCAGGATTTCGCCCGCTCGCTGGACTCGATGCTGTCGTCCGCACAGACGCCCGCGGCCGTCCGGGCGTGGGGCGCCGGGGACCACGGACCGGGGCGGGCCCTGTGGGCGCGGCTCGCGGAGGCGGGGGTGTTCGCGCTCGCTATACCGGAGGCGTACGAGGGTCTCGGACCGCTTCCGGTGGAACTCGCGGTGGCTTTCCTGGAGCTCGGGCGGCACGCGGTGCCGGGACCGGTGGTGGAGACGGTGGCGGCGGGGGTGCTGCTGAGCGGGGTGGGGGGTCCGGTGGCGAAGGAGTGGCTGCCCCGGATGGCGTCGGGGGCGGTGTCGGCGACGCTCCTGCTCGACGACGGGGCGTTCGCGCTGGACGCGGACGCGGTGGACGCGGTGTTCGCGGTGTCGGGGGACGAGCTGCGGCTCGCGTCCGGACATGGCCCGCTCCGCGCTTCGTCCGATCCGGCGCGGCGGCTGTTCCGGGTCGAGCCCGGCGGACAGGTGCTCGCCTCGGGACCGCGGGTGGTGGAGGCGGCCGGTGCGGCCGCGGACTGGGCGGCTTTCGCCACGGCGGCGCAGGCACTCGGGACGGGCGAGGCGCTGCTGCGGGCCACGGTCGCGTACGTGAAGCAGCGCACCCAGTTCGGGGTGGCGATCGGATCGTTCCAGGCGGTCAAGCATCGGCTGGCGGACACGCTGATCGGCCTGGAGTTCGCCCGGCCGCTGCTGTACGCGGCTGCGGCGGCGCTCGCCGAAGGGGCGCCGTGCGCGGGAGCCGATGTGGCGGCGGCGAAGGTCGTGGCGGGCGAAGCGGCATACGCGGCGGCGCGGGCGGCGCTGCAGCTGCATGGGGCGGTGGGGTATACGGAGGAGCTGGATCTCTCGGTGTGGGTGCGGAAGGCGGGACCGTTGCGGGATGCCTGGGGGGCGCGGGGGGATTGCCGGGAGCGGCTGGTGACCGGGGGCGCCCGGTGGCCGCTTCGCCCGTGATCTCCCCCCATGGCCCGCAGTCCGAAGCGCTCGGGACCTCCTCGACGGGCTCGGTTTCCCGCTCGGCGGACGTGACATGGCCCGGGCCGGCGACCCCGCCCGGCCCGGCCCCGCCCCCCGCCCGGTCGATTCAGGTTGCCTCGCGCGGGGTGCTGTCGTCATTGCCCCGTTGGAGCGTGCGCAGTGGAGTGCCCGGGCGCCAGGTCTGGACGACGAGTTCCTCGCCTTTCAACCCCGTGCGGACCACCTCCGTCAGTTCCGTGCGGAACAGGTGGAACGGCTCCGGCGGCTTTGCCTCCTCGACGAAGCGGGCCAGGACGTCGGGGTCGGTCTCCTCCACCGCGCGGCCGGAGATCCGGACGTCGGCGTCGGCCATCGTGTCGTCCGGTCCCGGGTTGGCCTGCACCGCGAACCGCGGATCGCGCCGCAGGTCCAGTGCCTTGCGCGAGTTCGGCATCATGCCGAGCCACAGCTCACCGAAGCGGAAGTCCACCTCCAGTCCGGTCACACGCGGCGAGCCGTCCTTGCGCAGGGTGGCCAGGACGTGGTGCTTGTACAGCCCGAAGCGGGCCTGAACGGTCTCGGCGAAGTCCGGCTCCGCCGACTGGAACGCTGCCCAGGAAGTCGATGTCATGACTCCATCGAACCCTCGAATCCCGACATCTTCTGTCCGGTTTTCCGGTGGCCACCCGATCGGATGCCGTCCTGGGTCGATCGTGTTCTGCTGTACGAGGCACCTGGCCGTCAGCGTGGCGGCGGGGAGGGACTGATCCCGTGAACCCGAGGGGATTGACGATGGCGATCTTGGTGCATGCCACTCTGTCGGGCGTCACGGCCGACCAGTACGACGCTCTCCAGAGGGAACTTCAGGCACTGCCCGGAGACCCCTTCGCCGGATGCCTGTCGCAGGTCTGCACAGTGACCGATTCGGGCGTGGAGCTCTTCGACCTGTGGGAGTCCTCGGAGGCCGCGGAGAAGTTCGGCAGCGTGATGCTGCCGGTCGCCGAGAAGCTGGGCCTGCCCATGACGTCCGGACCGCCGAAGATGTCGCAGGCGCACCGCTACCGGGTTCCCGGCGCGTGACCGCGGCTCACCTGGCGGACAGCGTGACCAGGAGCGCCCAGCCCAGGGTCCGGAGCACTCCGGGCGACGCGCTGTCGGCCACCAGTGCGTCGTAGCGGTCGAGTTCGATGTCCTGGCCTTCGAGCACCGCACCGTCCTCCAGCGCGACGGCCAGGACCGCACCGCTCTGCGGCGCCTGCAGCCGGACGGTGCCGCGTACTACCGCCACCTCCGCCGTCGTACGTTCTCTGCGGTACATCACATTGAGGTTCACGACCGGGCCGCCGAGCAGCCGGCCGACCGTCTCCAGGTCTCCGGGGAAGTCGTGCGGCCAGTACTGCTCGTCGACGATGTGGTGTTCGCCGCCCACCATCAGATCCATTCCGGCGCCCTCGACCACGGTCAGCGTGCGGTCGACTCCCGGGAACGAGGAGAACGGCCCGTCCGCGGACACATCGGCGAGACTGACGCGCCAGTCGAAGTCGTCCAGCGGTGCGCCCTCGGGGGACGCGGCGATCTCCCGGGTGACTCCCCCACCGTTCTTCCAGGGCACGGCCGTACGGTCGGCCGCCCTCAGCACTCGTGGCGTCACTTGACGATCCTCTGCGCTCGGGCCGCGGCCAGCCAGTGCGGGAATTCGGCGACGAGCCGGTCGTACAGATCGGCGTCCGGGACCTGCCGCGGGTCGAGTCCGGCGTGGAAGAAGCCTGCGTTGTCGACGGGACGCTGTGCGGGAACGGCCAGTTCGTCGAGCTTGTGCAGGAAGTTGAACTGCGAACTGCGCTTGTTGCCGAAGCCGATGAACTGCCAGAACATCGGCAGTTTCGCCGCCTTGCAGAGATAGCGCTCGGCCGCCATCTTGTTGATCGGACCGCCGTCGGTCTGGAAGACGACGAGTGCGGGCGCGGTCGAGCCACTGTCGATGTAATGGTCGATGACCGCGTCCATGGCCAGGTGATAGCTCGTCTTCCCCATGTGGCCGAGGCCTGCCACGATCTCGTCGACGCGCCCGCGGTGGTTGTCCAGGGCTATCTCGGTGACCGCGTCGATGTCCGTGGAGAAGAAGACGACAGGCACACGGCCGTCGTCGTCGAAGTGGGCCGACAGACCGAGCACCCGGTCGGCGAGCGCCTGGACGCTGCCGTCCTTGTAGTACTCCTTCATGGAGCCGGAGTAGTCGAGGACGAGATAGACCGCCGCGCGCTCCCCGCTCAGCCCGTGCTTCTGCAGCGAGACCCCCGCGCTCTTGTAGAGGCTGACCAGCGCGGGCGCCGTCTCCTCGACCTTGCGCAGGCTGATGGCTGCCATCCGGGACTCCGTTCCTGGTACGGGGGTCAAGAGGTTACGTCACCCTGGCCGACCTGCCCTTGTCCGCTCGTACCCGGCTGCGGCGCCCTTCGCGGTGTTCGCTATCTTGATCGCCGCCGCCCCACCGGCCCTTGTGACCGCCCACCAGTGAAGGAGCCGGCCATGGAGGCCGCCGTCACCACGTGCTATCGCCATCCGTCGTACGAGACGTATGTGCGCTGTACCCGCTGCGACCGCTACATCTGCCCCGACTGCATGCGTGAGGCCGCTGTCGGCCACCACTGCGTGGAGTGTGTGAAGGAGGGGCAGCGCTCGGTCCGGCAGGCGCGCACGGTTTTCGGCGGCGCGGTGTCGAGGACGGCGGTGCCCGTCGTGACGTACGTACTGATAGGCCTGAACGTACTGGCGTATCTGGGCGAGCTGATCCGTCCGGACATCGTCGACAGGTTCGGGATGCTCGGCGCGGGCCTGAACGGTTCGGACGGCAGTCAGTACGTGTACGAGAGCGGGAACATCCCCGGGTTCGACGCGGTCGGTGTGGTGGACGGCGAGTGGTACCGGCTGCTGACCGGAGCCTTCCTTCACCTTCCGCCGGGCGGCTCGTCGTTCGGTTCCATGCCGTTCGGGGTGCTGCACATCCTCTTCAACATGTACGGGCTGTGGAATCTGGGCCGGGTCGTCGAGGAGCAGCTCGGCCGGGGGCGTTATCTCGCGCTGTATCTGCTTTCCGCGCTGGGCGGTTCGGTGCTGGTGTATCTGATCGCGCCGGGCGACACCGCGGTGGGCGCATCGGGGGCGATCTTCGGGCTCGCGGCGGCTTTCTACGTCATCAACCGGCGGCTCGGAAGGGACATGCAGGCGGTCAACCGGTTCCTGGCCGGGTTCCTGATCTGGATGCTGATCTCCGCAGGGTTCACCTCGTGGCAGGGGCATCTGGGCGGCCTTCTCACGGGCGGCATCGTCATGGCCGTGCTCGCCTACGCTCCGGCGAAGCGCCGTACCGCCGTGCAGATCGCCGGGTGTGCGGTGCTGTTCGTGCTGCTGGTCGCCCTGGTGGCGCTCAAGACATCACAGCTGACCGGTGGGGCGGTGGCCTGAGCCGTCCGGCCGGCGGGTACGAGACGTCCCCGGACGCGCCACGGCGCCTGCCGAATCGTCCGGTCGGGGACGGGCAGGCGCCGCGTTCAGTTCCGTACGCCGTTGTACGGGACGTCTGTTGGTTGTGCTGCTGGTGGTGCTCAGACCGTGAGGGAACGGTCCGTCGGGCGGATCGGGGCCGGCAGTGCGCTGGCCCCGGTCAGGAAGCGGTCCACACCGCGCGCCGCGGAGCGGCCCTCGGCGATGGCCCACACGATGAGGGACTGGCCGCGGCCCGCGTCACCGGCGACGAAGACACCTTCGACGTCGGTGGCGTAGTCCGCGTCGCGCGCGACATTACCGCGCTCGTCGAGCTTCACACCGAACTGCTGGACGAGGCCGTTGGACTGGTCGGTACCGGTGAAGCCCATGGCGAGCGTGACCAGCTGCGCCGGGATCCGCCGCTCGGTGCCGGGCTTCTGCTCCAGCTTGCCGTCCTTGAACTCCACCTCGACGAGGTGCAGCGCCTGGACGTTGCCGTTCTCGTCGCCCTCGAAGTGGGTGGTGGAGACGGAGTAGACCCGCTCGCCGCCCTCCTCGTGCGCCGAGGTGACCTTGTACAGCATCGGGAAGGTCGGCCAGGGCTGGTTGGCGTTCCGCTCCTCGCCCGGCTTCGACATGATCTCCAGCTGGGTGACGGAGGCCGCGCCCTGCCGGTGGGCGGTACCCACGCAGTCGGCGCCGGTGTCGCCGCCGCCGATGACGACGACGTGCTTGCCCTCGGCGGAGATCGGAGAGACCGTCAGGTCGCCCTCCTGCACCTTGTTGGCGAGCGGCAGGTACTCCATCGCGAAGTGCACGCCGTTCAGCTCACGGCCCGGGACGGGCAGGTCGCGGGAGACGGTGGCACCGGCGGCGATGACGACCGCGTCGTACCGGCGGCGGAGCTTGGCGGCATCGAGGTCCTTGCCGATCTCCACCTCCGTACGGAACTTGGTGCCTTCCGCGCGCATCTGCTCGATGCGGCGGTTGATGTGCGACTTCTCCATCTTGAACTCGGGGATGCCGTACCGGAGAAGGCCTCCGATGCGGTCCGCACGCTCGTAGACGGCGACCGTGTGACCAGCCCGGGTCAGCTGCTGGGCGGCGGCGAGACCCGCCGGGCCCGAGCCGATGACCGCGACGGTCTTGCCGGACAGGCGCTCCGGCGGCTGCGGGGTGACGTCGCCGCTGTCCCATGCCTTGTCGATGATCGAGACTTCGACGTTCTTGATGGTGACGGCCGGCTGGTTGATGCCGAGCACGCACGCCGACTCGCACGGAGCGGGGCACAGGCGGCCCGTGAACTCCGGGAAGTTGTTCGTCGCGTGCAGGCGCTCGGACGCGGCCGTCCAGTCCTCGCGGTAGGCGTAGTCGTTCCACTCGGGGATGAGGTTCCCCAGCGGACAGCCGTTGTGGCAGAACGGGATGCCGCAGTCCATGCAGCGGCCGGCCTGCTTGCTGATGATCGGGAGCAGCGAGCCCGGAACGTAGACCTCGTTCCAGTCCTTGACGCGCTCGCCCACGGGACGGGTCTTGGCGGCCTCGCGCCCGGTGGTCAGGAAGCCCTTGGGGTCAGCCATTGGTCGCCGCCTCCATCATCTTCTCGGTGGTCTCCTGCTCGGAGAGACCGGCGAGCTCAGCGGCGTCCTTGGCGGCGAGCACTGCCTTGTAGGTGGACGGGATGATCTTGCTGAAGCGGGCCACCGCGGTGTCCCACTCGGCAAGCAGCTTCTCGGCGACGGTGGAGCCCGTCTCCTCCTGGTGGCGGCGCACGACGTCGTGCAGCCACTGCTTGTCGGTGTCGGAGAGTTCCTCGATCGCACCGAGGTTGCCGACGTTGACGTTGTCGCGGTCCAGGTCGACGACGTACGCGACACCGCCCGACATACCGGCGGCGAAGTTGCGTCCGGTCTCGCCGAGGACGACGGCGTGACCCCCGGTCATGTACTCGCAGCCGTGGTCGCCCACGCCTTCCGAGACGACGGTCGCGCCGGAGTTGCGGACGCAGAACCGCTCACCGGTGCGGCCGCGCAGGAACAGCTCGCCGCCGGTCGCACCGTAGGCGATGGTGTTGCCCGCGATGGTGGAGTACTCGGCGAGGTGGTCGGCGCCGCGGTCCGGGCGGACGATGACGCGGCCGCCGGAGAGTCCCTTGCCGACGTAGTCGTTGGCGTCGCCCTCCAGGCGCAGCGTCACACCGCTCGGCACGAACGCGCCGAACGACTGGCCGGCGGAGCCGGTGAAGGTGATGTCGATGGTGTCCTGCGGCAGACCGGCACCGCCGAACTTCTTCGTCACCTCGTGGCCCAGCATGGTGCCGACGGTCCGGTTGATGTTCCGGATCGCGATCTGGGCCCGGACCGGCTGGGCGTCCTCGGCGCTGTCCGCGTTCAGGGCGTCGGCGGCGAGCTTGATCAGCTCGTTGTCGAGGGCCTTGGCGAGACCGTGGTCCTGCTCGATCTGCTGGTGGCGGACCGCACCCTCGGGCAGCTCCGGGACGTAGAACAGGGGCTGCAGGTCGAGGCCCTGCGCCTTCCAGTGCGTGACCGCACGGTCGGTGTCCAGCAGCTCGGCGTGGCCGACGGCCTCCTCGATCGTACGGAAGCCGAGCTCGGCGAGGAGCTCGCGGACTTCCTGGGCGATGAACTCGAAGAAGTTGACGACGTACTCGGCCTTGCCGGAGAACCGGTCGCGCAGGACCGGGTTCTGGGTGGCGATGCCGACCGGGCAGGTGTCGAGGTGGCAGACGCGCATCATGACGCAGCCCGAGACGACGAGCGGCGCGGTCGCGAAACCGAACTCCTCGGCGCCCAGCAGCGCGGCGATGACGACGTCACGGCCGGTCTTCAGCTGGCCGTCGGTCTGCACCACGATGCGGTCGCGCAGGCCGTTGAGCAGCAGGGTCTGCTGGGTCTCGGCGAGGCCGAGCTCCCAGGGGCCGCCCGCGTGCTTCAGCGAGGTGAGCGGCGAGGCGCCCGTTCCGCCGTCGTGGCCGGAGATCAGGACGACGTCCGCGTGCGCCTTGGAGACGCCCGCGGCGACCGTGCCGACGCCGACCTCGGAGACCAGCTTCACGTGGATGCGGGCCGCGGGGTTGGCGTTCTTGAGGTCGTGGATCAGCTGAGCCAGGTCCTCGATGGAGTAGATGTCGTGGTGCGGCGGCGGGGAGATCAGACCGACACCCGGGGTGGAGTGCCGGGTCTTGGCGACCCACGGGTAGACCTTGTGGCCGGGCAGCTGGCCGCCTTCGCCGGGCTTGGCACCCTGCGCCATCTTGATCTGGATGTCGTCCGCGTTGACCAGGTACTCGCTGGTCACACCGAAGCGGCCGGAGGCGACCTGCTTGATGGACGAGCGGCGCGCCGGGTCGTAGAGCCGGTCGGCGTCCTCGCCGCCCTCACCGGTGTTGGACTTGCCGCCCAGCTGGTTCATGGCGATGGCGAGGGTCTCGTGCGCCTCGCGGGAGATCGAGCCGTACGACATGGCGCCGGTGGAGAACCGCTTGACGATGTCGGAGACGGACTCGACCTCGTCGACCGGGATCGCCTCGCGGTCCGACTTGAAGCCGAACAGCCCGCGGAGCGTCATCAGGCGCTCGGACTGCTCGTTCACCCGGTCGGTGTACTTCTTGAAGATGTCGTACCGGCGGTTGCGGGTGGCGTGCTGGAGGCGGAAGACCGTCTCCGGGTCGAACAGGTGCGGCTCGCCCTCGCGGCGCCACTGGTACTCGCCGCCGATCTCCAGCGCACGGTGCGAGGCGGAGATGCCGGAGGCGGGGTAGCCCTTGGCGTGCCGGGCGGCGACCTCCTTGGCGACGACGTCGAGTCCGGCGCCGCCGATCTTGGTCGCGGTGCCGTTGAAATACTTCGCGACGAAGGCCTCGTCGAGGCCGACGGCCTCGAAGACCTGGGCGCCGCGGTAGGAGGCGACGGTCGAGATGCCCATCTTGGACATGACCTTCAGGACGCCCTTGCCGAGCGCGTAGATCAGGTTCCGGATGGCCTGCTCGGGCTCGATGTCCTCGATGAACGTGCCGGCCCGGACCAGGTCCTCGACGGACTCCATCGCCAGGTACGGGTTGACCGCGGCGGCGCCGTAACCGATCAGCAGCGCGACGTGATGGACCTCGCGGACGTCCCCGGCCTCGACCAGCAGACCCACCTGGGTTCGCTGCTTGGTACGGATGAGGTGGTGGTGGACGGCCGAGGTGAGCAGCAGCGACGGGATCGGCGCGTGTTCGGCGTCGGAGTGCCGGTCGGACAGGACGATCAGGCGGGCGCCGTCCTCTATGGCGGCGTCGACCTCGGTACAGATCTGCTCGATCCGGGCGGCGAGGGCCTCACCGCTGCCGCTGACCCGGTAGAGACCGGAGAGCGTGGCGGCCTTCATGCCCGGCATGTCGCCGTCGGCATTGATGTGTATCAGCTTGGCCAGCTCGTCGTTGTCGATCACCGGGAACGGCAGCGTGACACTGCGGCACGACGCGGCGGTCGGCTCCAGCAGGTTGCCCTGCGGGCCGAGCGTGGAGCGCAGCGAGGTGACGAGCTCCTCGCGGATGGCGTCCAGCGGCGGGTTGGTGACCTGCGCGAACAGCTGGGTGAAGTAGTCGAAGAGCAGCCGGGGGCGCTGGGACAGGGCCGCGATCGGCGAGTCCGTGCCCATGGAGCCGAGCGGCTCGCCGGCGGTGCGGGCCATCGGCGCGAGGATGACGCGGAGCTCTTCCTCGGTGTAGCCGAAGGTCTGCTGACGGCGGGTGACGGAGGCGTGCGTGTGCACGATGTGCTCGCGCTCGGGGAGATCCTCCAGCTCGATCTCGCCGGTCTCCAGCCACTCCTGGTACGGCTTCTCGGCGGCGAGGCCCGCCTTGATCTCGTCGTCCTCGATGATGCGGCCCTCGGCGGTGTCGACGAGGAACATCTTGCCGGGCTGGAGCCGGCCCTTGCGGACGACCTTCGCGGGGGCGATGTCCAGGACACCGACCTCGGAGGAGAGGACGACGAGCCCGTCGTCGGTGACCCAGTAACGACCGGGGCGCAGACCGTTGCGGTCGAGGACCGCGCCGACCTGGGTGCCGTCGGTGAAGGTGACGCAGGCCGGGCCGTCCCAGGGCTCCATCATCGTGGAGTGGTACTGGTAGAAGGCGCGCCGGGCCGGGTCCATCGAGTCGTGGTTCTCCCACGCCTCGGGGACCATCATCAGCACCGAGTGCGGCAGCGAGCGGCCGCCGAGGTGGAGCAGCTCCAGGACCTCGTCGAAGGAGGCGGAGTCGGAGGCGTCCGGAGTGCAGACGGGGAAGATCCGGTCCAGCTGCTCCGTACCGAAGAGGCTCGACGCGAGCTGGGACTCGCGGGCCTTCATCCAGTTGCGGTTGCCCTTGACCGTGTTGATCTCGCCGTTGTGCGCGACGAAGCGGTACGGGTGGGCGAGCGGCCAGCTCGGGAACGTGTTCGTGGAGAAGCGCGAGTGGACCAGCGCGACCGTGGTGGCGAGACGGCGGTCGGAGAGGTCCGGGAAGAACGGCTCCAGCTGCCCGGTGGTGAGCATGCCCTTGTAGACGATCGTGCGGGCGGAGAGCGAGGGGAAGTACACCCCGGCCTCACGCTCGGCGCGCTTGCGCAGCACGAAGGCCTTGCGGTCGAGCGCGATGCCTGCGCTCTCACCGTCCGCGACGAAGAGCTGACGGAACTCGGGCATGGTGGCGCGGGCGCCGCTGCCGAGGAGGTCGGGACTGACCGGGACCTCACGCCAGCCGAGAACCTTCAGGCCCTCCTCGGCGGCGATCTTCTCGAGCTTCTGGACGGCCTCGGTGGACTCGTCCGCGGGCAGGAAGGCGATTCCGACGGCGTAGCCACCGGCCTCCGGGAGGTCGAAGGGGACCTCTGCGCGGAGGAAGGCGTCCGGTACCTGGAGCAGGATCCCGGCGCCGTCGCCCGAGTCGGGCTCGGATCCGGTGGCGCCGCGGTGCTCGAGGTTGCGCAGTACGGTCAGCGCCTGCTCGACCAGCTCATGGCTGGCCACACCGGTAAGAGTGGCCACGAACCCGACACCACAGGCGTCGTGCTCGTTACGGGGGTCGTACATCCCCTGCTGGGCGGGGCGACCGTCCATGGGCGACCAGGCGTCGGAACGCATTGGCTCTCCCGTCGTCGTCGTGGCATATGCAGTGCCGAGGGACGACGTTGGCCCTCTGCGAAATTTCGTGCAGGTTACATGATGGGCCGCTTCTCAAGAAGCGGATAGTCCGTTCCAACATGCGGACACCGCACGGAGCGGTGGAGCGGGTCGCAGTCGGAGGATCGGCGCCCGGGGGACCACAGAGAGCAGGCGTCGTTGCCTGCGGTGTCTACGGCTCATGCCCAGTGGTAAAGGAAACGAAACCGCCGAGTAACGGCTACTTATGTGGAGCCTTGTATAGAGACTCATTTTACGTCCGTCGGGGTGGTTCCGCCCAGGGGCGGAGCCCAAGACGTACGTCACACGGATTGCAGGCAGATTGCTTGCAGGTGGGTTGCGCGGGGCGGCGCGGGCACGGTCAGCCGCCGACGGCCACACCGAACAGGGTGCCCAGGCCGTACGTGATCGCGGCGGCCGTCCCGCCGAGCACCAGCTGCCGCAGGCCGCTGAACCACCAGCTGCGGGCCGTCACCCTTGCCACCACCGCTCCGCAGCCGAAGAGGCCGACCAGCGCGAGCAGCACCGCAGGCCACATCGCGCTCGCACCGAGCAGATACGGCAGTACCGGCAGCAGCGCACCCATCGCGAAGGCACCGAACGACGAGACGGCTGCGACGAGCGGCGACGGCAGGTCGCCCGGGTCGATGCCCAGCTCCTCGCGGGCGTGTATCTCCAAGGCCTGCTCGGGGTCGCGGGACAACTGCCGGGCGACCTCGCGGGCGAGCCCGGGCTCGACACCGCGGGACTCGTAGAGCGCGGCGAGTTCTTCCATCTCGTCCGTCGGGTGCTTGCGCAACTCGCGTCGCTCGACGTCGAGTTCGGCCTCGACGAGCTCGCGCTGCGAGGCCACGGAGGTGTATTCGCCGGCCGCCATGGAGAACGCACCGGCGGCCAGACCCGCCAGACCGGTGATCACGAGGGTCTGCTGGGAGACCGAGCCACCCGCGACGCCGGTCATCAGCGCCAGGTTCGAGACCAGCCCGTCCATCGCGCCGAAGACCGCCGGACGCAGCCAGCCACCGTTCACATCCCGGTGGGTGTGGTTGTCGCGGTGCGCCTCGTGCAGTACGGCGTCGGTCTCGATGATGGCCACAGCTCTCCCCTTCTCCGGCAGCGGGTTCTGCTCGCCCCACCTCCGCTCAACACCTCCGAAAGTACGCACGAAAGGAATCCCCCGCCAGCAAGCCAGGCCGTACTTACCTGCCCTCTGACCAGGTAAGTACGGCCTGCCTTACGTAGGGGATCCCGTCATCCGAGTGGCCCTTTTGTTGCGTTTATCGGCCTCTGTCGGTGCTCCGCGTGGCACAGATCGGACAGGTACGAGAACTGGCTCGGTACGAGCGAAGGGTCGACGCGATGGAGTTGATTGCAGGCAATCCGGCAGAACCGCGCACGGGCGGGGGCACGGCGGAGGCAGCCCGGAACGACGCGCACCGCCTCGACGCGAGCCACGCCGACGGTCCCGGCCGCCTGGACCGGGCCGACCGGGCCAGGGGTGCGCTCCTCGGCCTTGCCGTGGGCGATGCGCTGGGCGCACCCGCGGAGAACCTGCGACCCTCCGAGATCCGCCGCCGCTGGGGCCGGATTGAAGGCTTCGTCAGCGACGACCCGGCCGGTACCGACGACACGGAGTACGCGATCTTCTCCGGGCTGCTGCTCGCCCGGCACGGTTCGGCGCTGACTGTCACCCATGTCGAGCGGGCCTGGCACCTGTGGATCGCCGACCTGGACGAGGGGCCGTTCCGCGGCGCCGGGTTCAGCGAGCGCGGCACCCTGGAGAATCTGCGCCGGGGCCTCGCCGCCCCGATCTCCGCCCAGCACCGGCACGCCTGGAGCGACGGACTCGCTATGCGCGCGGCCCCGTTCGGGGTCTTCGCGGCAGGCCGGCCCGCGGAGGCCGCGCGCCTGGTCGCGATCGACGGGCAGGTCAGCCATGACGGGGAGGGCATCTACGGCGGCCAGGCGGTGGCGGCCGGGGTGGCCGCCGCGATGGCGGGAGCGGGGGTCACGTCCGTGATCGCGGCCGCCCTGTCCGTCGTACCGATGGACTCCTGGACCGCGCGCTCGCTGCGGCGGGCGGTGACGGCCGCGCAGCACAGGCACCCGGACCGCCTCACGAGGGAACGCGCGGTGCGCTCCGCGGTCGTGGTGGGCGGCTACCCGTGGACGGACCTGGCACCGGAGGCGGTGGGCCTGGCGTTCGGCGCGTTCGCGGCGGCGCGCGGCGACTTCCGTACGGCGGTGCTGACGGCGGTCAACATGGGCCGCGACGCGGACACCACGGCAGCGGTCGCGGGTGCGCTGGCCGGTGCGCTGGGCGGGGTATCCGCGATCCCCCGGAACTGGGGGCGGGCGATCGGGCCGGTCCGAGGCAGCTGCCTGCCGTCGATGCGGGGGCACCACGTCCTGGACATCGCGGAGTTGCTCACCCCGGACGAGACGGACGAGCCGGACGGCGCGGGGAGCTGCGGGGACGGCAGGGACAGCGGGACCGGCAACGGGACCGGCACATCCGGCACAGGCGGCAGGCCCCGCGAGGCCGGCGGCAGCCCCGCCGGCGCCCGGCCTCCGGCCGCCACAGCCCGGCACACCGCCGTTCTCGCCGACGGTCCGTCGGGTCCGTCCGCCGCGGACGGACCCGCGGCGGTGGTGTCATGACTACCGCGCGGGACACCGAGCCCCGCCCGGAGAATCGTTCCACCCTGCCCCTGAAGCAGCCCCTGAACCGGCCCCTGCCGGGGCGCCGGGCCCGGATCGAGGGGCTGCTGCTCGGGCTGGCCTCGGGGGATGCCGCCGGATGGCCGGCGGCGCGTCACCGGGCGGCCCGGATGCCCGAATGGACGCGTCGGCTCACCCGGGAGCTCGACACCTTCGCCGAGCAGAACGCCACCACCACCCTCCCCGTGCCCATCGCACTCAACCAGCCGCCCGAGCCACTGCGGCTCGGTCCCTCCGACGACGCCGAGTGGGCCGCGTTCGCCGCCGGGACCGTGCTGGCTTCGGCGGCCGGTCCGCTGCACGGGCTCTCCCCCGACCGCCGGATGCGGGCCGCCATCGACGTCGCATGGAACGCGCTGGCCGCCGAGGTCGCCGCGGCCGCCGCACGGGCGCCCGAGGTCGAGTCGGCGGTTCTCCCGCTGCGCGCCCGGATCTCGGTCCGGGCCGGGCTCGGCAATCTCGCCGCCGGACTGCGGCCGCCCGCCACCGGCCACGACAACCCGCACTACTTCGACGACGCGGCCTGCGTACGGGCTGCCGTGCTGGCGGTCGTCCACCCCGGCCGGCCCTGGGCCGCCGCCGAACTCGCCGAGTTCGATGCCCGTTACACCCAGGACGGCGACGGTGTGCACGGCGCCCGCGCGATGGCCGCCGCGATCGCCGAGGCGCTGGGCGGAGCCGACGTCGACACCGCGGTGAACGCCGCGCTCGTCCAGCTCCCCGAGGGCACCGAGATCGCCCGCAACGCCGCTCACGCCGTCCGGATCGCCCGCGACTTCGTCGGCGAGGCAGCCGGCGCCTTCGCGCTCGTACCCGTGCTGGAGCATCAGATCGTCGACCATGTCTACAGCTACGGGATCGCCGCGGCCGAGACCGTACCGGTCGCCCTGGCTCTGACCACCGCGGCCCGCGGCGAGATCGCCCAGGCCGTTCCCGCGGCCGCCTGCCTGTCACGGGTCGCGGACTCGGCGCCCGCCCTGGCCGGCGCGCTGACCGGTGCGCTCGGCGGCATCGCCGCCGTCCCGGACGGCTGGCGCGAGGCCTGCCGCACCCTCGCGGGATGCGCGCTGCCCCGTCTCGCGGGCACCGATCTCATCGAACTCGCCGGGCTGCTGACAGACACGGAACCGACCCCTTCGGGTGGACAATCCCGGCATGACGCCGATTCAGAACAAAACACCCACCGCGCTCGGTCTCGATGACCGGATCACCGGCGCCCTCGTCGGCGCCGCCGTCGGCGACGCGCTCGGCGGGCCGGTCGAGGGCCGGCCCCCCGAGCAGATCGTCGAGCGCCACGGCGGCCGGATCACCGGCATCGTGGGCCCGTGGGACGGCGACGACTGGCGCACCGCCCGCCCCATCGCCCCCTACCACAAGGGCGACGGCCACGTCACCGACGACACCTTGATGACCCATGCGCTGGTAAGGGTGTACGGCACCGTGCGGGACCATCTCGACGCGTACTGCGTCGCCGACCATCTCGTACCGGAGCTGATCTCGACCCCCCGCTGGATCCCGGAGCTGGAGGCCGAGGCGCTGCCGCTGCAGCGGATCTTCCTCGCCGAGAAATGGATCGTCGCCCGACTGCACTACGGCCATGTCGATCCGCGCGAGGCGGGCTCCGGGAACATCGTGAACTGCGGGGCCGCGATGTACATGGCGCCGGTCGGTCTGGTCAACGCCGCCCATCCGCAGGCGGCGTACGCCGAGGCGCTGGATGTCGCGGGCGCCCATCAGTCGTCGTACGGGAGGGAGGCCGCCGGAGTCTTCGCGGCGGCCGTCGCCGCCGCCTGCGCGCCGGACGCGACGCCCGCAACCGTCGTCGACGCCTGTCTGTCGCTCGCCAAGGACGGGACCCGGGCCGCCATCGAAGCGGTCTGTGAAGTGGCCGTGCGGTACCGGGACTTCGAGACGGCACTGACACCGCTGCGTACCGCCGTCGCCCCCTTCGACACCGTCGGGCCCGACTACCGCACACCCTCCCTCGGCGCCCGCCGCCCGTCCCGGCTGCACGCCATCGAGGAGCTGCCGATCGCCCTCGGGATGCTGCTCGTCGCGGACGGCGACTACCGGCACGCGGTGCTCGGCTCGGTCAACTACGGCCGGGACTGCGACTCGATCGCCACGATGAGCGGTGCGCTCGCCGGCGCTCTGCACGGCGAGGCGGCGATCCCCGCCACCTGGGTGAAAACGGTCGCCGAGGCCAGCCGCCTCGATCTGCACGCACCGGCGCGGACACTGACGGACGTCGCCCGCGAGGTGTTCGTGCAGGACACCGCCCGACGACGTGCGCACGAGGCGGCGTTCACGACGCTGGCGGGTACGCCGTGACCGTGCGGGTCACCTGGGTGCAGCCGGAGGATCTGATCGGGCACGAACTGCGCCAGGCGGCCGAGGACGGCCGGGACGTGCGGGACATCGAGCGCCGCTGGTTCGCGGCGGGCGGCACTCCCGCCCCGGAGCGCGCGGGCGCGTCGACGCCCCCCGCGCCGCCCGCACTCCGCGCGCTCGCCGAGCTGCTGCTCGACGAACTCGCGGGGCTCGACTCGACGGCGGCCGTCGACGAGCCGACGGATCTGGCCGCGATCCGGGCGGCCTGCCCGCACTGGCCGGCTCCCCGTGCGGAGCTTCCGACGGTCGGCAAGGCCCGGCTGGAGGCGGCCTGGCTGGGCCGCGCCGCCGGCTGTCTGCTCGGCAAGCCCGTCGAGAAACTGCCTCTCGCGGGGATCCGCGCACTGGCCCGGGCCACCGGGAACTGGCCGCTCGCCACCTGGTTCACCGCCAGGGGCCTGCCCGCCGAGCTGACCGCCGCATACCCCTGGAACCGCCGCTCCGCCGCCACCTCGCTCGCCGAGAACATCGACGGGATGCCGGAGGACGACGATCTCAATTACCCGCTCCTCACCCTGCTGTTGATCCAGCGGTACGGACCGTCCTTCTCCACCGCCGATCTCGCCCGGCTCTGGCTCGACGAACTCCCCGCCGGCCGGACCTTCACCGCCGAGCGGGTGGCGTACCGCAATCTGCTCGACGGCATCGAGCCGCCGGACACCGCCCGGTACCGCAACCCGTTCCGGGAGTGGATCGGCGCCCAGATCCGCGCCGATGTGCACGGCTGGACACATCCCGGCGACCCCGCTGCCGCCGCCGAGCAGGCCCACCGGGACGCGGTCCTCACCCACACCGGCAACGGCGTGTACGGGGCGATGTTCACCGCTGCAGCGCTCGCCGAGGCGGCCGGTGGAGAGACCGATGTGCACGGCTGCCTCGCGACCGGGCTGCGCGTCGTACCGCCGCGCTCGCGGTTCGCGCACGCTGTCCGCACCGGGATCGACGCGGCCCGCGGGGAGCCGGACTTCGACGCGGTCGCCGACCGGTTGCACGCCGCGTTCGGCGCGTACCACTGGGTCCATGTGCTGCCCAACGCCGCGCTGCTCGCCGCCGCTCTCACGCACGCGGACGGCGACTTCTCCGGCTCCATCTGCCGTGCGGTCTCAGGTGGTTGGGACACGGACTCGAACGGTGCGACCGCCGGCTCGCTGGCCGGTCTGCTGGCCGGCCGGCCCGACGCGTTGCCCGTCCGGTGGACCACCCCGCTCAAGAACCGTCTCGCCACATCCGTCCCGGGTTTCGACTCCGTCGGCTTCGACGCACTCGCTGAACTGACCTACCAGGAGGCACTCCGCCCATGACCGCCATCGCGGTGCTCGGCAGCACCAATATGGACCTTGTCGCCTATGTCGCACGGGCCCCGGAGCGCGGGGAGACCGTCACCGGAACGGAGTTCCGCACCATCCCCGGCGGCAAGGGCGCCAACCAGGCCATCGCCGCCGCCCGCGCGGGTGGCGACGTGCTGATGATCGGCGCGGTCGGCGACGACGTCTACGGCGTACGGCTCCGGGCCGAACTGGAGCACGCCGGCGTCGAAACCGATCTGCTGCACACCGCCGAGGGCCCCAGCGGCACGGCACACATCGTCGTCGACGACACGGGCGGCAACGCCATCGTGGTGATCCCCGGCGCCAATGGCACCGTCCACACGCTCGGCCCCGGCGAGATGGCCGCCATCGCGGAAGCGGATCTGCTGCTCCTCCAGCTGGAACTGCCCCTGTCGGCCGTGGTCGAAGGTGCCCGGATGGCCCACGCGCAGGGCGTACGGACGATCCTCACCCCCTCCCCCGTACAACCCCTGCCGGACGAGCTCTTCGGCAACGTCGACCTGTTGATCCCCAATGAGCACGAGGCGGCCGCACTCTCCGGGAAGACCGAACCCCACGCGGCGGCAGAGATCCTGCTCCGACACGTCCCCGAGGTCGTCATCACCCTCGGTTCGAAGGGCTGCCTGTACGCGGCCCGGGGCAGCGAAACGGTGCACTTCCCCGCCCCGGAGGTGACCGCCGTCGACACCACCGCTGCCGGGGACACCTTCGTCGGGGCGCTCGCCGTGGCCCTCGGCGAAGGGCGGGCCGTACCGGAGGCCCTGGCCTGGGCGTCGATCGCCGCGGCGCTCTGCGTACAGAAGCCTGGCGCCTCGACCTCCATGCCGTACCGCAGCGAGATCGACGCCGCATGACCGCGCCCACGGAAGCACCCCTCTCCGGTCTGCGGGTCCTCGACCTCGCCACGCTCTTCGCGGGCCCTCTCGCGGCCACCATGCTCGGCGACTTCGGCGCCGAGGTGGTCAAGGTCGAGCATCCGCGCAAGCCCGACCCGTCGCGTGGCCACGGCCCGACGAAGGACGGCATCGGCCTGTGGTGGAAGCTGCTCGGCCGCAACAAACGCAATCTCACCCTCGACCTCTCCACTCCCGGCGGGCGCGACGTCCTCCTCCGGCTGGCCGCCTCCAGCGATGTGATCATCGAGAACTTCCGGCCGGGGACGCTGGAGCGGTGGGGCATCGGCTGGGAGGAGCTGAGCGCCGTCAACCCGCGCCTGGTGCTGACCCGCGTCACCGGCTTCGGCCAGTTCGGCCCGTACGCGAGCCGCCCCGGTTTCGGCACACTCGCCGAGGCCATGAGCGGTTTCGCCGCGATCACCGGCGAGCCGGACGGGCCGCCTACCCTGCCTCCCTTCGGTCTCGCCGACTCGATCGCGGCACTCGCCACCGCGTACGCCGTGATGGCGGCGCTGGCCGGGCGGGACCGCACCGGGGAGGGCCAGGTCGTCGATCTGGCGATCATCGAGCCGATCCTTACCGTGCTCGGCCCGCAGCCGCTCTGGTACGACCAGCTCGGCTACGTCCAGGAACGCACCGGCAACCGCTCGCGCAACAACGCCCCGCGCAATACGTACCGCACGTCCGACGACCAGTGGGTCGCCGTCTCCACCTCCGCCCAGTCCATCGCCGAACGTGTGATGCGTCTGGTCGGCCGGGCGGAGCTGATCGACGAGCCGTGGTTCGCCTCCGGCACCACCCGCGCCGAACACTCCGACGAACTCGACGAGGCGGTCGGCACCTGGATGGCCCGGCACACCCGCGACGACGCGATCTCCGCGTTCGAGAAGGCGGAGGCGGCCATCGCCCCCATCCACGACATCCGGGACGTGATGGAGGATCCGCAGTACCGGGCCCTGGGCTCCGTCGCCGAGGTCCCCGATCCCGAACTGGGCCCGCTGCGGATGCAGAACGTCCTCTTCCGGCTCTCCCGGACCCCGGGCTCGATCCGCTGGGCGGGCCGTCCGCACGGCGCGGACACCGAGGAGATCCTGACCGGGCTCGGCCTGTCAGGACCGGACATTGCCGCGCTACGGGCGGAAGGCGTCCTGTGACCGCGGCCGAAGAGGTGCATCTGACGTGGCTGTACGTTCCCGGGGACCGGCCGGACGTGGTGCGCAAGGCACGCGACTCGGGCGCGGACGTGGTGATCGTCGACCTGGAGGACGCGGTCGCACCGGACCGTAAGGAGTACGCCCGGTCAGCCACCGCCGAACTCCTCACCGAGCCGGCCGCCGACACGGCCACGCCGGTGCATGTCCGGGTCCACACAGAGGCCGACGTCCTGGCCCTGGCCGGGCTGCCGGGCCTCGCCGAACTCCGCCTGCCGAAGATCACGCATGCCGCGACCGTCCACCACATCGCGGCGCTCGCACCCGGCGTGGTGCTCTGTCCGCTGCTGGAGTCGGCGCTCGGCATCGAGCACGCGTACACGGTCGCGGCCTCCCACCCCCAGGTCCGCTCGATCGCCCTCGGCGAGGCCGATCTCCGGGCCGATCTGGGGGTGCGGGACGACCGGGGCCTCGACTGGTCACGCAGCCGGGTGGTGGTCGCCGCCCGCGCGGCCGGCCTCGCCCCTCCGACCCAGTCGGTGTTCCCGGACGTACGGGACCTGGACGGCCTGCGGCACTCCTGCGCGCACGGCCGCGCGCTGGGATTCATCGGCCGGGCGGCCATCCACCCCCGGCAGCTACCGGTGATCGAGAGGGCGTTCCGGCCCACTTCGGAGGAGATCGACTCGGCCCAGGAAATCGTGGCGGCAGCCCTCACCGAGGCAGGCGCACTGGCACTGCCGGACGGCCGTTTCGTGGACGCGGCGGTAGTCGCAGCGGCCCACCGGACGCTTGCGCTGGCAGAACGGGTGAGCTGACGACGAGGACTCCAGCCCCTCCGGCGATCGGGGCGGGGGGCAAATTCACTCGATCGAGACCCTCCGGCGATTGAGGAGTGGGCGTTCGCGGGCGGAGCCTCCGGTGAGGGGAACGGCGAGGGGCCCGAACCGTCCGGTTCGGGCCCCTCGTACAGGTGGGTGGCGTCAGCCGTTCTTCGCCGCCTCTGCGGTGCCGTTCTTCCCCGGCGCCCGGGCCTCGTCGTCACGCTCGACGTCACCATCGGCGTCCGAGGTCGAGTCCTCCGTGTCCTCCGCGCCCTCGGTTGCGTCCTCCGCGCCCTCGGCGGGCTCCGCGGCCCCCGGCTCGACGACCTCCTCGCGCCCCGGCCGCACCTTCGCCGAGATCACGATGTACGTCACCGCCAGGACGAAGACGATCACCGCGGTCCACACATTCAGGCGCAGACCCAGAATGTGGTGGGCCTCGTCGACCCGCATGTACTCGATCCACGCCCGCCCCGTGCAGTACGCCGCGACGTACAACGCGAACGCCCGTCCGTGTCCGAGCTTGAAGCGGCGGTCCGCCCAGATCACCAGCAGCGCGACGCCCACGCACCACAGCGACTCGTACAGGAACGTGGGGTGGTACGTGCCCGCGACCCGGTTGGGGCCTTCGCTGATCTTCAGGGCCCACGGCAGATCCGTCGGCTTGCCGTACAGCTCCTGGTTGAACCAGTTGCCCCAGCGGCCGATCGCCTGGGCGAAGGCGATCCCGGGGGCGAGCGCGTCGGCCCAGGCGGGCAGCGGGATCCCGCGGCGGCGGCAGCCGATCCAGGCACCGACCGCACCGAGCGCGATCGCACCCCAGATGCCGAGGCCGCCCTGCCAGATCTTGAAGGCGTCGACCCAGTTCTCGCCGTCACTGAAGTACAGCTGGTAGTCGGTGATGACGTGGTAGAGCCGGCCTCCGACGAGGCCGAAGGGCACGGCCCAGACGGCGATGTCGGCCACTGTGCCGGCTCTGCCGCCCCGGGCGATCCAGCGCTTGTTGCCGAACCAGACGGCGACAAACACACCGATGATGATGCAGAACGCGTAGCCGCGGAGCGGGATCGGTCCGAGATCGATCACGCCGGTCGACGGGCTGGGAATGTAGGCAAGGTCCATGGCAGGGTCGACGCTACCCTGCCGGGCGGGACGTACGGCAACCCGCCCGACAACGTATGGGTAACGAGCCGATCGTCGGATCCCCGCCCCGGCAGGCCCCGGTCCGGGTCAGGAACCGGTCGGCGACGGGGTTACCTTCGCCGGCTGCTTCCCCTTGTTCGCCTCGGTGACCCACTTCTTCAGGTTGGCCACGGTGATCGGTTCGTTCCCCTTCTTCGGGAAGATCGATTCGCCGTTGAGCAGCGCGGTCGGCGTGCCCCGGAAGCCGCCGTTCTGGAACGCGGTGTTGGACTTCTGGACCCAGGTGTTGTGCGTGCCGTCCTCCACGCAGCTGCGGAAGGCGGGGGTGTCGAGGCCTTCGACCTTGCCCGCCAGCCCGATCAGCTTGCTGCTCTTGCCGAAGGCGTCGTCGGTCTCCGGCGGCTGGTTGCGGTAGAGGACGTCGTGGTACGCGGAGAACTTGCCGACGCTCTGCGCGCAGGCCGCCGCATTGGCCGCGTCCAGCGATCCGCTGCCGCCGAGATTGCCGTCGATGATCGTGGCCAGGTGGTACTCGACCTTCAGCTGTCCGCTGCTCTCCAGCTGGTGGATCGTGTCCCGGAACGCGTTCTCGAACTGCGCGCAGACCGGGCAGCGGAAGTCCTCCCAGATCGTGAGCGTGGACGGGGCTTTGTCCGCACCCACCGGGATGGCCAGGTTGTCCTTGCCGGTCGCACCGGACGGCGCGACGACGGTCCCCGCCCCGGTCGCCTTCTCGCCCTTGCCGCCCGAATTCGCGGCAATCACGCCGATGACGGCGGCCAGCGCCAGCACACCCACCACGGCGGTGGAGACGATCAGCGTGCGCCGGCGGCGCTCGCGCGCCTTCTCCCGCTCACGCTGCTGTACGAGCCGGTCGCGCGCGGCCCTTTTTCCCTCTTCGTTCTTGTCACTCACACCCGCAGCAACGAACCGGGGAGGCACGTACGTGCCTCCCCGGTCCCAGGTCCACCCGTTCGGGCGATGCCCGATCTCAGCGCTTTCGAACACCTTCGGCCAGTTCGCCCGCAAGTGAGCGGACTGCGGCCAGTCCGGACTCCTCGTCGGGGGCGTCCAGCATCCGCTTGACGAAGGCGGAGCCGACGATCACTCCGTCGGCGAAGGCGGCGACCTCGGCGGCCTGCTGGGCGTTGGAGACGCCCAGACCGACGCAGACCGGAAGGGTGGTGGTGGCACGGGTGCGCCGCACCAGGTCCTGGGCCTGCTCGCCGACCGATTCGCGGGTGCCGGTGACGCCCATCAGCGAGGCCGCGTAGACGAAGCCGGAGCCGGCCGCAGTGATGGTGGCGAGGCGCTCGTCCTTGCTGCTCGGCGCGACGACGAAGACGGTCGCCAGACCGTGCTTGTCGGCGTGCTCACGCCACACGGAGGACTCCTGGACCGGCAGGTCGGGCAGGATGCACCCGGCGCCGCCCGCATCGGCGAGCTCGGCGGTGAAGCGCTCGATGCCGTACCGGTCGATGGGGTTCCAGTACGTCATGACGAGGATCGGGACGCCGGTCGCCTCGTAGGCCTCGCGGACCGTACGCATCACGTCGGCGATCTTCACGCCACCGCGCAGGGCGATGTCGTCGGCGGTCTGGATGACCGGTCCGTCGAGCACCGGGTCACTGTGCGGCAGGCCCACCTCGACGACGTCGGCGCCACCGGCGACGACGGCCTTGACGGCCTCGATACCGCCGTCGACCGACGGGAACCCGGCCGGCAGATAGGCGATCAGCGCGGCCCGGTCCTCGGCCTTGGCGGCGGCGAGGGTGGCACTCAACAGCTCGATGTTGCCGCTCACTTGACGTCCCCCTCGATCTCGGCGCCGTTGTTGTCCGCGTCCGCCTCGACGGTCGCGTCCGTGTCGTACAGCCCGAAGTAACGGGCTGCCGTGTCCATGTCCTTGTCGCCGCGGCCGGACAGGTTGACCAGGAGCAGTGCGTCCTTGCCGAGCTCCTTGCCGACCTCCAGGGCGCCGGCCAGCGCATGGGCGCTCTCGATGGCCGGGATGATCCCCTCGGTACGGGAGAGCAGACGCAGCGCCTCCATGGCGGCGGCGTCGGTGACCGCACGGTACTCGCCGCGGCCGATGTCCTTGAGGTACGCGTGCTCCGGGCCGATGCCCGGGTAGTCGAGACCGGCCGAGATGGAGTACGGCTCGGTGATCTGGCCCTCGTCGTCCTGGAGGACGTAACTGCGCGAGCCGTGCAGGATGCCGGGCTCGCCGGCGGTCAGGGTCGCCGCGTGCTCGCCGGTCTCCACGCCGTGTCCGGCGGGCTCGCAGCCGATCAGCCGGACGCGCGCGTCCGGGATGAACGCATGGAACAGCCCGATGGCGTTGGAGCCGCCGCCGACACAGGCGATCGCGGCGTCCGGCAGCCGGCCGGTCCGCTCCAGGATCTGCCGGCGGGCCTCGACGCCGATGACACGGTGGAAGTCACGGACCATCGCCGGGAAGGGGTGCGGGCCCGCGACCGTACCGAAGAGGTAGTGCGTGCGGTCGACGTTGGCGACCCAGTCGCGGAACGCCTCGTTGATGGCGTCCTTGAGCGTGCGGGAGCCGGACTTCACGGCGATGACCTCGGCGCCGAGCATCCGCATCCGCGCCACGTTCAGCGCCTGCCGCTCGGTGTCGATCTCGCCCATGTAGATGGTGCATTCGAGACCGAAGAGGGCACAGGCCGTCGCGGTGGCCACACCGTGCTGGCCGGCACCGGTTTCGGCGATGACCCGGGTCTTGCCCATGCGCTTGGTGAGCAGCGCCTGGCCCAGCACGTTGTTGATCTTGTGCGAGCCGGTGTGGTTGAGGTCCTCGCGCTTGAGGAAGACCCGGGCACCGCCCGCGTGCTCGGCGAAGCGCGGCACCTCGGTCAGCGCGCTGGGCCGGCCGGTGTAGTCGACCATGAGCTCATTGAGCTCGGCGGCGAAGGCCGGGTCGGCCTTGGCCTTGTCGTACTCGGCGGCGACCTCGTCCACGGCGGCGACGAGCGCCTCCGGGATGAACTTGCCGCCGAACGCACCGAAGTAGCCCTCGGCGCTGGGGATCAGACCCTCGGGGTCCGGAATGAAGAAGTCAGATGACATCCGACGTGCTCCTCGTCATGGCAACGGGTGGGTTCACCGTATGCGTCGTGAGCGAGACGCCGCCGCGACCGAGGGCGGTCGGGCGGTGCGGTCGTACGTACGAGAGGTGTGGTGCGGGTACGTGGCCGGGGCTCGCTACAGCGCGGTCCCCGGGCGCCATCGCATGCCGTTGACCTGGCCGGGCTCGTCTCCGATCACGTACCGCACACGCCGGCCGTGCACCCGGCGCGCGGGGGCGCGGCAGCCGCGGGGGCGGCAGCCGCGCGCCAGCGGCGCGTGCGGGTCCCGGACAGCCGTCACACCGGCGAGGCGCAGGCCTGGCCGGGTGCGGAACACGGGACGGTCGGCGGACACGGTGCGGGTCAGCTCCGTCCGTGCCGCAAGGCCGGGTGGGCGCCCGCGGCGACCAGGTCGGCGACTGCGGCCCGCGGGTCGCGGCCGGTGACCAGGGATTCGCCGACGAGCACGGCGTCGGCGCCGGCGTTGGCGTAGGCGATGAGGTCGTGCGGGCCTCGGACGCCGGACTCGGCGACCTTGACGATGCCCGCCGGGATCTCCGGGGCGACGCGCTCGAACGTCGAGCGGTCGACCTTGAGGTCCTTCAGGTTGCGCGCGTTGACACCGATGATCTTCGCTCCGGCGGCCACGGCACGCTCCGCCTCCTCCTCGTCGTGCGCCTCGACCAGCGGCGTCAGACCGATGGACTCGGCGCGCTCGATCAGCGAGACGAGTGCCTCCTGGTCGAGGGCGGCGACGATCAGCAGCGCGAGGTCGGCGCCGTAGGCGCGGGCCTCCCAGAGCTGGTAGGAGGTGACGATGAAGTCCTTGCGCAGGATCGGGATGTCGACCTTGGCGCGAACGGCTTCCAGGTCGGCGAGCGAACCGCCGAAGCGTCGCTCCTCGGTGAGGACGGAGATGACGGACGCGCCACCGGCCTCGTAGTCCGCGGCGAGCGCGGCCGGGTCGGCGATCGCGGCCAGGGCCCCCTTGGAGGGGCTGGAGCGCTTGACCTCGCAGATGACGGTCACGCCCTCGCCGCGCAGGGCGGCGACTCCGTCCTTGGCCGCCGGAGCGCGCGCCGCGCGCTCCTTGAGCTCGTCGAGGCTGACGCGCGCCTGCCGCTCTGCGAGGTCGGCGCGAACGCCGTCGATGATCTCGTCGAGCACACTCACGCGAGCGGCCCCCTTCCGGGACGGTGATGAGGGAACAGGATCAGCCATCTCGATGGTATCCGCAGGAGGGCCCCGGACTCACATCCGGCCGACGGATGTCCCACTACCTGGGCATTCACGGCGCCAACATCGATCCGAACGGCAGATTCCGGACGACGGCGAAGATCAGGAGCACGGCACCGATCCCCCACCAGTAGACCGGTGGCAGATTGATCCGTAGGGGCAGTCCCCTGCTCGCGCGGACCATCCAGACCACCCACACGACGGCGAAGATCGCGTATCCGACGACCGCGAGGGCGTTGGAGCCCAAGGCCGCGGCGATATCCCCGTGGGCGACGGCGTGGGCGCTGCGCAGCCCTCCGCAGCCCGGGCAGTACAAGCCGGTGAACCGGAGCAACGGGCAGACCGGGTAGTGGCCCGGCTGGTTGGGGTCGACGGCGCCGACGTAGCCGAACGCCGCGATGACGGCGGCCATCACCCCGAGGGGAGTGGCGAGCCGTCGGACGGCCGACCGGGGCACGGGCGCGGGCGGAAAGACCGGCACGGGCGGTTGACCGTGCGGGCCCGGTGCGGCTGCGGGAGAAGGGGAGGCGTCCACGCGGTGATTGTCCCCGGTCACACGGAAAGGCGCAGCCCGGTCCGGGCTGCGCCTCGCACGATGGGTCCGACCGGGGTCAGGAGGAGACCTGGGCCTGTCCGGCCCGCGCCCTGGCTGCGGCCATCTCGGCCGACTCCTTCGGCATGCCGAGGCCGGCGGCCTTCATCGCGAGACCGACGAGCCCACCGATGAAGATGACCGCGATACCGGCCCAGAAGCCGAGCGGGTTGGCCGCGACCATGAAGACGCCTGCGATGCAGAAGCCGATGAACGAGATGATGACACCGGTCCAGGCGGCCGGGGTGTGTCCGTGGCTGCTGCCCGCCATGAGTTGCTCCTCGTTGGTGTTGCGCTGTTGGTATCGCTGTACGCAAAGCTGGTGCCGCTGTGGTGCGCTGCGCTGCCGCTGTGCAGAAAGCTCACCATCATTGTCCCGTACGTGCGGGTACGACGTGAGCGGGGGGTCATACCTCGCGCGTCGGGTCCTCACCGCGGTCCAGGGCCTTCCACAGGTCCTCGGGCCGGTCCGGGTCCGGGGCTGCCCGGGGGGCCTTGCGAGGCCGCGGGGTGCCGTCGCGTTCGTACCGTCCCGACATGGTGGGCCACTGCTTCCCGAACCGCAGGGCGAGCAGCCCGGCGAGGAGGATCAGCAGGCCGCCGACGGCGGTGACGTACGGCCACGCGGTGTGGCTGAGGGCGTCGATGGTGGCGGAGGCGTCGCCGGTGGACTGCGCCGCCTTCTCGTCGAGGGCCGCGCTGTCGGAGGCGCCGAGGTAGGCGCTGACACCGGCCCCGAGGCCGCTGAGGGCGAGCAGCCCGGCAACGAGCAGCCGGCCGGCGCTGCGGACGGCGAAGACGGCGACGAGGGCGGCCAGGCCGACGATGGCTAGGGCCGCCGGGAGACCGGTGACATCCTGGCCGTCGACGGTCAGCGGCAGGGAGCCGCCGCCGACCGCGGCGTTGCCCTCCGCCCAGGTCTGGCCGGAGGCGAGGAGCACGACGGTGGCGCCGACCGCCCCGAGAAGCAGGCCGGCGGCCAGGCTGCGGCGGCTTCCCGTGGCGTCGGGCGCGGTGGCGACTTGGGCACGGGGCTGGGGTACGGGGACAGCACTCACGTACCCCACTATCCCTTACCTCGTCAGCGTTCGTGGAGGCGGTTGGCGGTATGGACGGCGCGCAGGACCGCGGCGGCCTTGTTGCGGCACTCGGTGTCCTCGGCGACCGGGTCGGAGTCGGCGACGATTCCCGCCCCGGCCTGGACGTATGCCGTGCCGTCCCGCAGCAGCGCCGTACGGATGGCGATGGCGGTGTCGGAGTCCCCGGCGAAGTCCAGGTAGCCGACGCAGCCGCCGTACAGTCCGCGGCGGGTGGGTTCGAGCTCCTCGATGATCTGCATGGCGCGCGGCTTGGGGGCGCCGGAGAGGGTGCCGGCCGGGAAGCAGGCGGTGAGGACGTCGAAGGCGGTACGGCCTTCGGCGACGCGGCCGGTGACGGTGGAGACGATGTGCATGACGTGCGAGTACCGCTCGATCGACATGAAGTCGACGACCTCGACGCTGCCGGGCACGCAGACCCGGCCCAGGTCGTTGCGGCCGAGGTCGACGAGCATCAGGTGCTCGGCGCGTTCCTTCGGGTCGGCGAGGAGCTCGTCGGCGAGGGCCTGGTCCTCCTGCGGGGTGATGCCGCGGGGCCGGGTACCGGCGATCGGGTGGACCATGGCGCGCCCGTCCTCGACCTTGACGAGGGCTTCCGGGCTGGAGCCCACGACGTCGAAGCCGTCGAACCGGAAGAGGTACATGTACGGCGACGGGTTGGTGGCGCGCAGCACCCGGTAGACGTCCAGCGCGCCGGCCGTGCACGGGGTCTCGAAGCGCTGGGAGGGGACGACCTGGAACGCCTCGCCGGCCCTGATCCGCTCCTTCACGTCCTCGACGGCGTCCTGGAAGGCCTGGCCGCCCCAGAGTGCGCTGTACGGCGGGAGTTCGGACGGCGGGAGGGTGACGGGGGCGCTCTCGACCGGGCGGGAGAGATCGGCCTCCATGGCGTCGAGGCGGGCGACGGCGTCGGCGTACGCCTCGTCGACGCCGGTCTCCAGATCGTTGTGGTTGATCGCGTTGGCGATCAGCAGGACGCTGCCGTCCCAGTGGTCGAGGACGGCGAGGTCCGAGGTGAGCAGCATGGTCAGCTCGGGGAGCTTCAGATCGTCGCCACCGTGCTCGCCGATCCTCTCCAGCCTGCGCACGACGTCGTAACCCAGATAGCCGACCATGCCGCCGGTGAAGGGCGGCATGCCGGAGTGCAGGTCGCGCGGGGTGTGCAGGGCGTCGATGGTGGCGCGCAGGGCCACCAGCGGGTCGCCGTCGGCGGGGACGCCGACGGGCGGGGTGCCGAGCCAATGGGCCCGGCCGTCGCGGGTGGTGAGGGTGGCGGCGCTGCGTACCCCGATGAAGGAGTAGCGGGACCAGGTACGGCCGTTCTCCGCGGATTCGAGGAGGAACGTGCCGGTGCGCTCGCCCGCGAGTTTGCGGTAGAGCGCGACCGGGGTGTCGCCGTCCGCGAGAAGCCGGCGGCTGACGGGGATGACACGCCGGTCGGCGGCCAGCTTGCGGAAGGTCTCGAGATCCATGGCGGCTGACCCTACTGCCCGAGCGGGAGTACGTCGGCGTCGAAGCAGGTGCGGTCGCCGGTGTGACAGGCGGCACCCGTCTGGTCGACCTTGACGAGGACGGTGTCCGCGTCGCAGTCGAGGGCGACGGACTTGACCAGCTGGATATGGCCGGAGGTGTCGCCCTTGACCCAGTACTCCTGACGGCTGCGGGACCAGTAGGTGCAGCGGCCGGTGGTCAGGGTGCGGTGCAGCGCCTCGTCGTCCATCCAGCCGAGCATCAGCACCTCACCGGTGTCGTACTGCTGGGCGATGGCCGGAACCAGTCCGTCGGCACCGCGCTTCAGGCGGGCGGCGATGGCGGGGTCCAGGCTGCTGGCGGGTGGGGTGCTGGGCGCGGGCGTGCTGGTCATGTGCCCATTGTGCCGTGGCCGCGGAGGCCGTCCGGCAGGACGTCCACTGGGCGGACTGCGTACGCCGGTCGTACGCTGGCCAGCATGTCGACCCATGCAAAGCGTGAACGACTTCTGCTCGCCGACCTGTTGGAGGCGGCGGGCCCCGAAGCCCCGACCCTGTGCCACGGCTGGACGACCCGCGACCTCGCCGCCCATGTGGTGGTGCGCGAGCGCAGGCCGGACGCGGCGGCCGGGGTGCTGCTGAGCCCGCTGAAGAACCGGCTCGACCGGGTGCAGTCCGAATTCGCCGAGAAGCCGTACGAGGAGCTGATCCAGCTCATCCGCACGGGACCGCCCCGGATGTCACCGTTCGGGCTGAAGCAGCTGGACGAGGCGGCCAACACGGTGGAGTTCTACATCCACGCGGAGGACGTGCGCCGGGCACAGCCCGACTGGTCGCAGCGGGATCTGGACCCGGTCTTCGCCGACGCCCTGTGGTCGCGCATGGAGAAGGCGGCGCGGCTGATGGGGCGCAAGGCCCCGGTGGGGCTGGTGCTACGGCGCCCGGACGGACAGACGGCCGTGGCACACAAGGGCACTCCGGTGGTGACCGTGACCGGGGAGCCGGGCGAGCTGCTGCTCTTCGCGTCGGGGCGGCAGGATGCGGCGCGGGTGGAGCTGGAGGGCGACAAGGAGGCGGTGGCCCGGGTGAGCACGGCCGAGCTGGGCATGTAGGGCGTACGGGGCCGGGTCAGCGCGGGAGTTCCGCGCGACGCAGTCGGGTGACGATCAGACCGGTCACGGCCCCCGCCCCGCCCAGCGCCGCGCCGGCGGCGAAGACCGGCGCGGTCCCCCAGGTGGCGACGGCCGCGCCGGTCACCGGGTAGCTGAGCGGTGCGACCGCATGGGTGAAGAGCGTCGAGACCGAGGTGACCCGCCCCAGATAGGCGGGATCGGTGGCGGACTGCATCAGCGCCCCGCACAGCGCCCCGCCCAGTCCGGCGAAGAGCCCGACCGCGGCGCCGACCGCGGCGGCGAGGGGCAACGACGGGACGTACGCGAGTGCCCCGGCGGCGACCGCGCCGACGAGCACGGTCAGGCACATGATCAGCCCGGCCCGGGGCAGCCGCCCGCGGATCGCGAGCAGCAGGGCGGCGGCGCCGGCTCCGACACCGAACGCGGCGACGATCCAGCCCATGCCGGAGGCACCCCATCCGCGCTCCTTCGCAAGCAGGATCAGCCCGAGGTTGAGCGGGCCCGCGAAACCCAGCTCGCTGACGGCGAGGACGAGCACGAGCGGCCCGAGCAGTGGATGGCGCCGGATGTGGCGCACCCCGTCGGCCAGTTCGCGCCATGCGGTGCCGGGAGATTCGGCACCGGCCTGGTCGGGCAGGGGCGCTATCCGTACGCAGACGAGCAGGGGCAGCGAGACGGCGAAGAGCACCCCGGCCGCGGCGAATGCGAGCACGGGTCCACCGAGGGCCACCGCGACCCCGCCCAGCGGTGCGCCGACCACATTGGCGGTACGGGTGGCGAGTCCGCGCAGTCCCTGGATCCGGGCCAACTGTCCGGCGGTGGTGATCCTGGGCGGCAGAGCTCCCACGGCGGGCAGGAAGAGCGCGTCGACCGCGCCGAAGACGAGCGCGACGGCGATCAGCATCCACAGGGCGGGCGAGGTGAACATCAGGGCGCCGGCCAGGCCCAGGACGACCAGGCAGCGCGCGGCGTCGCTGCCGATGACGAGACGACGGGGCCCGAACCGGTCTGCCAGGACTCCCCCGCCGAGCATCAGCACGGCCCGGGGTACGGATCCGGCGGCGAGGACGAATCCGGCCTGCGATGCGGTGCCGGTGCGGGTGGCTGCCCAGGCGAGCGCCATGTAGTAGACGCTGTCGCCGACCATCGACGCGGTGTATGCGCCGAGCCAGCGCAGGACGTTGCCGTCGCGGTGGGCGGGGCGTTCGGGAGCTCTCGTGGCCGTGACGGCGACAGTCATGAGGGGCGTCCTCTCGGGTGACCGGCTCAGGTGCGGAACGGGAATGAGTACAGGTGCATGGCGACGTTCTCGCGCCCTTCGGTGTCCCCCGCCTCGTCGCGGGCCCGGCCGGCCTCCTCGTACCGGTCGATCACCTCGTGCACTTCGCGGTTGAGCGCGGCCAGTTCGTCGGCGGTGAGCCGGGCCAGGTACTCGGAGCTGGAGGCGGCGCTGCGCCACTTCGGCGACCAGCTCTGGGCCGAGTCGAGGTAACGGCGGTACAGCTCGATGTGCTGGTCGAAGGAGAGCCTGCCGACAGCGGCATGCGTGGCGACCTTCTCGGGCGCGTCGCTGAAGTCTTCGTCGTGGAAGTTCAGCCCCTTCGACGCGGGCTGCCACCAGCGCTCGCGTCCGTCCTTGCCCTGCTGCTCGGCCTCCTCGATCAGGCCGTGGTCGGCGAGCTTGCGCAGGTGGTAGCTGACCAGGGAGACCGCCTCGTCGACCAGTTCGGCGAGCTGGGAGGCGGTGGCCTTCCGGGAGATGTAGAGCGCTCGGTACAGCTTCATCCGCAGGGGGTGCCCGAACGCCTTCAAGGTCTCCAGATCCGAGACCCGGCGCGGTTCTTTGCTTGCCATGACCCCCACCGTAGATAGGAAAGAAAACTTGCACAATATTTATTGCGCAATAAAAGTTGCATGGTTTCGGTGCATGACTGCCGCGATCGGACAGGTGACGGACCGCAGAACGCCGATCGCCGGACGGAACCACATATCGGTTCCGTCCGGCGATCGATGACTCCGCGGTCAGCGGACCGGGTGCCCGGCCTCCCGCAGTGCGCCCTTGACCTCGGAGATCCGCAGATCACCGAAGTGGAAGACGGACGCGGCCAGCACCGCGTCGGCGCCCGCCGCGATGGCCGGCGCGAAGTCCGCGAGCCGGCCCGCGCCGCCGGAGGCGATGACCGGGACGGTCACATGTCCCCGGACCGCCGCGATCATCTCGGTGTCGTAGCCGTCCTTCGTGCCGTCCGCGTCCATCGAGTTGAGCAGGATCTCGCCCGCACCCAGCTCGGCGGCCCGGTGCGCCCACTCGACGGCGTCCATGCCGGTGCCCCTGCGGCCGCCGTGCGTGGTGACCTCGAAGGTGCCTTCGGGGGTACGGCGGGCGTCCACGGACAGCACGAGGACCTGCCGGCCGAACCGCTCGGCGATCTCCCGGATGAGGTCCGGGCGGGCGATGGCCGCGGTGTTGACGCCGACCTTGTCGGCGCCGGCCCGCAGCAGCTTGTCGACATCGTCGGCGGTACGGACGCCGCCGCCGACGGTGAGCGGGATGAAGACCTGCTCGGCGGTGCGGCGCACCACGTCGTATGTCGTCTCCCGGTCGCCGCTGGACGCGGTGATGTCGAGGAAGGTCAGCTCGTCCGCGCCCTCGGCGTCGTACAGCTTCGCCATCTCGACGGGGTCACCCGCGTCGCGCAGGTTCTGGAAGTTGACGCCCTTGACGACCCGGCCGTTGTCGACGTCCAGGCACGGGATGACTCGTACCGCGAGACTCATTGCGCACCCGCCCGGTAGGCCTCGATCTCGACCTCGACGACCAGGCTGGGGTCGACGAAGCCGGACACGATGATCATGGAAGCGGCAGGGCGGACGTCGTCGAACAGCTCCTTGTGGGCGCGGCCGACCTCGTCCACGTCCCGGGCGTGCGTGATGTACATCCGGGTACGGACCACGTCCTCACGGCCGAGTCCCACCTGCTTCAGGGCGTCGAAGGCGACATTGAAGGAGGCGACGGCCTGCTCGTACGGGCCGCCCGCGGAGATCTGTCCCTTGACCACCGATGTGCAGCCGGCAACCAGGACGAGCCCGTTGGAGAGCTCCACCGCTCGGGAGTAGCCGAACTTCTCCTCCCAGGGGGCCCCGGAGGAGACGCGGCGGACGGAGTCGGTCATGCGGAGACCACCTGCAGCGCCTCTTCCAGGGTGAACGCCTTCGCGTACAGCGCCTTGCCGACGATCGCGCCCTCGACCCCGTCGGGCACGAGCGAGGAGATCGCCCGCAGGTCGTCCAGCGAGGAGACACCGCCGGAGGCGACGACGGGCTTGTCGGTGGCGGCGCAGACGTTCTTCAGGAGCTCCAGGTTGGGGCCCTGCAGCGTGCCGTCCTTGGCGATGTCGGTGACGACGTAGCGGGCGCAGCCCTCGGAGTCGAGGCGGGCGAGCGTCTCGTAGAGGTCACCGCCGTCGCGGGTCCAGCCGCGGCCGCGGAGCGTCGTGCCTCGGACGTCGAGGCCGACGGCGATCTTGTCGCCGTATTCGGCGATGACCTTCGCGACCCACTCGGGGGTCTCCAGGGCGGCGGTGCCGAGGTTGACCCGGGTGCAGCCGGTGGCAAGGGCCGCGGCCAGCGAGGCGTCGTCACGGATGCCGCCGGACAGCTCGACCTTGATGTCCATGGAGCGGGCGACCTCGGCGATCTGCGCCCGGTTGTCACCGGTGCCGAACGCGGCGTCCAGGTCGACGAGATGCAGCCATTCGGCGCCTGCCTGCTGCCAGGCGAGGGCGGCCTGCAAGGGGTCGCCGTACGAGGTCTCGGAGCCGGACTCGCCGTGCACGAGGCGGACGGCCTGGCCGTCGCGGACGTCGACGGCGGGGAGGAGCTCAAGCTTGGTGGACATCAGAGTGTTCCGATCCAGTTGGTCAGCAGCTGGGCGCCGGCATCGCCGGACTTCTCGGGGTGGAACTGGGTGGCCCACAGGGCGCCGTTCTCCACTGCGGCGACGAACGGTTCGCCGTGGGTGGCCCAGGTGACCCGGGGGGCACGGATCCTGGCGTTGGTGACTTCGAGGTTCCAGTCGTGCACGGCGTAGGAGTGCACGAAGTAGAACCGGGCCTCGGGGTCGAGACCGGCGAAGAGCGCGGAGTCCTCAGGGGACTGCACGGTGTTCCAGCCCATGTGCGGGACGATCGGGGCCTTCAACGGGGCGACGGTACCGGGCCACTCGTCGAGGCCCTCCGTCTCCACGCCGTGCTCGATCCCGCGTTCGAAGAGGATCTGCATGCCGACGCAGATGCCCATCACGGGCCGGCCGCCGGAGAGCCTGCGGTCGATGATCCATTCGCCGCGGGCCTTCTTCAGCCCCTCCATGCACGCGGAGAACGCGCCGACGCCGGGCACCAGCAGCCCATCGGCGTTCATCGCCTTCTCGTAGTCGCGGGTGATCTCGACGTCCGCGCCGACGTGGGCGAGGGCGCGCTCGGCGGAACGGACGTTGCCGAAGCCGTAGTCGAAGACGACGACCTTCTTCTGGTCACTCACAGGTCGCTCCCTCAGTCCCAGAGTCCCTGGATCCGCATGACGCCTGCGACCAGGCACATCACGGAGGCGATCCCGAGCAGCACGATGACGCCCTTGGGCATCTTCTGCTTCGAGAAGGAGTAGACGCCGCCGGCCAGGAAGAGGCCGACGACGATCAGTACGGTGTTGAGGCCTGTCACAGCGCGCCCTTCGTGGAGGGGAGGATTCCGGCAGCGCGCGGGTCGTGCTCACAGGCGTACCGCAGGGCGCGGGCGAGCGCCTTGAACTGGCACTCCACGATGTGGTGGGCGTTGCGGCCGTACGGGACGTGGACGTGCAGGGCGATCTGCGCCTGGGCGACGAACGACTCCAGGATGTGCCGGGTCATCGTCGTGTCGTAGGAGCCGATCATCGGCGCGATGTTCTCCGGCTCGGTGTGCACCAGGTAGGGGCGGCCGGAGAGGTCGACGGTGACCTGGGCGAGCGACTCGTCCAGCGGGACGGTGCAGTTGCCGAAACGGTAGATGCCGACCTTGTCGCCGAGAGCCTGCTTGAAGGCGGCGCCGAGCGCGAGGGCGGTGTCCTCGATGGTGTGGTGCGTGTCGATGTGCAGGTCGCCCTCGGTCTTCACCGTGAGGTCGAAGAGGCCGTGGCGGCCGAGCTGGTCGAGCATGTGGTCGTAGAAGCCGACCCCGGTCGACACGTCGACCTTGCCGGTGCCGTCGAGGTTGACCTCGACGAGCACGGACGTCTCCTTGGTGGTGCGTTCCACGCGGCCTACGCGGGGGCTCATGCGTCGTGCTCCTTCTTGAGTTCGCGTACCGCATCGAGGAACGCGTCGTTCTCTGCCGGGGTTCCTGCGGAGACCCGCAGCCATCCCGGTACGCCGTTGTCCCGGACCAGGACGCCCCGGTCGAGGATCTGCTGCCAGGCGGTGTGGCTGTCGGCGAAGCGGCCGAACTGGACGAAGTTGGCGTCCGAGTCCGTCACGTCGAAGCCGAGGGCGCGCAGTTCGGTGACGATCCGGTCGCGCTCGCTCTTCAGCTGGGCGACGTACCCGAGGAGCGTATCGGTGTGCTCCAGGGCGGCGAGCGCGGTGGCCTGGGTGACGGAGGACAGGTGGTACGGCAGCCGCACCAGCTGCACGGCGTCCACGACGGCCGGGTCGGCGGCGAGATAGCCGAGCCTCAGTCCGGCGGCGCCGAACGCCTTCGACATGGTGCGCGAGAGCACCATGTTGGGCCGGCCCTCGATCAGCGGGAGCAGCGAGGGGTGGTGGCTGAATTCGCCGTACGCCTCGTCGACCACGACCATCGACGGCCTGGCTGCCTGCGCGGCGTCGTACAGCGTGCGCACGGTCTCGGCGTCGACGGCCGTACCGGTGGGGTTGTTGGGCGAGGTGATGAAGACGATGTCCGGGCGTCGCTCGGCGATGGCCTCACAGGCCGCCGCGACATCGATGGTGAAGTCGTCCTTGCGCGGTCCGGAGATCCACCCGGTGCCGGTCCCCCGGGCGATGAGGGCGTGCATCGAGTACGAGGGCTCGAAGCCGATCGCGGTGCGTCCGGGGCCGCCGAAGGTCTGCAGCAGCTGCTGCAGCACCTCGTTGGAGCCGTTGGCCGCCCAGACGTTGGCGAGAGCGACTTCGTACCCGGCGGTGCGGGTGAGGTAGCGGGCCAGCTCGGTACGGAGCTCGACGGCGTCCCGGTCGGGGTAGCGGTTGAGGTCGCGGGCCGCCTCGCGTACGCGCTCGGCGATCCGGTCGACGAGCGCCTCGGGGAGCGGGTAGGGGTTCTCGTTGGTGTTCAGCCGTACCGCAACGTCGAGCTGCGGGGCACCGTACGGGGACTGGCCACGGAGCTCGTCCCGGATCGGAAGATCGTCGATCCGGATCGACTTGCTGTTGGTCACTGCTGCGGAACCTTCCGGCCACTGTGCTCGTCCGGCTCGCCTTCGGCGAAACGGGCCTTGATTGCGGCGCCGTGGGCGGGGAGGTCCTCCGCCTCGGCGAGGGTCACGACATGGTGGGCGACCTCGGCGAGCGCGTCGCGCGTGTAGTCGACGATGTGGATGCCGCGCAGGAAGGACTGCACGGACAGGCCCGAGGAGTGGCAGGCGCAGCCACCGGTCGGCAGGACGTGGTTGGAGCCCGCGCAGTAGTCGCCCAGCGAGACCGGGGCCCACGGGCCGACGAAGATCGCTCCGGCGTTACGGACGCGGTCGGCGACGGCGGCGGCGTCGGCGGTCTGGATCTCCAGGTGCTCCGCGGCGTACGCGTCGACGACCTTGAGACCGTCCTCGAGATCGTTGACCAGGACGATCGCGGACTGGCGGCCGGCCAGCGCGGGTTCGATCCGGTCGGTGATGTGCTTGGTCGCGGCGACCTGCGGCTTCAGCTCGGCCTCGGTGGCGGCGGCCAGCTCCACGGAGTCGGTGACGAGGACCGCGGCGGCCATCGGGTCGTGCTCGGCCTGGCTGATCAGGTCTGCGGCGACGTGTACCGGGTCGGCGGTGGAGTCGGCGAGGATCGCGATCTCGGTGGGGCCGGCCTCGGCGTCGATGCCGATGCGGCCCTTGAGGAGGCGCTTGGCGGCGGCGACATAGATGTTGCCGGGACCGGTGACGAGGTTCACCGGAAGACATTCGGCCGTTCCGTACGCAAACATCGCAATGGCCTGGGCGCCACCGGCCGCGTACACCTCGTCGACACCGAGCAGGGCGCAGGCGGCGAGGATGGTGGGGTGCGGCAGGCCGCCGAACTCCTTCTGCGGCGGGGAGGCGACGGCGATGCCCTCGACACCCGCCTCCTGGGCCGGTACGACGTTCATGACCACGGACGACGGGTAGACGGAGCGCCCGCCCGGCACGTACAGACCGACGCGCTCGACGGGCACCCACTTCTCGGTGACCGTGCCGCCGGGGACGACCTGAGTGGTGTGCGTGGTGCGGCGCTGCTCGTGGTGGACGAGGCGGGCGCGGCGGATCGACTCCTCGAGGGCGGCCCGTACGGCGGGATCCAGCCGCTCCAGCGCCTCGGCGATCGCCGAGGCCGGGACCCGGATCGAGTCGATCCGTACGCCGTCGAATTTCTCCCCCCACTCGATCACTGCCGCTGAGCCACGATGGCGTACGTCCTCGCAGATGGGGCGCACCGTCTCCAGCGCGGCCTCCACGTCGAACTCGGCTCGGGGCAGCAGGTCGCGCAGGTCGCCGCCCTCGGGGAGGGCACCGCCGCGCAGATCGATTCGAGAGATCACACCGCAATTCTCTCAGACCGCCCTCGGCGACAGTTCGCCCGTATCACTGACTGATACATGCCCCGGCGGTCACAGCCGACTACTCCCGGCCACTGCTGACCACCGGCGTTCACGGCGTCACACAGAGGGAACAGAGAGGGAATAACAACTGCAAGCAGAGGGGGCCACGGTGGCCGAACCGCAGAACGGCGACATTCCGGACACTCTCACCGCGGCCGAGCTGGGCATGTGGCAGGCCTTCCGAAGCGGCAGCACCTACGATCTGCGCGCCCGCGATCCGCTCAGGGACGATCCGTTCGCGCCGACGGTCTGGGGAGCTGAGCGCAGTGTGGACGCCGGGGTCGTCGCCCGGCTGCTGCTGAGCGGTCCGCGGGCCCGGCCCGGGCGTGTCGCCGCGCTGAAGCTCAGGGGCGTACGGATCACCGGGACGCTGGATCTCGCGGGCGGGCGCGTAGCGCCGTACGTGGAGCTGACGGGCTGCCGTCTGGAGAACGAGGTGGTGCTGCCCGAGTGCCATTTCACGACGTTACGGATGGTCGGCTGCGCGGTGCCCCGGCTGGAGGCGGCCCGGCTGCGCACCGAGGGCGATCTGCATCTGCCGCGCTGCCGGATCGAGCGCGGGATCCGGCTCACCGACGCCCACATAGGCACGGATCTGCTGCTCAACCAGATCGAGCTGGGCGCCGACCGGCAGGGCCGCGCCCTGGCCGGGGACGGGCTCACGGTCGCGCAGGACCTGCAGGCCGAGATGGTGGAGGCACGCGGTGAGCTGAGTCTGCGCGGGGCGAAGGTCGGCGGTTCGATGAGCCTGCGCGGCAGCCGGCTGCGGGCCGGGCGGGGGCGGCGCGCGCTGAACGCCCCGCAGCTGACCGTGGAGCGCACGCTGTACATGACCGAGGCCTGGGTGAGCGTCGACACGGGGGACCAGGGCACCACTCCCCCGTACGGCACCGTCATGGCCCCGACCCCGGCGCACGGCAGCCGTTCGCAGATCTTCGAGTGCCGCGGCGGGGTGCGGCTGGACGACGGGCGGTTCGGTGACGCGGTCGATCTGCACAAGGCGCGGTTCGTGCTGGCGCCCCACGAGGAGCTGTCGCTGCGCCGGATCGTGGCTCCGGAGCTGCGGTTCAACGCGGAGCGGCCGGAGGAGGGCCGGGTCGTGCTGAACGGCGCGAAGGTCGTCACGCTGATCGACGTGTCGACCAGCTGGCCGGGGCCAGGCGGGCTCGCGATGGGCGGCTTCGTGTACGAGAACCTCGTCCCGTACGGGCACTTCCCGCTCTCCCGGCGCCTGGAGTGGGTGGCGGCGGCGACCCCCGAGTACGTGCCGGAGCCGTACGAGCGGCTGGCCGCCGTGCTCCGCAACTGCGGCGAGGACGCGGACGCCCGTGAGGTGCTGCTCGCCAAACAGCGGCGGCGGCGCGAGACGCTGCCACCCGCCGCGAAGCTGTGGGGGATCCTGCAGGACTGGACGGTGGCGTACGGCTACCGGCCGGGGCGGGCAGCGGTGTGGATGGCGGTGCTCTGGGCTGCGGGGGCGGTGGCCTTCTCGCAGTACGACCCGGCGTCGATCAAGCGGGACGAGCATCCGGAGTGGAACGCGGCGCTGTACGCACTGGATCTGCTGGTGCCCGTGATCAACCTCGGGCAGGACGGGTACTGGCGGATGGAGGACGGCTGGCAGTGGGCGTCGGCCGCCCTGGTGCTGCTCGGTTGGATACTGGCCACCACCGTGGCGGCGGGCGCGTCCCGGCTGCTCCGCCGGGGCTGACCGACCTTCGCCGGGTCCGGGCGGCAGACCCGCTCCGCCCCACCGCCCCGGCCCCTTCCGCCGCCCGGCCGACACGCGTCCCGGCAGCCTTCACCGGGACACTCGAACGACCGGCCGACCGGCGGCCGAAAAGACGGACACCCACCGCCGGAACAACAGGATCAAGCCAGATTCCATGCATTCCTTTACTTTTTCTTGACCGCCTTCGGGGCAACCCATGTACTCGGCACCAAAGCTTCACAGCGCCCCTCTGGCGCTGCCCCGACCAGCGCTTTTCAATGGTCTGCACCATGTCATTCCTTCGCGCTCTGCTCCGTACCGCGCGCATGATCCGGCACTCGCCGCGGCTGTCCACGGGACTGTCGGCGGACGATGCGGTGCTGCTCGACGCCCCGGACGAACGGCTCTCCCCGGCCCTCGTAGCCGCCGCCCTCGGGGAGTACGAGCCGGCCGCCAAGCTCCTCGCCACCACCCGGGAGGCGGCCGAGTGGGAGAACCGGGACCGCTACCTCAGCCGGCTCGTCAGCTTCGCCCGCAACCGCGACGGCTGGCTGAACGACTGGCTCGCCACCGCTCCGCACGACCCGGACGCCCTGCTCGTCAAGGCCGAGCTGGCGGTCCGCCGGGCCTGGGAGTCGCCCGCCCGCGCGGAGCGGCTGCGCGACGTGGGGCCGCTGATCACCGCGGCGGCCGAGAGCGATCCGCGCGACCCGGTGCCCTGGCGGCTCGCCCTGGACCACGCGCGCGGCACGCATGCCTCGCACACCACCTTCGAGGCGCTGTGGGAGCAGGCGATCCGGCGCTCGTCGCACCACTACGGCTGCCATGTCGCGGCGCTGCAGTACCTCTCCGCCGCCTGGTACGGCTCGCACCGCGAGTGCTTCGACTTCGCCGAACGGGCCGCCGAGGACTCGCTGCCCAGCTCGCTGGTGCAGGCGCTGCCGGTGCGGGCCGCGTTCGCGCTGCTGATCGCCGGTCCGGACGTGAAGACGACGTCGGTGCTGGAGGAGCGGATCGACACGGCCGCCGATCTGGCGATCACGCTCTCCGCCGCGTTCGAGCCGGGCGATCCCTGGCCGGCCGAGGTCCGCAATCTGCTGGCGTACGTACTGGTCGTGCGGGGCCGATGGGACGAGGCACTGGAACAGTTCCGGCTGATCGGACCCCATGCGGCGTCGTTCCCATGGTCGTTGGTCTCCGACGATCCGCTCGGCCAGTTCCTGGATGCGCGGGACGGGGCGCGGCTCCAAGTGGCCTCCGCGACGCCCTTGTGGAACCGGGCCGACCACAGCCGGTCGCACGGCCATTACGCTTGACCGTTGTGACCACCGCTCGTCTGCCCCTCTTCCCGCTGAACGCGGTGCTGTTCCCCGGCCTTGTGCTGCCGCTCAACGTCTTCGAGGAGCGCTATCGCGCCATGATGCGTGAGCTGCTGAAGGCCGATGAGGACGAACCGCGCCGCTTCGCCGTGGTCGCCATCCGCGACGGCCGCGAGACCGCCCCGACGTCCGTCGGCATGCCGGACACCGCCACGGCGCCCGCCGCCACCGACCGCGGCCCCTCGGACGGCTTCGGCCCCGACCCCGTGCAGACCTTCCACCGGGTCGGCTGTATCGCCGACGCGGCGAAGATCCGGGAGCGGGCGGACGGCAGCTTCGAGGTCCTGGCGACCGGCACGACCCGGGTCAAGCTGCTCTCGGTCGACGCGAGCGGTCCGTATCTGACGGCCGAACTCGAAGAGCTCGACGAGGACTCCGGGGAGGAGGCCGGTGCGCTCGCGGAGGGCGTGCTGCGGGCGTTCCGCAGCTACCAGAAGCGGCTGGCCGGAGCAAGCGAACGCTCACTGACGACGGGCGCGGACCTGCCGGACGATCCGTCGGTCGTCTCCTATCTGGTGGCTGCCGCGGCCGTCCTGGACATCCCCACCAAGCAGCGGCTGCTGCAGGCACCGGACACGGCGACGCGGCTGCGTGAAGAGCTGACGCTGCTGCGGTCCGAGACGGCGGTCATCCGCCATCTGCCGTCGCTGCCCGCGGTGGACCTGACCAGGGCCCCCACCCACCCCAACTGACCTCCACCACCCGAGGACCCTGCCCCGTGGCGAAGAAGTCGAAGAAGCAGCAGTCCGGCACCGGCGGTACCCCGGCGACGGTCGCCCTGACCGCGGCGGGCACGCCGTTCACCACCCATGCGTACGACCACGACCCGGCATCCCCTTCGTACGGCGAGGAGGCCGCCGAGGCGCTCGGTGTCTCCCCGGACCGCGTGTTCAAGACGCTGGTGGCCGATGTGGACGGCAACCTGACCGTGGCGGTCGTCCCGGTGGCCGGCTCCCTGGACCTGAAGGCCCTGGCCTCGGCGGTCGGCGGCAAGCGGGCAGCGATGGCCGACCCGGCGGCGGCGGAACGTACGACGGGCTATGTGCGGGGCGGCATCTCACCCCTGGGCCAGCGCAAGCGGCTGCCGACGGTGCTGGACGCGTCGGCGCAGACCCACGAGACGATCTGCGTATCGGCCGGCCGCCGCGGCCTGGAGGTCGAACTGTCCCCGGCGGATCTGGCGTCGCTGACGGGGGCGCTGTTCGCGCCGATCGGCCGGCCGTAGGCGCCCACGAGCCCGCCGCCCGGCACAATCGAGCCCGTACGGCGGGGAGAAGGACGCGCGCAGCGGCCCCCACCCCGCTCCGGCCGCCCCTACGGCTTCGTGGGAGGCCCCGGCGGCGCGCCGGGCGCCTGCGCTCCCCAGCTCCCCCACTCCGGCTCCGGATCCCGCGGCCCGAACAGCGCCGTCAGCGCCAGGTGTACGACCATCGCCGCCAGCGCCCACGCCAGCAACGCGCCCTTCGCATGCAGCTCGAGCGGCGCATCGAACACCACGCCCTTACCGACCTCACGCGCGTGGGCGACCACGTCCCGTCCCGGCCCGAACCAGACGCCGACCCCCCAGGCGACCAGCGACCCGAGCAGCCCGCCCAGCGCGAGGCCGGCCACGGGCGCGATCCCGCCCCGCCGGAAGAACCAGAAGACGAGCGCCGCAGCCACCGCACCGAACGCGAGCGCAAGCAGCACGAACGTGCCGTCGGCCCCGATCGCCTGCTCGCCCTCGCTGTCGCTGAGGAAGACCGCCTGATTGTCGGAGACCAGCGGGACGCGCGGCGCCAGCCACAGCCACAGCAGTCCGAGCGCGACGCCGGCCACCGTCATCAGGACGGTGATCAGGGCAGCCCGCCGCAGGTCGGCCCGAAGGTCGTGCTCCTCCTGCGACTCCGGGAGCATCCCGGGGTGCGAGCCACCGCCCTTCGGCGGGATCTGCCAGGGATCGTTGGGCGAGGGCCGGTGGGGCGGCGTCAGAGGTGCGGTCACCGTGCCATCGTGCCAGGCGTCCCTGTGTCGCGCCTCACCGGACCGCTGCCCTGCGGTACGCCCAGGTCGCCACGGCCAGCGAGAGAACGCCGACGACCGCGCAGACGCCGAGATCGAGGGCGATGACCGCCCAGTCGGGATGGACGCCGAACGACCGGGACAGGGCCTCCACCCCGTACGTCGACGGCAGCAGATCGCGGGCCCAGCCGATCGGCGCGGGCATCCGGCCGGCGGGCAGTACCCCGAGCAGCAGCGCCGCCGACATGCCCAGCTGCCCGAGCAGCGTGGCCAGCTCCTGCCGGGGTGCGAGCAGTCCGAGTGCGGCGCCGAGCCCGGAGAGCGCGGCCCCGGAGAGCGGGATGACGGCGACCAGCACCCACAGATGGGTCATCGGCAACTGGAAGAGCACGCTCCCGGTGACCGCGGTGACGATCGTGCCGGGCACGGTGAAGGAGGCGTACGCCCCGGCCGCACCGAGCACCACCGCGGCGGGCGGCACCGGCAGGGTGGCGTAGTGGTCGAGCCCGCCGCTGGCCCGCAGCTGCCCGAAGTACTGGGCGAGCAGATTGAGCGCGACGAAGGCGACGACGAGGACGCTGGATCCGGCGACCACGGCCCGTGCCTCCGAACCGCCGTCGACGACCCCGCGCATCAGGATCATGATCCCGATGGACTGGAAGGTCGCCACGAAGAGCAGCGGGATCCGGGCGACCCTGGCCCTGGACAGCTGGGCGCGGTAGACCGCGGCGAGCGAGGGGAACAGCTTGGCGCGCGGCGCGAGCTGCGCGACGACGGCGCCCGCGCCGACCCCGGCAGCGGAAAGTCTTCCGGTCACCGGCTCGGCACCGGCCACCTCTGCAGGAACAATGCTCGTCACCTGGCGCTGCTCCTGTTCGGTCCCTGCCCGGCCCTGCATCCGTACCCGATCACGCGGGTCACGCCTTCACCAGCCCCTGCGTCGTATTCCCGCCGAGCGCCAGATAGACATCCTCCAGGCTCGGCGTCGCCAACGTGAAGTCGTCCAGTGCGGCGAACGCCGCCCCTCCCGTCACCGCCGCGACCGCCGCGCGCGCCTCGTCCGGCCCGAGCCGCAGCACCCAGCGGCGCCCGGACTCCTGGGCCAGGGAGCGCAGAGCGGCCACTTCGGGTACGTCCAGGGGAGCGCGTTCGCGCCACACGAGTTCGACCCGGACCTCGCCGGCGACGCGCTCCTTGAGCCCGGTCGGGGTGTCGCAGGCGATGACCTTGCCGCGTTCGATGACGGCGACCCGGTCGAGGACGGTCTCGGCCTCGATCACGTTGTGGGTGACCAGCAGCACCGTCACACCGCGCTCGGCGCGCCGCCGGTCGACGGCGGCCCAGACCGCGCGCCGGGCGACGGGGTCCATCCCGGTCGTCGGCTCGTCGAGGACGAGCACCGGGCGCTCCCCGACCAGCGCCGCCGCAAAGCAGGCGAGCCGTCGCTGCCCGCCGGAGAGCTTCTTCAGGGGGCGCGCGGCGATGTCGGTGAGGCCGAGTTCGTCGAGTACGGCGTCGCGTGCGGCGCGGGCGTCGCGTACCGCGAGTCCGCGCAGCCGGCCGGTGGTCTCGGCGGCGAGCGAGACGGTCAGCTCGTCGAGGGCGGTGGACTCCTGCCCGAGGTAGCCGATCAGCCGGGAGGCCCGCTCGGGGTGGCGTACGAGGTCGTGACCGAGCATCTCGACGCTGCCGGAGTCGGGCCGCATCAGCCCGGTGAGCTGCCGGACGAGAGTGGACTTGCCGGCTCCGTTGGGCCCGAGCAGTCCGAAGATCTCGCCGCGCCGGACGTCGAGGCTGATCCCGTCGGTGGCGCGCACCTCAGGGGTGGCGGGTGCGCCGCGGCGGCCGCGGGCGGCGGGATAGGTCTTGACCAGATCACGCACCGCGCACACGGTCCCGGTCGCCGTCTGCGCCTGTGCTGTGCCCGTACTCACGAGGTATGAGGGTACGGGGTCGGATGCCCCGTATTGCGCCCGGGGCTGCCGGACTACTCCGCCGCGGGGGCGTGTTCGGCCGCCGCGCGTACGTCGATCTCGCGCCAGAAACCCGCCCGGATCGCGTACCGGTCGTGCTCGTCGATCTGGTCGTCCTTGTGAGCGAGCAGGCCGAACCGTGCCGCGTACCGCAGCAGCTCGCCGTCGATGCGGTGCGGGATGCGCGGGTACATGGTCGACAGCTTCTGCAGATGGACGGTCTCAGGCAGCCGTTCCATCCAGCGCCGGGCAAAGACCTGGCCCACTTCGAAAGGGTCGCCGCCGACGGTGGTGATGTCCTCCTCGCGGTCCGCCCAGCGCTGCTCTGCGGAGGTGAGCTGGGCGAGGGTGGGCAGCGAGGCGGTCTCGGCGGGTTCGCCGAGCTGGCCGCCGCGCTCCACCCAGCCCTTTTCGGAGGACCAGCGCAGGGTGGCGCTCGCCGGGGGCGGTGCGGCGTGGCCCGGCAGGGCGCCGGGGCCGCGGAGGCTGCCCGCCAGGTCCTTCGGGGTGGGGACACCCCTGCCGCCTTGCGCGGCCGGGGCGTGCGCGGTGTCGTTGACGACCGGCTCCGCCGTGCCGTTGCGGGCGGCGGCCGCCTGGGCCTCCGAGGCCCGCTCGGCGGAGGCTGCGAGGGCCGCCTCGGGCAGCGGTGCGGAGAGGATCGCGGCGATCTCGGGACGGGGGGCGGGCGGCGGGGCGCAACTGCCGCCGTTGTCCTTGGCCCGTACGGCCTGGGTGATCCAGGCCCGGTCGAGCACCCGGCGTTCGTCGGCCTCGGCGACCAGGTCCTCGGACTGGTTGTAGTCGCCGTCGGCAGCCTGGACGGCCCACAGATGGACGGCGACGCCGTGTTCCTTGGCGGACATCAGGCCGGGCAGCAGATCGCCGTCGCCGGTCACCAGGACCACATCGGAGCATGCGCGGTTTCTGGCCAGCTCGGTGAGTTCGGCGTGCATCGCGGCGTCGACGCCCTTCTGTGCCCACCGCCCGTCACTGCGGGTGAGCGCCCCCAGTCTCACGGTCACCCGGGGCATGACCCGCAGCCTGCGGTGTTCGGGCTGGGGTACGCGATCGGGGGCGCCGTCGAACCAGTAGATCCGCAGCAGCGGCTGCGCCGTATCGGCCTCGGCTCGCTCACGCAGGCCCTGGATCAGCGCCGCATGGTCGACGGTGATTCGGGAACGGGCGGGCTCTCCGGCCAGCAGACTCGCGGCTGCTCCCAGCAGATAGCCGGCGTCCACCAGGACGACGCAACGGTCCACGCGTTCCACCCTCTTCCAGAAATCGGGAACGGGTTCTGCTCAGGGTTTCCTTCGAGTCTGCCCGACGGCAAGGGGCTTGACGGCCGGAACTCGATCATCGGCGTGGCGGATCGGTAAATCGGCGCATGATACCCCTTTACTACGCACGGTAATGATCCAACATGCGGGCTATATCCTGATATGTGAGTCTGACAGCGGTCCTGGCCCCGAGATTCCGCACAGGAGGAACACCATGGCCAAGAACAAGAACCGCAAGCAGAGCAGCCAGCAGGACCGCGTGTCCGCCGCGGAGCGCGGTGCGGAGGAGGCGAAGTCGACTGCTTACGAGTCGCAGATGAAGCCTCAGTCGCAGGCCCAGGGCAGCCCTGCTGATGTTGCCCGTAAGCACCAGCGGCGATTCGGCCACAACTGACCTGTCTTCCCCCGGTCCGGCCTGTAGCCGGTAACCGGAGAGGGGCGCTCCCGCTCTCGCGGGGCGCCCCTCCTGTGTGTGCGGTGCGTGTGCGGTGGTCGCTCAGCCGGCCAGGCAGGACGGTCCGAGCAGCACCTTCAGGTCGCCGAAGAGCGCCGGGTCCGGCTGGACCCGGTGCCGGTCCAGCCGCAGGACGGTGGTCTTCCGGGGGCCTTGGAGCTTGATCCGCACCTCGGTGTTGCCACGGTGGTTGCTGAGCACCTCGCCGAGGCGGGCGACCATCGGCGGCGTGATCTTGACCGTGGGGATGGTGAGCACCACCGGTGCGTTGGTCCCCGCGGACGAGAGGTCGGGGACCTGCATCTCCATCGCGACCAGCCGCGGGATGTCCTCGCGCTTGTCGAGCCTCCCCTTGACGAAGACGACGGTGTCCTCGACGAGTTGGGTGGAGACCAGCTGGTACGTGGCGGGGAAGAACATGCACTCGATGGAACCGGCGAGGTCCTCGACGGTGGCGATGGCCCAGGCGTTGCCCTGCTTGGTCATCTTGCGCTGGAGCCCCGAGATGATGCCGCCGATGGTGACGATCGCGCCGTCGGCGTGCTCGCCGCCGGTCAGCTGGGAGATCGCCGCGTCGGACTTGTCGGACAGGACGTGCTCGATGCCGAAGAGGGGGTGGTCGGAGACGTACAGCCCGAGCATCTCGCGCTCCTGGGCCAGCAGATACGACTTCTCCCACTCGATGTCGGAGAACTCGACGTCGAGCCCGAAGCCCGGCTCGTCGCTGTCCTCCTCACCGCCACCGAAGAGGTCGAACTGCCCCTCGGCCTCCTTGCGCTTGACCTGTACCACGTTGTCGATCATCGGCTCGTGGTGGGCGACGAGGCCCTTGCGCGTGTGGCCCATCTCGTCGAAGGCGCCGGCCTTGATCAGTGATTCGACGGTCCGCTTGTTGCAGACGACCGCTTCGACCTTGTCGAGGAAGTCGGGGAAGGTGCTGTACTTCCCCTTCGCCTTGCGGCACCGGATGATCGAGTCGACGACGTTCTGTCCGACGTTACGGATGGCCGTCAGCCCGAAGAGGATGACGTCGTCGCCCTGGGCGGCGAAATTCGACTCGGACTCGTTGACGTTCGGCGGGAGCACCTTGATGCCCATGCGGCGGCACTCGTTGAGGTAGACCGCGGACTTGTCCTTGTCGTCCTTGACCGAGGTCAGCAGCGCCGCCATGTACTCGGCGGGGTAGTTCGCCTTGAGGTACGCCGTCCAGTAGGTGACCAGGCCGTACGCGGAGGAGTGCGCCTTGTTGAACGCGTACCCGGCGAACGGGACCAGCACGTCCCACAGGGCCTGGATCGCCGCGTCGGAGAAGCCGTTCTTCTTCGCGCCCGCCTGGAAGAGCACGAAGTTCTTGGCCAGCTCGTCGGCCTTCTTCTTGCCCATCACGCGGCGCAGGATGTCGGCCTCGCCGAGCGAGTACCCGGCGATGATCTGGGCGGCCTTCTGCACCTGCTCCTGGTAGACGATCAGGCCGTAGGTCAGGCCGAGCGTCTCCTTGAGCGGCTCCTCCAGCTCCGGGTGGATCGGGGTGATCTCCTGGCGGCCGTTCTTGCGCTCGGCGTAGTTCGTGTGCGAGTTCATGCCCATCGGGCCCGGCCGGTACAGGGCCGAGACGGCGGAAATGTCCTCGAAGTTGTCGGGCTGCATCTGGCGCAGCAGCGAACGCATCGGACCGCCGTCGAACTGGAAGACACCGAGCGTGTCACCGCGGCACAGCAGCTCGTACGTCTTGGGGTCGTCCAGCGGAAGAGCGAGCATCTCCAGATCGATGCCCTTGTTGGCCTTCACCATCTTGATGGCGTCGTCCATGATCGTGAGGTTGCGCAGGCCTAGGAAGTCCATCTTCAGCAGGCCGAGCGACTCGCACTGCGGGTAGTCCCACTGCGTGATGGTGACGCCGTCGGTGTGCCGCACCCAGACCGGGGCGTGGTCGACGATGGGCTCGCTGGACATGATGACGCCGGCGGCGTGCACGCCCATCTGCCGGACCAGTCCCTCGACGCCCTTGGCGGTGTCGATGACCTTCTGGACGTCCGGCTCGTTCTCGTACATCCCCCGGATCTCGCCCGCCTCGCTGTAGCGCGGGTGCTTGGGGTCGGTGATCCCGGAGAGGTCGATGCCCTTGCCGAGGACATCGGCGGGCATGGCCTTGGTGAGCCGGTCGCCCATCGCGTACGGGTAGCCGAGGACGCGGGCGGAGTCCTTGATCGCGTTCTTGGCCTTGATCTTGCCGTACGTACCGATCATGGCGACCTTGTCGGCGCCGTACTTCTCGGTCACGTACCTGATCACTTCGACGCGCCGGCGCTCGTCGAAGTCGATGTCGACATCGGGCATGGAGACACGCTCGGGGTTGAGGAACCGCTCGAAGATCAGCCCGTGCGTGATCGGGTCGAGGTCGGTGATGCCCATGGCGTACGCGACGATCGAACCGGCGGCGGAGCCTCGGCCGGGGCCCACCGCGATGCCGTTGTTCTTGGCCCACATGATGAAGTCGGCGACGACGAGGAAGTACCCCGGGAACCCCATCTGGATGATGATGTCCATCTCGTACTCGGCCTGCTTCTGCCGGTCCTCGGGGACGCCGCCGGGGTAGCGGCGGTTCATGCCGACCCGGACCTCTTCCTGGAACCAGGTGATCTCGGTGAAGCCGTCCGGGATGTCGAACTTCGGCATCAGGTCGCGCTTCTCGAACATCCCGCTGGTGTCGATCTGCTCGGCGACCAGCAGGGTGTTGGCGCATCCCTGCTGCCAGGCGTCGGAGGAGTCGACGGCGTACATCTCGTCCGTCGTCTTGAGGTAGTAGCCCGTGCCGTCGAACCGGAAGCGGTCCGGGTCGGAGAGGTTCTTGCCGGTCTGGATGCAGAGCAGCGCGTCGTGCGCGGCGGCCTCGCCGGCGTACGTGTAGTGCGAGTCGTTCGTCACGAGCGGCGGGATGTTCAGCTTCTTGCCGATTTCGAGGAGCCCGTCACGGACCCGGCGCTCGATCTCGATGCCGTGGTCCATCAGCTCCAGGAAGTACTTGCCCTCGCCGAAGATGTCCTTGTAGTCGGATGCCGCCTGGACCGCCTCGTCGAACTGGCCGAGCCGCAGGCGGGTCTGCACCTCGCCGGACGGGCAGCCGGTGGACGCGATCAGGCCCTCGGACCACTGGGAGATGGTCTCCTTGTCCATCCGCGGCCACTTCTGCAGCCAGCCCTCGGCGTACGCGTCCGAGGACAGCCGGAAGAGGTTGTGCAGCCCGGTGCTGTTCGCCGCCCAGATCGTCTTGTGGGTGTAACCACCGGAACCCGAGACGTCGTCGCGCTTCTGGTGCGGCTGGCCCCACTGGATCTTCCGCTTGTGCTTGCGCGACTCCGGGGCGACGTACGCCTCGATGCCGATGATCGGCGTCACCTCGGCCTTCTTCGCCTGATGGAAGAAGTCGTACGCCCCGTGCAGGTTGCCGTGGTCGGTCATCGCGATGTGCGACATGCCCATTTCATTGCAGGCCGCGAACATGTCCTTGAGCCGCGCGGCACCGTCCAGCAGCGAGTACTGGGTGTGGACGTGAAGGTGCGTAAAAGGCGGCTTGGTCACGGCGTCGGGCCTCCGGGGAAACAAGCAATGACGGACTGGGGGGACAGCGTGGAAGTCTACGTCTCCGGACTGACAGCCGAGGGGCACTCCCGAGTACCGTCACGCGTTGAGGGGACGGAGACGCCCGTCCCATTTGTCATGAACGCCAGGTACCAGGAGGCACCCAGAAATGTCGGAAGCGCAGACCGGCGCAGCGCAGCGCGGGGAGCAGATTCTCGAGGTTTTCGACACCGCTTTCGGCCAGCTCCTGGCCGCGGACCCGGCGGCCTTCCGGGTCAAGTTCCGCAAGATGGCGGGCTCGGCGTTCGCCTTCTACCGGGGCACGGCGTGCCTGTTCTACAACGACCTGGAGCGGGAGCGGCACGGCGGCCCGTACCTGGACGACCGGACCGGCCGGGTGTGGATCCACGGCGATCTGCACGCGGAGAACTTCGGCACCTACATGGATGCCAACGGCCGGCTGATCTTCAATGTGAACGACTTCGACGAGGCGTACGTCGGCCCGTTCACCTGGGACCTCAAGCGGTTCGCCGCCTCCGTCGCCCTGATCGGGTACGCGAAGGCGCTGGGCGACGACCAGATCAGTGAGCTCGTCCGGGTCTACGCGGCGGCCTACCGCGAGCGGATCCACGCGCTCGCGACAGGCGCGAAGAACGACGAGGTGCCCCCGTTCACGCTGGACACCGCCGAGGGCCCGCTGCTGGGAGCGCTGCGCGACGCCCGGTCGCTGACCCGGTTCTCGCTGCTCGACTCGATGACGGAGATCCGGGACTTCGAACGCCGGTTCGCGGCGGGCGGCGGCGCGATCGATCTGGACGCGGCGACGCGCTACAAGGTGCTGGCCGCGTTCGACGGCTATCTGGAGACGCTGCCCGAGTCGAGCCTGACCCGCCCCGACTCGTACCGGGTGAAGGACGTCGTCGGCCGTCGCGGCATCGGCATCGGCTCGGCCGGCCTGCCCTCGTACAACATCCTTCTGGAGGGCAACAGCGACGCCCTGGAGAACGATGTGGTGATCTACATCAAGCAGGCGCAGACCCCGGCGGTCTCCCGGCACATCACCGACGCGGCCGTGCGCGACTACTTCCAGCACGAGGGGCACCGCACGGTCATCTCGCAGCGCGCCCTGCAGGCCCACGCCGACCCGTGGCTCGGCTGGACCGAGCTGGACGGCTCCGGGCAGCTGGTCGCCGAGGTCTCGCCGTACGCGGTCGATCTGGACTGGTCCGACATCGACGAGCCGGAGGAGATCGCGGCGGTCATCGCCGACCTCGGCCGGGCTACGGCGACGATGCACTCCGCGGCGGACGACGAGAGCGGCCACTCGCTGGTGCCGTTCTCCACCGAGCGGGCGATCGACGCGGCGATCGCGGCGGACGAGGAGGGCTTCGCCGGGCTGCTGGTGGACTTCGCGCACAGCTACGGGGCCCGGGCTCGCGCCGACCACCAGATCTTCGTGGACCTCTTCCGCAACGGCCGCATCCCGGGGCTGTGAGCCTCCTCACCGAGCGGTGCCCCCTTTAGGGGTCGCTTACAGGTTCACATGGCACACTCTCGGGCGATGGACATATCGGGGACGCAGCTCAGAGTCGTTCGCGCGGCGCTTTTCACAGCGCTCGTCGTGACGCTCTCCGCTGCGTCCCATGTGCTGCTGTCCCAGGTCCCGCTGCCTCTGACGGTCGTCGGCGCACTGGCCGGCCTGGTCTTCGCCGTGGCGTACGCACTGGCCGGCCGGGAGCGCGGCTTCGGTGCGATCGCCGGACTGCTGGTGCCGCTGGAGCTGACCGCCGACACCGTCTTCACCACGGGCCAGCACCTCTGTTACGGCGCGGCGGGCGGCCCGATCGCAGGCCCGTTGCGTTCGGTCGGTGTGGACGTCCTGTGCGGCGGCGGCGATGTCGGTGCCGGGTCCGCACAGCTCGGCCGCGTCGGCGCGGTGGGCACCCCGCTGGCCTCGGTGACCGGACCCGGGCACGGTGCGGCCGCCCTGCTGGCCTCACCGGGCCCCGCCGTGCCGTGGCTGCTGCTGGCCGCCCATGTGACGGTCGGTCTGCTGGCCGCGGCCTGGCTGCGGCGCGGCGAGTCCGCGCTCGCCGGTCTGCTGCGGGCGGTCGCCGCCACGGCGTTCCGGCCACTGCTGATCGCGGTCGCCGTGGTCGGCACAGCCTTCCGCTCCGTGCGCCGCGCGGCCCGGCCCGCGCCGTACGGTCCGCACCTCCTCGCGCACGTCCGTCTCCTCGTGCACTCCGTGGGACGGAGGGGACCGCCGCTCTCGGCCTGCGCCACCGCCTGAGCGCGCAAGTCCCTGACGACGTACGCCCCACACACCACGGAGAGAACAACCATGAGCAAGCGCAACAGCCAGGCCAACAAGGCAGCCGCCCGTGAGCGACTGCGCGCCGAGCGCGAGCGCCAGGCCAAGAAGGACAAGGTCCGCAAGCAGGTCGTCGTCGGCCTCTCGGTCGTCGCCGTGCTGGCGGTGGCCGGCGGCGTCGGCTACGGCGTGATGCAGCTGAACAAGCCCTCCCACTGGGAGGCGGCCAAGGACGCGAAGAACGTCACCGCGCCGAAGAACACGTCGGGCACCGACGGCACAACCGTCGTCGTCGGCAAGTCGACGGCGAAGAAGACCCTCGAACTGTACGAGGACTCCCGCTGCCCGATCTGCGCCCAGTTCGAGCAGACCGTCGGTGAGACGGTCCACAAGGACGTCGACGCCGGCAAGTACAAGATCAAGTACGTCGGCGCGACGTTCATCGACAACAGCGACAACGGCGAGGGTTCGAAGAACGCGCTCAGCGCGCTGGGTGCGGCTCTCGACATCAGCCCCCAGGCGTTCCTCGACTACAAGTACGCGCTCTACTCCGCGAAGTACCACCCGGAGGAGGCCGACGACAAGTTCGCCAAGGACTCGTACCTCATCGAGGTCGCGAACACCGTGCCCGAACTGAAGGACAACAAGGCGTTCCAGAAGGACGTCAACGACGGCACGTACGACAACTGGGCGATCAAGATGTCCGAGACGTTCGACAAGAGCGGCGTCCAGGGCACCCCGACGCTGAAGATGGACGGCAAGACGCTCACCGGCGAGGGCACCAAGAACGCCCCCATGACCGTCGCCGACTTCAACACCGCGATCACCAAGGCCCTGAAGGGCTGAGACCGACCAGCACAGGGGGGCGGCGACGCCGTCCCCCACGTGCCGGTCGGTCCAATTCCGGGCGGCGGCTTCCCGACGGGTGGGCGAACTTCCTTTGTTCGCCCACCCGTTCGGCGTACTGGTCAGTAGGGTTCTGCTCCGTGACCAGTCGACACCTTTCTTCGTCTCTCTCCGCTCCCAGCCGCCGCACGCTCGTGAAGGCCGCTGCCGCCACCGCCGTCGCGGCTCCCGTGCTCGGCGCCGCCACCGGCGCCCGCGCCGCCGACGGACCCGCCTTCCTGCACGGCGTCGCCTCCGGCGACCCGCTGCCCGACGGCATCCTCCTGTGGACCCGCGTCACCCCCACCCCCGACGCCGTGCCCGGCTCCGGCCGCGGCGCCGACACGGCGGTGCGGTGGGAGGTCGCCGAGGACAAGGAGTTCGCCCGGATCGTCGCGCAGGGCTCCACCGTCGCGAGGGCCGCATCCGACCACACCGTCAAGGCCGACGTCCGGGGCCTGGCCCCGGCAACCACGTACTGGTTCCGATTCTCGGCGGGCGACGGCGGGGCGGTACGGTCCCCGGCCGGCCGCACCCGTACGGCTCCGGCGGCCGGAGCCGCCACCCCGGGAGTGCGCTTCGGGGTGGTGTCGTGCGCCAACTGGGAGTCCGGCTACTTCTCCCCGTACCGTCATCTCGCCGCCCGCGCCGACCTCGACGCGGTCCTCCATCTCGGCGACTACATATACGAGTACGCGTCGGGCAGTTACCCGGAAGCGAAGTACGTCGTACGGCCGCACGAGCCGCGGAACGAGATCCTCACCCTCGCCGACTACCGGACCCGGCACGGCCACTACAAGACCGACGCCGATCTGCAGACCCTGCACGCCACGCATCCGGTGATCGCGATCTGGGACGACCACGAGTTCGCCAACGACGCCTGGTCGGGCGGGGCCGAGAACCACACGCCGGGCACGGAGGGCGCCTGGGCCGACCGGGCGGCCGGCGCCAAGCAGGCGTACTTCGAGTGGATGCCGGTCCGCGCATCCACCGAGGGCACGGTCTACCGGCGGCTGCGCTTCGGCAACCTGGCCGATCTCCACCTCCTCGATCTGCGCACCTTCCGCTCCCAGCAGTCGACGATCGGCAACGGTTCGGTCGACGACCCGGACCGCACGATCACCGGCCGGGCGCAACTGGACTGGCTGAAGTCGGGCCTGGCCGGTTCGGACGCCACCTGGAAGCTGGTCGGCACGTCGGTGATGATCTCGCCGGTCGCGTTCGGTTCCGTGCCCGCCCATCTGCTGGAGCCGCTGGCAGGGTTGCTGGGTCTGCCCAAGGAGGGGCTCGCGGTCAACGTCGATCAGTGGGACGGCTACACGGACGACCGCAAGGAACTGATCACGCATCTGCGGGACCGGTCGATCACCAACACGGTCTTCCTGACCGGCGACATCCACATGGCGTGGGCCAACGACGTGCCGGTGAAGGCCGCGACGTACCCGCTCTCGGCGTCGGCCGCCACGGAGTTCGTGGTGACGTCCGTGACCTCGGACAACCTCGACGACATCCTGCACGTCGCACCGCAGACGGTCTCCGTGCTCGCCGCGGCGGCGGTCAAGGCCGCCAACCGCCATGTGAAGTGGGTGGACATGGACTCGCACGGCTACGGCGTCCTCGATGTGACCGCCGAGCGCTCGCAGATGGACTACTACGTGGTCTCCGACAAGACGAAGCGGGACGCGACCGCGGCCTGGACGCGTTCGTACCGGACGCTCAGCGGCACCCAGAAGGTCGAGCGGGTGGACCGCCCGGTGCGCTGAACGTCCATTTCCAGCCATGCCAGGCCGTGTTGACGGCGCATTACATCGCCACGGCGGGTGGCGCGTTCCCTTGTCCCAATGGGGACACACCACCCGCCGGGGTGACGCGCGACGTTACGTCCGCATCTCAAACTCCGGAACGCACAGAAATATTTCTTCCCGTATCCCCGGTTTGCCCGACGATTGATTGGGCCTGATCGATTCTCCTCAACATGTGACATGCACACGTAATCTCCCGGCGGCGGGTGAGGAAATTCCTACCCCCACACATCCGCGAGGAGTTTCTGTGCGCACTCTTGCCCGTATATCGCCGCGTATACGTAACCGTGCGATCGGCACCGTCGTCCTGGCCGGAACCCTGGTCCTGGCACCACTCTCCGCGCCCACCGGCTCAGCCGCCGCCAAGGTGTCCTCCGCATCCGCATCGGCCGAGAAGTGCGCGAGCACCGACGCCACCGCGCGCCAGGCCCGCCCCTCCGGCACCAAGCACGCCGCGGAGCCCAACGAGCTCACCGCGACCCAGGCCAAGGCCATGGACACGCAGTTGAAGGAGAGACTCGCGGACCGCCGGGTCAGCGGAACCACGCTGGCCGCCGGAGCGACCATCCCGGTCTACTTCCACATCATCCACTCCGGTACCACCGGCAAGCTCACCACCGGCGACATCAGCAGCCAGATGAACGTGCTGAACGCGGCCTACAGCGGCCAGGGCACCGGCAACACCGACACCGGCTTCCAGTTCTCGCTGGCCGGCACCGACTACACGGACAACGCCGCCTGGTACAACCTCTCCTCGGGCTCGTCCGCCGAGAGGGCGATGAAGACGGCGCTGCGCAAGGGCGGCAAGAACGCGCTCAACGTCTACACGGCCAACCTCGGTGGCGGGCTGCTCGGCTGGGCCACCTTCCCCAGCTCGTACAACTCCAGCCCGAGCATGGACGGCGTGGTGATCCTCGATGCCTCGCTGCCGGGTGGCTCGGCCGCCAACTACGACGAGGGCGACACCGCCACCCACGAGGTCGGCCACTGGATGGGGCTCTACCACACCTTCCAGGGCGGCTGTAACGGCAACGGCGACTACGTCTCCGACACGCCTGCGGAGAAGAGCGCCGCGTTCGAGTGCCCGACCGGACGCGACACCTGCACCAACAAGACCGGGGTCGACCCGATCCACAACTTCATGGACTACACGTACGACTCCTGCATGTACCAGTTCACCCCGGGCCAGGTGCAGCGGATGAGTGACAGCTGGGCCGCGTACCGCGCCTGATCCACGGTCGACGCCGCCGGGGCCCCGTACACCGTCACGGTGGCGGGGCCCCGGGTCCGTCTACAGGGTGGCGAGGAAGCCGAGCGCGACCTTCCAGGTCAGCTCGGCCGCCGCCGCGTCGTAGTCCGGCAGATCCGGGTCCGTGAAGAGGTGGCCGGCCCCGGGGTAGCGGTAGACCTCGACATCGGCGCCGGTCCGCTGCATCTGCAGATACCAGGAGTTCAGCCAGTCGTGTGTCTCGAACGGGTCCGGGTCGGCGACATGCAGCTGTACGGGCAGCTCGTCGACCGACGCGTTCTCGGCGATGTCCGACGTGCCGTGGAGCAGCAGCAGTCCGCGCGCCTTCTCGTCACCGAGCGCCAAGGTCTGGGCGGTTGACGCGCCGAAGGAGAAGCCCGCGTAGACCAGGCCGCGCTCGGAGTAGGGCGCGGCGGCCAGCACGGCGCGCCGGAGGAGTTCGTCCTTGCCCACCTCGTCCTTGAAGGCCATGCCCTCCTCGACGGTCTCGAACGTGCGCCCGTCGAAGAGGTCGGGCACGTACACCTCGTGCCCGGCTGCACGAAGCCGGGCGGCGGCCGCGTGCACCGCGGGGCGCAGGCCGTACGTCGAGTGGAAAAGCATGATGTTCATGGGAGCAATGGTGCCAGTTGCGGCCGACAGCACGGTGACCGACAACACCACGGCCGCCGGCCCCCGGCACTACGGCAGGCCCTGTCGTCAGCGCAGGCTCCGAACGTCCAGCTGACGCAGCACCCGGTCGACCACCTCCGGATCCGTCCCCGTCTCGCTGCGCGCCGACAGCACCGCATGGCGGGCCGCGGACATCATCTCGCTCTGGATCCGGCTGACCGCCCGGAGCCGCTCGGCACGCTGCGCATACGCCTCACGCCGGTCCTCGTCGACCATCTCGGGGCTGATCCGCGCCCCCACGTCGTAAGCCAGTCGCAACAGCCGCTCCACGACCTCCTGCGGGAACTCCTCGACCTCCTGGATCTCCCTGAGCCGCTGCCGCGCGGCCTTCGCGGCGCGGATCGCCAGGTCCCGTTCCAGTGCCGCCTGCGCCTCCGTGTCCGCGCGGACGCGTAGCCTGCGCACCAGCCACGGCAGGGTGAGCCCCTGGAAGACCAGGGTCGCCATGATCACGGCGAAGGCGATGAAGACGATCTCGTCGCGGCCGGGGAAGGGCTTCCCGTCGTCCGTCTTCAGCGGGATCGCGAGGGCCAGCGCGACCGTGGCCACGCCGCGCATCCCGGCCCACCACATGACGACGGTCTCGCGCCAGCTGGCGGGGAGCTCCTCGCTGTAGTCGCGGCGGGTGTGCAGCCGCTTGGCGAGCCAGGTGGCGGGCAGCAGCCAGAGCAGCCGTACGCCGACGACGACCGCGACGATCACCAGTCCCCAGCCGGTCATCTGCCAGGCGCGGCCGGCCGACATACCGAAGACGTTGCGCAGTTCGAGGCCGATCAGGCCGAAAGCCACCCCGGTGACAAGGGTGTCGACGATCTCCCAGAAGGTGCGGCCGGTGAGCCGGCCCAGCACGTCGTCCGCGTCGGCGGTGTGTTCGGCGAGGAAGAGCGCGGTGGTCAGCACGGCGAGCACGCCCGACCCCTGCAGCTCCTCCGCGAGGACGTAACTCACGAACGGCACCAGCAGCGTCAGCCCCACCTGGAGAGTCGCATCGCCGAGCAGGCCCATGAGTTTGATGGTCAGCCAGCCGAGCGCGAGACCGACCGCCACGGCGACCACCGCGGACAGGACCAGCAGCCCGAAGGCGTGCGGCAGCGAGAAGGTGCCGCTCACCGCTGCGGCGATCGCCACGTGATAGAGCACGATCGCGGTCACGTCGTTGAACAGCCCCTCGCCCTCCAGGACGGAGACGAGCCTGCGCGGCAGCCCGAGCGATCCCGCGACGGCGGTCGCGGCGACCGGGTCGGGCGGGGCGACGAGCGCGCCGAGCGCCACGGCCGCGGCGATGGGCAGCCCGGGGACGATCGCGTTGGCCACGGCGGCGACGGTGGCCGTCGTCACGAAGACCAGGGCCACGGCCAGCAGAAAGATCGGGCGCCTGTTGGCGGCGAACTGCCGCCAGGAGGTGCGCTGCGCGGAGGCGTAGAGCAGCGGCGGCAGCAAGGCGGGAAGAATGATCTCCGGCGGGATGTCCACTTTCGGCACGAAACCGATGAACGCCATGGCCACTCCGGCGAGCGTCATCAGCACCGGCGCCGGCAGCCCCAGACGCTCCCCCAGCGGCACCGTGACCACGGCTCCGAGCAACAGCAGCAGGAGCAGTGCCATCTGGTCCACGATGTGCCTTCCGGAGCGTTCCTGGTGGACGCGGAGCGCGCTGGGGTCTGCCGGGCTGACGCGGACGTGTGCCGGGGTGCCGCTCCGGTCCGTACGACCGGGGCGGTGCCTGCTGTCAGAGAGTGCGGCGCATCGCCCGGTGGGCGATCCCCGCATCCGCGAACTCGGGGCCGTACGCCGCATACCCGAGCCGCTCGTAGAAGCCGAGCGCGTGGGTCTGGGCGTGCAGGTCCACGGCGACGAGACCGAGCCCGCGGGCCGCGTCCTCGATGGCCCCGACCAGCGCCACGCCGACCCCGAGGCCGCGCGCCCGCTTGGCCACCGCGAGCCGGCCGAGCGAGCCGACGGTGAGGTCGCCACCTGTCTTGGCGGCCACCCCCGCGCCGTGCAGCAGCCGTCCTGTACCGAGCACCGAACCGTCCGCCGCGACGGCGACGACATGCACCGCGTCCGCGTCGTAGGCGTCGTACTCGATCTCCTCGGGCACGCTCTGCTCGCCGACGAAGACTTCCTTGCGGACCTGGAAGCAGGCCGCGAGGTCGCTCTCGTCGACGGCTATGCGGGTGGTGTACGGGGCCGGGGTGCCGGTGGTCATTCGCTCTCCGCCGCGATCTTGTCCAACGCGTTCTGCAGGTCGTCCGGGTAGCTGCTGGCGAACTCCACCCAGCTGCCGTCCGCCGGGTGCTCGAAGCCGAGCCGGACCGCGTGCAGCCACTGCCTGGTCAGCCCGAGACGCTTGGCCATCGTCGGGTCGGCACCGTAGGTCAGGTCGCCCACGCAGGGGTGACGGTGGGCGGACATGTGCACGCGGATCTGGTGGGTGCGGCCGGTCTCCAGCTTGATGTCGAGGAGGCTGGCCGCCCGGTACGCCTCGATGAGGTCGTAGTGCGTCACGGAGGGCTTGCCCTCGGCCGTGACCGCCCACTTGTAGTCGAGGTTGGGGTGACGCCCGATGGGGGCGTCGATGGTGCCGCTCATCGGGTCCGGGTGGCCCTGGACCAGCGCGTGGTACTTCTTCTCGACGACCCGGTCGCGGAACTGGCCCTTCAGCACCGTGTAGGCCCGCTCGGACTTGGCGACGACCATCAGGCCGGAGGTGCCGACGTCGAGACGGTGCACGATGCCCTGGCGCTCGGCGGCGCCGGACGTCGAGATCCGGTACCCGGCCGCGGCGAGACCGCCGATCACGGTGGTGCCGGTCCAGCCCGGGCTCGGGTGGGCGGCCACCCCGACGGGCTTCATGATCACGACTATGTCGTCGTCGTCGTGCACGATCTCCATGCCCTCGACGGGCTCGGCGACGATCTGCACCGGAGCGGGCGCCTGCGGCATCTCCACTTCCAGCCAGGCGCCGCCCTGCACGCGCTCGGACTTCCCGACCACGGCCCCGTCCACCTGCACCTTCCCGGCAGCGGCCAGCTCGGCGGCCTTGGTGCGGGAGAAGCCGAACATCCGGGAAATGGCGGCGTCGACACGCTCACCTTCCAGACCGTCGGGTACGGGCAGGGTGCGGACCTCGGGATACGTACTCACCTGTCGAGTATGCCTTGCCCCCGCTAGTCCTTGTGCACGGTGCCGTCGGGGTCCAGGCCCTTGAAGGAAAGGATCACGATCAGGATGCCGCCGCAGACGATGGCGGAGTCCGCGAGGTTGAAGACGGCGAAATGCGCGGGGGCGATGAAGTCCACCACCGCGCCCTTGAAGACGCCGGGCGAGCGGAAGATCCGGTCGGTGAGGTTGCCGAGCGCTCCGCCGAGCAGCAGACCGAGGGCGACGGCCCACGGCAGGCTGTAGAGCTTGCGGGCAAGCCTGGCGATGACCACGATCACAGTCGCCGCGATGACGGTGAAGATCACCGTGAATGCCTCGCCGATGCCGAACGCGGCGCCGGCGTTCCGGATCGCGTCGAACCGCAGCCAGTCGCCGAGCACCTCGACGGGCTCGTGGTGCTCCAGCTTCGCGACCACGATCATCTTGCTGATCAGGTCGAGCAAATAGGCGAAAACGGCCACGGCGAAGAGCACCATGATCTTCCGCTTGCCCTTGCCCGGGACCTCGCCCTGGACCTTGTCCCCGGCGCCCTCGGTCCCCTCAGCTCCAGGGATGTCCGGCGTACCGATGATGCGCTCCGCCTCTGCCACGTGAGTCCCTCAACCTAGGTTCCTGACCGAAGACGAGAGTACGACACGCCACCCGCGGATCAGCTGCGGCGCTCCTGCTTCTGTTTGTCCTCGACACAGAGAGTGGCCCGGGGGAACGCCTGCATCCGCGCCTTGCCGATCGGCTTGCCGCAGATCTCGCACAGTCCGTACGTCCCCGCGTCGAGCCGGGCCAGCGCCCGCTCGGTCTGCTCCAGCATCTCCGTGGCATTGGCGGCGAGCGCCATTTCGTGCTCACGGGTGATGTTCTTCGTGCCGGTGTCCGCCTCGTCGTCACCGGCCCCGTTGCCGGAGTCCCTCATCAACCCGGCGAGCGCGACCCCGGAGGCCTCCAGCTCACTGCGCAGCCGCATGATCTCGCTGGTCAGTTCGGCCCGCGCCTCGGAGACCTCCTCCGGCGTCCAGGGGTCCTCGCCCGGCCGTACGGCCAGCTCCCCGGGTTCTGTCGCGGCGGCCCGGGCAGGCGGTACGGGCGCTGCGCCCTTGCCGGCCGTGCGGGTCCGGGCTGCGCTCTTCTTGGCTACCACCGTGTGGGCTCCCGTCTCCTCGGCGGCCTCGGCCGCCCCCGTGTCCGCCGCAGCGGCCTTCTTCGAAGCCTTCTTGACCGCGCTCTTCTTCGCAGTGGCCTTCTTGGCCGGAGCCTTCTTCGCCACGGCCTTCTTCGCTGCCGCCTTCTTGGTCGCCGTGCTCTTCGCCACGGCCTTCCTCGGAGCCGCATCCGCAGCGGTCTGCGAGCCGGCCTCCTCGGTCGTCGCCTCGGCCGCCGCGCCCGTGGATCTCGCTGACGCCGACTTCTGTTCGGCGGTCTTCTTCGCCACCATGGCCGCGGCCCCTTCACATATTGTGATCTTGCACGCGAATCGTGCTGGGACGATAAATCGACCCCAGCCCCGCGGCAACGGGGCACGCCGCCGGATCGCCCCTCCTCGTGCCGGATCACCGCGCGCCTGAAACCGTTGTGCCCAGCTCCCCGCCCGGTAATCCGGCTCCCGGCCCCCGCCAGGACTCCGTACGACCCGTCGCGCCATTCGGGTCACGGTCGCGACCCCTGGATAAACCGGTCGGCCGTCGCCCGTACGGGCCCGTACACTGGCCCCAGCGAGAGGCATGGATGGGACGAGTAGCGTCGTAGGCAGCCAGGAGCGACCCGGGGACGGTGGGAGCCCGGGGGCGAGCGCGTCGTGAAAATCACCCGGAGCCGTCGGAAGAACGCCGCAAGGCAAGTAGAACCGGCATCGCGACCCCAATGAGGGGGCCACGGGCGCACACCCGGGGCCAAGGAGGGTGGTACCGCGGGAGCCGGCACGGTTCTCGTCCCTCCGACGGAAGTGGAAAACGTCCGCCGGAGGAATCTCGCCCATGACATCGCCGCAGTACCGCCAGGTACCCGCCCAGGTCGACCTTCCCGCGCTGGAGCACGCCGTGCTCGACTTCTGGCGCGAGAGCAAGGTCTTCGCCAAGAGCCTCGAACAGTCCGAGGGCCGCCCCGAGTGGGTCTTCTACGAGGGCCCGCCGACCGCCAACGGCATGCCCGGCGCCCACCACATCGAGGCCCGCGTCTTCAAGGACGTCTTCCCCCGCTTCCGCACCATGCAGGGCTACCACGTGGGCCGCAAGGCCGGCTGGGACTGCCACGGACTGCCGGTCGAGCTCGCGGTCGAGAAGGAGCTGGGCTTCAACGGCAAGAAGGACATCGAGGCGTACGGCATCGCCGAGTTCAACGCCAGGTGCCGCGAGTCCGTGACCCGCCACACCGACGCGTTCAGCGAGCTGACGACCCGAATGGGCTACTGGGTCGACCTGGACGACGCGTACCGCACGATGGACCCGTCGTACGTCGACTCCGTCTGGTGGTCCCTGAAGGAGATCTTCAACAAGGACCTGCTGGTCCAGGACCACCGCGTCGCCCCGTGGTGCCCGCGCTGCGGCACCGGTCTCTCGGACCACGAGCTGGCGCAGGGTTACGAGACGGTCGTCGACCCCTCGGTCTTCGTACGCTTCCCGCTCACCTCCGGCCCGTTGGCCGGCGAGGCCGCCCTGTTGGTCTGGACGACCACCCCGTGGACGCTGGTCTCCAACACCGCGGTCGCCGCGCACCCCGACGTCACCTACGTCGTCGCGACTGACGGCGAGGAGAAACTCGTCGTCGCCCAGCCTCTCCTGGAGAAGGCACTCGGCGAGGGCTGGGAGGTCACCGGCCAGTCCTTCACCGGCCGCGAGATGGAGCGATGGGAGTACGAGCGCCCCTTCGCCCTGGTCGACTTCCCGGCCCCGGCGCACTACGTCGTCAACGCCGAGTACGTGACGACCGAGGACGGTACGGGTCTGGTCCACCAGTCCCCCGCGTTCGGTGAGGACGACCTCAAGGTCTGCCGCGCCTACGGTCTGCCGGTCGTGAACCCGGTCCGCCCCGACGGCACATTCGAGGAGAACCTGCCGCTGGTCGGCGGCATCTTCTTCAAGAAGGCCGACGAGGCGCTCACCGAGGACCTGGCCGCGCGCGGCAAACTCTTCCGCCACGTCCCGTACGAGCACAGCTACCCGCACTGCTGGCGCTGCCACACCGCGCTGCTCTACTACGCGCAGCCGTCCTGGTACATCCGCACGACCGCCATCAAGGACCGGCTCCTCGAAGAGAACGAGAAGACCAACTGGTTCCCGGACTCGGTCAAGAGCGGCCGCTTCGGCGACTGGCTGAACAACAACGTCGACTGGGCGCTGTCCCGCAACCGCTACTGGGGCACCCCGCTGCCCATCTGGCGCTGCGAGGACAATCACCTCACCTGCGTCGGCTCCCGCGCCGAGCTCACCGACCTCACCGGCGCCGACCAGTCGGACCTGGACCCGCACCGTCCGTTCATCGACGCGATCACGTTCACCTGCACGCACGAGAACTGCCAGCTGGAGGCGTACCGCGTCCCGGAGGTCATCGACGCCTGGTACGACTCGGGTTCGATGCCGTTCGCCCAGTGGGGCTACCCGTACAAGAACAAGGAGCTCTTCGAGAGCCGCTACCCGGCGCAGTTCATCTCCGAGGCCATCGACCAGACCCGCGGCTGGTTCTACACATTGATGGCCGTCGGCACGCTGGTCTTCGACAAGTCGTCGTACGAGAACGTGGTCTGCCTGGGCCACATCCTCGCCGAGGACGGCCGGAAGATGTCCAAGCACCTGGGCAACATCCTCCAGCCGATCCCGCTGATGGATCAGCACGGCGCGGACGCGGTCCGCTGGTTCATGGCGGCGGGCGGCTCCCCCTGGGCGGCGCGGCGCGTGGGCCACGGCACGATCCAGGAGGTCGTGCGCAAGACCCTCCTCACGTACTGGAACACGGTTGCCTTCCAGGCCCTGTACGCCCGTACGTCGAACTGGGCACCGTCCGCGGCCGACCCGGCCCCGGCGGACCGCACGGTCCTGGACCGCTGGCTGCTCAGCGAGCTGAACGCACTGGTCGACCAGGTCACGCAGGCACTGGAGGGCTACGACACCCAGCGCGCCGGCAAGCTCCTCTCCGCATTCGTGGACGACCTGTCCAACTGGTACGTACGCCGTTCCCGCCGCCGCTTCTGGCAGGGCGACAAGGCGGCGCTGCGCACCCTGCACGACGTCGTCGAGACGGTCACCCGGCTGATGGCTCCGCTGACCCCGTTCCTCACCGAGCGGGTCTGGCAGGACCTGGTCGTCCCGGTCACCGTGGACGCCCCCGAGTCGGTCCACCTCTCAAGCTGGCCGAAGGCGGACCTCACGGCCATCGACCCGGCCCTCTCCACCCAGATGGCACTGGTACGCCGCCTGGTCGAGCTCGGTCGGGCCACGCGCGCGGAGTCGGGCGTCAAGACCCGCCAGCCGCTCTCCCGGGCCCTGGTCGCGGCGTCGGGCTTCGACGCGCTCTCCCCCGACCTGCACGCCCAGATCACGGAGGAGCTGAACGTCTCCTCGCTGGCCTCCCTCTCGGAGGTCGGCGGCTCACTGGTCGACACGACGGCGAAGGCGAACTTCCGGGCGCTGGGCAAGCGGTTCGGCAAGGGCGTCCAGGCGGTCGCGAAGGCTGTGGCGAACGCCGACGCGGCGGCGCTCTCGCTGGCCCTGCGCGAGGGCACGGCATCGGTCGAGGTGGACGGTGAGCAGGTCACCCTCTCCCCCGACGAGGTGATCATCACCGAGACGCCGCGCGAGGGCTGGTCGGTGGCCTCGGACTCGGGCGCGACGGTCGCTCTGGACCTGGAGATCACCCCGGAACTGCGGCGCGCGGGGCTGGCCCGTGACGCGATCCGGCTGATCCAGGAGGCCCGCAAGAACAGCGGCCTGGACGTCGCGGACCGCATCGCAGTCCGCTGGACGTCCACGTCGCCGGCGACGGTGGAGGCCCTGACCGAGCATGCGCCGCTGATCGCGGACGAGGTGCTGGCGCTGGACTACGCGGAGGGCGAGGCGGACGAGGCGTACGGCGCCCCGTTCGAGGACGAGGGCCTGTCCCTCACGTTCCGCCTCCGCAAGACGGAGCAGTAGCCCGCACCGGAGCAGCAAAAGGGCCCGGCCGGAACGATTCCGGCCGGGCCCTTTTGCTGCCCGCGATCGCCGGAGGGGCCTGATCTTCCCGCCTCGTCGGCGACTGCGGCGCGGGGTCCGGGGTGGCACCCCGGTCCGGGAGGAGCGGGTAGGTGACAAGGACCGCCACGGGCGCACCCGCAGCCTCTGCACACGGCAAAAGGGCCGGGCCCCGGGGAAATCCCCGGGGCCCGGCCCTCAGCCTGCCGACGGCTACGCGCTCAGCGCGCGCAACCCGCTCAGTTGTCGTCCTCGTCGATCAGGAACCCACGCATCGGCGACGGAGCCTGCTGCATCGGCTGCGGCGCCTGCGGCCGCACCGGTGCCATCGGCTGCGTCATGGCCGGCGACATCTGCTGCTGGCCACCGTAGGACGGTCCGGCGCCCATGGACGGGTTGCCGCCCATCTGCGGGCCACCGTGACCACCGTGGTTGCCACCCATGGTGTGACCCATGGCACCCGCACCGGCCGGAGCCAGCGAGGGCGACGGCGGCAGCGAAGCGGCAGCCGGGGTCCGCGGCGGGGCCAGCGAGTCGTCGGCCTGGGTCTCCAGCTGACGCAGCTGGCTCTCCAGGTAGGACTTCAGCCTGGTCCGGTACTCGCGCTCGAAGCCACGCAGGTCCTCGACCTTGCGCTCCAGCGTCGCGCGGGCCGACTCCAGCGAGCCCATCGCCACGCGGTGCTTCTCCTGCGCGTCCCGCTCCAGCGCGTCCGCCTTGGCACGCGCGTCGCGCTCCAGGCCCTCGGCACGGCTCCGCGCCTCGCCAACGATCTTGTTGGCCTCGGAACGGGCCTCCGCGATCGCCTGGTCGGCGGTCTGCTGTGCGAGCGAGAGGACACGGGCGGCGCTGTCGCCACCGGGGCCCTGACCGGGCTGCTGCATCTGCGGCGGCTGCATCTGCTGCATCTGCTGCATCTGCTGCGGCGCGTGACCCATGGGACCGCCCATGGGGCCGCCCTGCATCGGGCCGGGGCCGTGCTGACCCTGAGGGCCGGGGCCGTGCTGACCCGGACCGTGACCGCTGGGACCGGCGGGCAGCTGCGGAGCACCACCGGGCAGCTGGGGGGGACCCATCTGCGGGGGCTGCTGCTGCTGGACCGGCGGACCCGATATGGCGGCGGGCACGGGTGCCCCGGGCCGGTCCTGCGGCTCCGGCTTCCGCATGCCCTGCTGCTGGTTCTGCGCGGCGGCACGCGTGGCGGCGGCCAGCTTGGCGCGCAGGTCCTCGTTCTCACGGAGCAGGCGGGTCAGCTCGGACTCGACCTCGTCCAGGAAGGCATCGACCTCGTCCTCGTCATAGCCTTCTCGGAGACGGACGGTCGTGAACTGCTTGTTCCGCACGTCCTCGGGGGTCAGCGGCATCTCTTCTTCACCTCTACGTAGTCGTCGGCAGTCGGCAAGACCGTATCGTTCACAGCCTGGTCACAATCGCGATCAGGATGTAGACGATGATCATCAGAACGAAGAAGGACAGGTCGAGTGCCACGCCCCCGAGACGCAGCGGCGGAATGAACCGCCGCAGAAGCTTGAGCGGTGGATCGGTGACAGTGTAGGTGGCCTCGAGAAGCACCACCATCGGCTTGCCGGGCTGCCATGAACGTGCGAACTGGAAGACGTAGTCCATGACCAGCCGGAAGATCAGCACGATGAGGAAACACATCAGCGCGATATAGACAACCTGCAGTGCGACGCCCATTTCGCGCTTCCCTCTCCCCTGGCTCTCGTAGCTCCGGCCTCTCGGCCGGGGTCGTTCCCGGTGTCGTGTTCTCAGCTCTGGTTGAAGAATCCGCCCTCAGCGATGCGGGCCTTGTCCTCCGCCGTGACATCGACGTTAGCAGGCGACAACAGGAACACCTTCTGCGTCACCCGTTCAATGCTGCCATGGAGACCGAAGACGAGTCCTGCGGCAAAGTCGACAAGTCGCTTCGCATCCGTATCGTCCATCTCCGTGAGATTCATGATCACCGGAGTGCCCTCACGGAAGTGTTCCCCGATGGTACGGGCCTCGTTGTAGGTCCGGGGGTGCAGCGTGGTGATCCGGTAGGGCTCCCGCTCGGACACGACCTTGGGCATGATCACCGGTGCGTTCTTCTCCATGTTGGGGCGTTCAGGTGTGATGGATGCCACGGGCGCGATTCGGGCGGGTCGCACGCTCTCCGCCGGGATCTGGACGGGCTCCCGCTGCGCGGGCGGCTGCACCACTCGTACCGGTTCGTCCCGCTCCACCTGATGCGCGGGCTGGTGCCGCCGCCGGTCACGCTCCGGCTCCGGCTCGGGTTCGAATTCGTCGTCGGGGTCGAACCCCGGACCGTCGTACCCATCGTCCTCCACGAGGCCGAGGTAGACCGCCATCTTGCGCATCGCGCCGGCCATGCTCTGAGTCCTCCGCTCTGTGGTGGATCGGAACCTGTCACCAAGTGCCCGCGATCCACTCAGGCCTGCCCGCCAAAGGCGGGAATGACCATATTTTCTGCTGTGGTCCGACTTGCTTGGCGACGTTACCCGAGCCCGGGTCGGACTCCGAGTACCGCAGTACCGACGCGCACATGTGTCGCTCCGGCCGCAACCGCATCCTCGAGGTCCGCGCTCATCCCTGCAGAGACCATGTTCGCAGCCGGATGGTTCCCGCGCAGGCGGGATGAGAATTCCATCAGCCGGTCGAATGCCGCGCGTTGCCGCCCGGCGTACGGTCCGGCGAGCGGGGCCACGGTCATCAGACCGTCGAGCCGGAGCCCCGGCGCGACGGCCACCGCGTCGGCCAACTCCTCGATCCCGTCCGGCGCGACGCCGCCCCGGTCACCGCGCTCACCGCTCTCCGCGTCGAGCGCGACCTGGATGAGACACCCGAGTTCGCGCCCACCGCGCACGGCGGCGGCCGAGAGCGCCGTGACCAACTTGGTCCGGTCGGCCGACTGCACGACATCGGCATAACTCGCCACAGAACGAACCTTGTTCGTCTGCAGCTGTCCGACAAAGTGCCACGTGAGCGACAGATCCGCACAATCGGCCGCCTTGGGTGCCGCATCCTGGTCACGATTCTCCGCGACATGACGCACACCGAGTTCATGCAGGATTCGCACATCGCTCGCGGGATAGGTCTTCGTGACCACGATGAGGGTCACTTCTTCCCTTTTGCGGCCGGCGGCGACACAGGCGGAAGCAATACGTTGCTCCACCTGTGCCAGATTTTCGGCGAGTTGAGTCTTACGGTCCGTCATGCCCTATCAGTCCAACCAGACATATCCGGCGAGCCGCCCGGTGGTGCGGTCGCGGCGGTACGAGAAGTGGTCGCCCGATTCCAGGGTGCATGCGGGCGACTTGTGCCGGTCCCGCACCCCGAGGGCTTCGAGCTGGGCATGGACCCCGGCGGTGACATCCACGGCCGGCGTCCCCCAGCTGGTCTCGGACCACGATCCGGGAACTGCCTCGGCGACCTCGGACCGCATCTCCGCCGGGACCTCGTAACACCGTCCGCAGACGGCCGGGCCGGTGTGCGCGGTGATCCGGGAGGGCTCCGCACCGAGCGTCACCATGGCCTCGACCACGGCGGGGACGACTCCGGCGACCAGGCCGGGGCGGCCGGCATGTGCCGCCGCCGCGATCCCGGCGACCGGGTCGGCGAGGAGTACGGGGGTGCAGTCGGCGGTGAGCACGGCGAGCGGGAGTCCGCGTCGCGCGGTCACCACCGCGTCCACCGCGGGAATCTCGGAACCGTCCGGCCAGGGCCCGTCGACCACCGCCACATCCCGCCCGTGCACCTGGTTCATCCAGACGACCTGCGCCGGGTCGAGACCGAGGCTGCGGGCGGCGCGCTCGCGATTGGCGAGGACGGCGGCGGAGTCGTCCCCGACCGCGCCGCCGAGGTTGAGCTCCCCGTACGGAGCGGCGCTCACCCCACCCCACCTGTCGGTGAAGGCGAAGTGAGCGCCACCCCCCGAGGACACGGGGGACACTGCGGTCACTGCGTGGTGCCGGCCTATCACTTCAAGAAGTCCGGGACATCCAGCTCTTCGGCCTGGGTGTCCTGGTAGGAGGGACGGGCCGGCGGGACGTGCGGCTGGGAGACCGGCGACATCGAGGTCTCGTTCGCCACCGGTACGGACTCTGCCGGGGCCTGGGTCTCCTCGCGCACAGGCACGGAACCGAGCCCGCCGGACTGGCGCACCGGCTCGGCGGACCGGGCCGGCGGAGCCTGCTCCTCGCGCTTGCCGGCGCCCGCGCCGAGGACGTTCTCGCGACGGGCCGGCGGCTGTCCGCCGTCGAAGCCCGCGGCGATCACGGTGACCCGCACCTCGTCGCCCAGTGCGTCGTCGATGACCGCACCGAAGATGATGTTCGCCTCCGGGTGGGCCGCCTCACTCACCAGCTGGGCGGCCTCGTTGATCTCGAAGAGACCGAGGTCGCTGCCGCCGGAGATGGAGAGCAGGACACCACGGGCGCCGTCGATGGACGCCTCCAGGAGCGGCGAGGAGATCGCCATCTCGGCCGCGGCCACCGCACGGTCGTCGCCGCGGGCCGAGCCGATACCCATGAGCGCCGATCCGGCCTCGGACATGACCGACTTGACGTCGGCGAAGTCGAGGTTGATCAGGCCCGGGGTGGTAATGAGGTCGGTGATGCCCTGGACACCCGAGAGCAGTACCTGGTCGGCCGACTTGAACGCGTCGAGCACGCTGACCTGGCGGTCCGAGATGGACAGCAGTCGGTCGTTGGGGATGACGATGAGGGTGTCGACCTCTTCGCGGAGCTCGGCGATGCCGTCCTCCGCCTGGTTCGCGCGGCGCCGGCCCTCGAAGGTGAACGGGCGGGTGACCACACCGATCGTGAGGGCGCCGAGCGAGCGCGCGATGTTGGCGACGACGGGTGCGCCGCCGGTGCCGGTGCCGCCGCCCTCTCCGGCGGTGACGAAGACCATGTCGGCCCCCTTGAGGACCTCCTCGATCTCCTCACGGTGGTCCTCTGCCGCCTTACGACCGACGGCCGGGTTGGCCCCGGCGCCGAGGCCGCGGGTGAGTTCACGGCCGACGTCGAGCTTGACGTCGGCGTCGCTCATCAACAGGGCTTGCGCATCAGTGTTGATCGCGATGAACTCGACGCCCTTGAGACCGACCTCGATCATTCGGTTGATGGCATTGACACCACCGCCGCCGACACCGATGACCTTGATGACTGCGAGGTAGTTCTGCGGTGCTGCCACGTCGAAGGCCTCTCGCCTCGAGTTACGTGTCGTCGCTTCGCGGGATCCCGCGGCGACGACTGATGCCGATTGGGACGGTCCGAACGCCGACCCAAACCCTAACGTTGAAGTTTAGGGTTACCAGTGTGTCTGCTTCTTGGACTCTTCCGAACAGGACACTAAGTCGACAAGTGGCGCACGTTCAACGAACACGCCGAACCTCCCGTTTTTCTTTTCACCCTATGTGATCACCCGTAGCGCTGACCAACCAGGGTGCTGGCCAGGCCAAATGCGCGTCAACTGCCCGACACTGCAGGAGCGGTGGGTGCACTCACGTCGAAGTGTCCCGCTTTGGGAGCCGCTTTCATGAGAGCGGTGAGGACTCTTGCCTTCACCGGCCCCTCTTCGCCGCTGCCCCAGACCACCGTGCGCCGACCGGTCAGCTCCAGGGAGATCGAATCGTACGAGGTGACCCGCACGACCTTGGTGTCCTTGGCGACCGCACCCGGGAGTTCGCCCGCGACCCGGACCGCTTCCCGCACCAGTCGGCCGCTGCCGAAGCGGCGCAGACTCGCCGACTGATCGGGCGTCAGCTCCAGCAGCGGTACGCGCTTCGGCGCCCTGTCCACCGTGGCGAAACGGACGCCTTTCACGTCCACTTCAATGAACTTTGTGTCCTTTTTCATCAACAGGACCGGTTTGCGTTCGGTCACTTTAAGTCCGATGCCGTGCGGCCATGACCGTACGACATCCACCGAGTCGATACGAGGCAACTTCTGGCGCAACCGGTCCGCGATGGCGTCCGTGTCCACGGAGACCATCGGGGCCCCGATCGGCACCGCGGCGGCGGCCTCCACCTCGGCCGGGGTCAGTACGTCGACACCGGTGGTCGTGACCTGTTCGGCCCGGAGCCAGGACGAGCCGTACAGCGCCCATACGGAGCCCGAAGCGAGCAGCAGGACGCCGACGGCGATCACGATCAGCAGTCTGCGGCTGGGCAGTCTGCGCCCGGTGGGGCGCGGCGGGCGGGCCGGGTCGTCCTGCTGCTGCCCTGCACCGCGCCGGGCGGTCGTCGGTCCGGCCACGCTCGCTCCTTATGCCGGGTCCGGGGGCGTCGCCCCCGGACCCGCCCGCCTCACGCCTTGCGGCGTGCGGCAATCGCCTCGTACACCATGCCGACGAGCAGGTCGTCGGCATCCCTGCGGCCGAACTCGGCGGCGGCGCGGGACATTTCATACAAACGGTGCGGATCCGCAAGCACCGGGAGGACGTTGCTCTGCACCCACTCGGGGGTGAGCGCCGCGTCGTCCACCAGCAGACCACCGCCGGCGTTGACCACCGGCTGGGCGTTGAGCCGCTGTTCGCCGTTGCCGATCGGCAGCGGGACGTAGGCGGCGGGAAGCCCGACGGCGGAGAGTTCGGCGACGGTCATCGCGCCCGCACGGCAGAGCATCATGTCGGCCGCGGCGTACGCGAGATCCATCCGGTCCACGTACGGTACCGGGACGTAGGGCGGCATCCCGGGCATGTTGTCGATGCGCGGCAATTCGTTCTTCGGGCCGACCACGTGCAGGATCTGGATCCCGGAGCGCTGCAGCAGCGGGGCGACCCGCTGGATCACCTCGTTGAGGTGGCGGGCGCCCTGCGAACCGCCGGAGACCAGCAGCGTCGGCAGGTTGGGATCGAGGCCGAACGCGTCGCGCGCCTCCGGGCGGACCCGGGCCCGGTCCAGGGTGGCGATGGTACGGCGCAGCGGGATGCCGATGTAGCGGGCACCGCGCAGCTTGCTGTCCGGAGTGGACACGGCGACCCCGTGCGCGTACCGGGAACCGATCTTGTTCGCCAGGCCCGGCCGGGCGTTCGCCTCATGGACGACGATCGGCACCCCGACCCGCTTGGCGGCCAGGTAGCCGGGCAGGGCGACATAGCCGCCGAAGCCGACCACGCAGTCCGCCTTGGTGCGCTCCAGGATCTGCTCGGCGGCCTTGATGGTGCCGCGCAGCCGCCCCGGGACCGTGATCAGCTCGGGGGTGGGCTTGCGCGGCAGCGGAACGGCCGGGATCAGCGCCAGTTCGTACCCCCGCTCGGGTACGAGCCTGGTCTCGAGTCCGCGCTCCGTGCCCAGGGCAGTGATTCCCACGCTCGGGTCCTGCCTGCGCAGGGCATCCGCGAGGGCAAGCGCGGGCTCGATGTGGCCGGCGGTCCCCCCACCGGCGAGTACGACATGCACCGAAATTCACCGCTCTCCGGACGGACGCTTCTTGACGCGCCGTCTCATCGTCTTCCATCTCACCCCGGGCCTCCGCATGGCCAGGGCCGCCTTCGCGGCGGGTTCCTCTCGCGCGAACGCGATCAGCAGCCCGACAGCGAACATGGTCGGCAGCAGGGCCGATCCTCCGTAGGAGAACAGCGGGAGAGGGACCCCGGCGATCGGCAGCAGGCCGAGCACCGCACCGATATTGATCACGGCCTGGACCGTGATCCAGGTGGTCACACCTCCCGCGGCGTACCTCACGAAGGGGTCCTCCGTGCGTCCGGCCACGCGGATACCCGCATAGCCTAGAGCCGCGAAGAGGGCGAGCACCGACAGCGTCCCCGCCAACCCCAGTTCCTCCCCGGTGATGGCGAAGATGAAGTCGGTGTGAGGTTCGGGTAGTTGGCCCCATTTTTCCACACTCGCACCCAGCCCGGATCCGAACCATCCGCCGGACGCCAGAGCATAGATGCCGTGCACGGCCTGCCAGCACGAGCCGTCGGGGCCGGGTTCGCTGACCCCCATGCAACTGAGGCGTGACATCCGGTTCGGACTGGTCTTGATCAGCAGGAAGGCGAGGACTCCCGCGACGGCGAGCACCCCGGCGAAGAGCCGGGTGGGCGCCCCGGCCAGCCAGAGCAGGCCGAAGAGGATCGCGGTGAGAATGATCGCAGTTCCCATGTCGCCGCCGAGCATGATCAGCCCGAGGAGCATGAAGGCGACCGGGACGAGCGGCACCAGCATGTGCTTCCACTGCGTCAGCAGCCGCCTGTCCTGTTTGCGGGCGAGCAGATCGGCGCTCCAGAGGATCAGGGCCAGCTTGCCGAACTCGCTGGGCTGGAGCTGGAAGGGGCCGCCCAGATAGAGCCAGTTCTGGTTGCCGTTGACCGACATCCCTATCCCCGGCACCTGGACCAGCACCATCAGGAAGACCGTGCCCATGAGCAGCGGGTAGGCGAGCGCCCGGTGGAGCTTGACGGGCATCCGGGAGGCGACCACCAGCAGTACGGAGCCGATGACGGCGGCGAGGAACTGTTTACGGAAGAAATACGTGCCGGGCTTGTCCAGCTCCAGCGCCTTGATCATCGAAGCGGAGTAGACCATCACCAGGCCGAGCGCGGTGATCAGCAGGCCGGCGCCGAGGATCAGGTAGTACGCGGTCAGCGGGCGGTCCCAGGCCCGGCGTGCCTGCTCGTACATCCGCCGCACACCGCTGCTGCTGCGGGGGGTGCGCGGGCCGGAGCCGTCGTGGCCCCTGGAGCGCGGCACCGCGGGCCGCCGCCCGGCTCCCGCCGCCAGCCTGCCGCGCAGAGCGAGCCCGGCGGGCGCCGGGGGCCCTGCCGGACGGGCGGAGGCCAGCAGGGGTGGGGCGAGCGCCCGGCTGATCGCCGCGGTCGCCTGTGAGCGGCCTGTGCCGCGCGCGGCGGAGCTCTCGTCGGCCGGCATTGTCGCTGTCCCCTCCACTGCTCGTGCCCGGGGCTGCTGCCGAGGGCCGGGGCGCGCGGCGGAGCCGCCCGTACCCGGTTCTCCGGGACAGTACGGCGCGGCGGCCGGGCCCGTCAGGCGCTCTCGTCGGCGAGTGCGCGGACCGCGTCCGCGAATGCCTCGCCCCGCTTGTTGTAATTGGCGAACATGTCCATCGAGGCGCAGGCCGGGGCCATCAGTACGGTGTCTCCCGGCCGGGCGAGCCGTGCCGCCTCGCGGACCGCCTCGGACATCGCCCCAGTGTCGGTCCGGTCGAGGTCGACGACCGGGACCTCGGGGGCGTGTCGCGTGAGGGCTTCGTGGATCAGTTCCCGGTCGCGGCCCATCAGCACAACGCCGCGCAGCCGCTTCGCCGCCCCGCTCACCAGCTCGTCGAAGGTGGCGCCCTTGGCGAGGCCGCCGGCGATCCAGACGATCGGGTCGTACGCCGCGAGGGAGGCCTCCGCGGCATGCGTGTTGGTGGCCTTGGAGTCGTCGATGTACGCGACTTCGGCGACGTCCGCGACATGCTCGATGCGGTGTGCGTCGGGGCGGAAGGCCCGCAACCCGTCCCGTACCGCCCTGGGCTCGACGCCGAACGCGCGGGCCAGCGCCGCGGCCGCCAGCGCGTTGGCGATGTTGTGCGGGGCCGGCGGGTTGACGTCCCCGACCTCGGCGAGCTCCTGGGCCTGCTTCTGCCGGTTGGTCACGAAGGCCCGGTCGACGAGGATGCCGTCGACGACGCCCAGCTGGGACGGTCCAGGGGTCCCGAGGGTGAAGCCGATGGCGCGGCAGCCCTCCTCGACGTCCGCCTGCCGGACCAGGTCCTCGGTGGCCTTGTCGGCCGCGTTGTAGACGCAGGCGATCCGGTTGCCCTCGTAGATCCGGCCCTTGTCCGCGACGTACGCCTCCATGGAGCCGTGCCAGTCGAGGTGGTCGGGCGCCAGGTTGAGGACGACCGCGGAGTGGGCGCGCAGCGAGGGCGCCCAGTGCAGCTGGTAGCTGGAGAGCTCGACGGCGAGTACATCGTACGTCTCGTCGCCGAGCACCGCGTCCAGCAGGGAGACCCCGATGTTGCCGACGGCCGCCGTGCGCAGCCCGGCCGCCTCCAGGATCGAGGCGAGCATCCGTACGGTCGTGGTCTTGCCGTTGGTGCCGGTGACCGCGAGCCAGGGGGCCGGTTCCCTGCCGTCGTGGCCGCGCAGCCGCCAGGCGAGCTCGACGTCGCCCCAGACCGGGACGCCCGCCTCGTCGGCTGCTGCGAAAAGCGGCTTGTCGGGCTGCCAGCCGGGGGTGGTGACGATGAGCTCGGTGGACTCGGGCAGGGTCGCCCCGTCGCCGAGGCGCACGGTGATTCCCTGCGCCTCCAGCTCGGCGGCCTGCGCACGGGAACGCTCGTCGTCCCCGTCGTTGACCACGGTGACGACGGCGCCGAGGCCGTTCAGGACACGGGCGGCGGGGATACCGCTGACACCGAGTCCCGCGACGGTGACGTGCTTGCCCTGCCAGTCCTGGTTGCTCACTTGGCGGCTGCCCACCCTGCGTAGAAGAGACCGAGCCCGACGATCACGCACATGCCCTGGATGATCCAGAAACGGACCACGACAAGGACTTCGGACCAGCCCTTGAGTTCGAAGTGGTGCTGGAGCGGCGCCATCCGGAAGACCCGCTTGCCGGTCATCTTGAAGGAGCCGACCTGGATGACCACGGACATGGTGATCATCACGAAGAGGCCGCCGAGGATGGCCATCAGGAACTCGGTGCGGGAGCAGATCGCGAGACCCGCGAGCGCGCCGCCGAGTGCCAGCGAACCGGTGTCACCCATGAAGATCTTGGCTGGCGAGGTGTTCCACCACAGGAAGCCGAAGCAGGCGCCCATCAGCGCGGAGGCGACGACCGCGAGGTCGAGCGGGTCGCGGACCTCGAAGCAGGCGTTGGGGTTGGTCAGGGTGACCGCGTTGGCGCAGGACTCCTGGAACTGCCACAGCCCGATGAAGGTGTACGCGCCGAAGACCATCACGGAGGCGCCGGTGGCCAGACCGTCCAGACCGTCCGTCAGATTCACGCCGTTGGACATGGCGAGGATCATGAACAGCGCCCAGACGACGAACAGCACCGGGCCGATCGACCAGCCGAAGTCCGTGACGAACGACAGCTTGGTGGAAGCCGGGGTGTTGCCGCGGCCGTCGGCGAACTGGAGCGACAGCACCGCGAAGGCGATGCCGACGATCAGCTGGCCGGCCATCTTCGCCTTGGCACGCAGACCGAGCGAACGCTGCTTGACGATCTTGATGTAGTCGTCGAGGAACCCGACAAGACCCATGCCGGTCATCAGGAACAGGACCAGCACACCGGAGAAGCGCATCTGCTCACCGGTGATCACCTTCGCCAGGACGTACGCCATCAGCGTGGCCAGGATGAAGGCGATGCCGCCCATGGTGGGCGTGCCCTTCTTGCTGCCGTGGCTGCGCGGGCCGTCGTCGCGGATGAACTGCCCGTATCCCTTGCGGGCCAGCAGCTTGATCAGCAGCGGGGTACCGACCAGGGTCAGGAAGAGCCCGATGGCCCCCGCGAAGAGGATCTGCCTCATCGGCCGGTGACCTCGCCCTCGGTCGAGTTCTCCAGCAGTGCCTGGACGACCATTTCCAGGCCGGCCGACCGGGACGCCTTCACCAGCACGACGTCTCCCGCGCGCAGTTCACTGCGCAACAGGTCGACGGCAGCCTGTGCGTCGGACACGTGCACCGACTCCTCACCCCACGAACCCTCGTTGTATGCGCCCAGTTGCAGCCAGGAGGCTTCTCTGCCCCCGACCGCGACGAGCTTGCTGACGTTGAGCCGGACGGCGAGCCGTCCGACCGCGTCGTGCTCGGCGAGCGAGGCGTCGCCGAGCTCAGCCATGGGGCCGAGCACCGCCCACGTACGCCGGCCCTTCCCCATGGCGACCAGCGCGCGCAGCGCTGCTCGCATGGATTCGGGGTTCGCGTTGTAGGCGTCATTGACGAACGTCACGCCGTCCGGACGCTCGGTGACCTCCATGCGCCAGCGGGAGAGGGTGCCCGCCTCGGAGAGCGCTTCGGCGATCTCGTCTGCGGACAGGCCCAACTCATGGGCGACGGCGGCCGCGGCGAGCGCGTTCGACACGTGGTGCTCACCGTACAGGCGCATGGTCACATCGCTGCACCCGGTGGGTGTGTGGAGCGTGAAAGCGGGGCGGCCGTCGTCGGTGAGACGGACCTTCTCTCCCCGTACGTCCGCATCCGCGGCTTCGCCGAAGAGCAGCACCCGGGCCTTCGTACGGGAGGACATGGCGCGCACGAGCGGGTCGTCGGCGTTGAGGACGGCGACTCCGTCCTCGGGGAGCGACTCGACCATCTCGCCCTTGGCGATGGCGATCTGCTCGCGGCCGCCGAACTCGCCGATGTGCGCGGTGCCGACATTGAGGACGAGGCCGATCCGCGGCGGGACCAGGCCGGTGAGGTAGCGGATGTCGCCGATGTAGCGCGCACCCATCTCGAGGACGAGGTGTTCGGTGCTCTCGGTGGCGCGCAGGGCGGTGAGCGGCAGTCCGATCTCGTTGTTGAGGTTGCCCGCGGGGAAGACGGTGGGCCCCTTGCGCTCCAGGAGCTGGGCGATCAGGTCCTTGGTGGAGGTCTTGCCCGCGGAGCCGGTGAGGGCGACGACGGCGGTGCCGAGCCGTCCGACGACGGCCCGGGCGAGGGCGCCGAGCGCGGCGACGACGTCGTCGACGACGATCGCCGGGACGCCGACCGGGCGGGTGGCCAGTACGGCGGTCGCGCCCACCTCGACGGCGCGCTGCGCGTAGTCGTGGCCGTCGACCCGCTCGCCGGCGAACGCGACGAACAGGCTGCCTTGCTCCACCGCTCGGGAGTCGATGACGACAGGTCCGCTGACGGTCGCTGCCGGATCCGGTATGTCGTACGACTGCCCGCCGACGATATCGGCGATCTCGGCGAGGGTAAGGGCGATCACTTGGTCATCCCTGACTGTTGTTCTCGTGGGTGTGGGCGAGGTCCGGGGTGTTCTCGGGGGCGTCGTCGGCGCTCTCTTGCCCCAGGGACCGGGCGATGACCGCGCGCAGCACCGTACGGTCGTCGAAGGGGCGTACCACTCCGTGGATGTCCTGGCCCTGTTCGTGGCCCTTGCCGGCGATCAGCACGGTGTCACCGGGCCGGGCGCGGGCGACCGCGGCGGCGATGGCGGAGGCCCGGTCGGCGTCGACCAGGACCTCGCCGCGCTCGTGGACGGGCACCTCGGCGGCGCCCGAGAGCATCGCGGCGAGGATGGCCAGAGGGTCCTCGGAGCGGGGGTTGTCGGAGGTCAGCACGGCGGTGTCGGCGAGCCGGGCAGCTGCCGCCCCCATCGGTCCGCGTTTTGTCGTGTCGCGGTCGCCGCCGCAGCCGAGCACGATGTGCAGTTTGCCCTCGGTGACCTTGTTCAGGGAGCGCAGGACGGACTCGACGGCGTCGGTCTTGTGCGCGTAGTCGACGAGCGCGAGGTACGGCTGTCCGGCGTCGACGCGTTCCAGCCGGCCGGGGACTCCGGGGACGGCGGCGACCCCGTCGGCCGCGGTCTGCGGGTCGACGCCCGCGACGGCCAGGGTGACGATCGCGGCGAGGGTGTTGGCGACGTTGAACGGGCCGGGCAGCGGAGCCCTGGCGGTGATCCGCTCGTCCTTGGGGCCGACAACGGTGAAGGTGGAGCCCAGCGGGCCGATTTCGACGTCCTCGGCGCGCCAGTCGGCGTCCAGGTGGCCCTCGGCGGAGAAGGTGACGACCGGAACGGACGCCCCGGTGATCAGTCGGCGGCCGTACTCGTCGTCGAAGTTGACGACACCCCGCCGGCTGCGCTCCGGGGTGAACAGCTGAGCCTTGGCAGCGAAGTAGTCCTCCATGCCGGAGTGGAACTCCATGTGCTCCGGGCTGAGGTTGTTGAAGACGGCGACGTCGAAGACACAGCCGTCGACCCGGCCGAGCACCAGCGCGTGGCTGGAGACCTCCATGGCGACCGCGTCGACGCCGCGCTCGCGCATGACGGCGAACAGGGCCTGGAGGTCGGTCGCTTCAGGGGTGGTGCGCTCGGACTTGATGCGCTCGTCACCGATCCGCGTCTCGACGGTGCCGATCAGCCCGGTGCTGCGTCCGGCGCCCCGGAAGCCGCCCTCGATGAGATACGCGGTGGTGGTCTTCCCGGACGTTCCGGTGATGCCGATCTGCAGGAGGTCGGCGCCGGGCCGCCCGTAGATCTCCGCGGCGAGTTCGCCCATCCGGCCGCGCGGGTTCTCGGTGACCAGCACCGGCAGTCCGGTGGCGGCGGCGCGCTCGGCACCCGCCGGGTCGGTGAGGACCGCCGCCGCACCGAGGCCGGCCGCCTGGGCGACGAAGTCGGCGCCGTGGAGGCGGGCGCCGGGCAGCGCCGCGTACACATCGCCGGGCCGTACCGCCCGCGAGTCATGGGTGATGCCGGTGACCTCACCGGATCCGGGCGATTCGACTCCCAGCCGGGCTGCCAGCTCGCCGAGGGTGGTCGGCCGGAGCCGATCCGGGCGGGGCGCTCCCGGGTAGTTCACAGGGGCGTCCTTCTGGATGGTTTGGGACTGTTCAGCGTGGGGCACGGCGGTGAGCGTACCGGGCGCACCCGGCCTCTCGCGAGGTGAGGGGGCCGCTCCCCGGTCGCTCCCGTTCCGGTTCCCGGGATCGGGGGTGATGGTTGTCACTGGCTGGTTACCCCGAGTTCACTCGCCGGGCTGGAAGGACACCGGCAGGCGGGCGGACCCGCTGCCGGACGGTGCAGTCTGGAGCGTCTTCAGCGCGAACTCCATGACCTGTTTGTAGATGGGACCGCAGATCTGGCCGCCGAAGTAGCTGCCCTTCGTCGGGTTCTGGATGGCGCAGTAGACAGTGATCTGCGGCTTGTCGGCGGGCGCGAAGCCCGCGAAGGACGCGGTGTAGCCGTGGTATCCGCCGCGGACCGGATCGACCCGGTTGGCCGTGCCGGTCTTGCCCGCGACCCGGTAACCGGGGATACGGGCCTTGGTACCGGTGCCCTCCTCGTCACCGACCACCGACTCCAGCATGCCCGCGAGCGATTTCGCGGTCTTCGCGCTGATCACCCGGGTCTGTTCGGGGGTGGGCGCGGGGGTGAAGCGGCCGTCGGCGCCCTTGGTGCCGCGTACCAGGGTGGGCTGGATCCGGACACCGCCGTTGGCGATCGTCGAGTAGACCGAGGCGGCCTGCATGGCGTTGAGCGAGAGTCCCTGGCCGAACGGGATCGTGTACTGCTGCGAGGTCGACCAGTCCTGCGGCTTGGCGAGGATGCCGGGCGTCTCGCCCGGGTAGTCCAGTCCGGTCGGGCTGCCGATGCCGAATTTGCGCAGGTACGAGTAGAGGGCCTTGTTGGCCTCCGCCTGCGTCTTGCCGAGCTGTCCGGTGGCCAGGATGGTGCCGATGTTGCTGGACTTGGCGAGTACGCCGTTGAGCGTCAGGTACCAGGTGGCGTGGTCGATGTCGTCCTTGAAGAGCCGGTCGCCGCGGTGGAGCCGGTTGGGGACGGTGACATGGGTACCGGGGGTGGCCACCCCCTCCTCCAGGACGGCGGCCATGGACATGACCTTGCTGGTGGAGCCGGGTTCGTACACGTCCTGCACGGCCGCGTTTCCCAGCGTCGCCGCGTCGGCCTGCGAGAGGTCGTTGGGGTCGAAGCCCGGGGCGTTGGCCATGGCGAGGACCTCGCCGGTCCTGGTGTTCTGCACGATCACATAGCCACGGTCCGCCTTGGACTTCTTCACCTGGTCCGAGATGGCCTTCTGGGCGGCCCACTGGATGTCCCGGTCGATGGTCAGCTCGATGTCGGAACCGGCGACGGCCGGAACCTCCTTGGTGCCCGCGGTGGGCACGCGGCGGCCGCCGGACTGGGCGTACTTGATCTTGCCGTCCTCGCCCGCGAGCTTCTTGTCCAGCTGCGATTCGAGGCCGCCCGCGCCCTTGCCCTCCGCGTTGACGTAGCCCAGTATCCCGGCGGCCAGCCCACCGTTGGGGTAGACCCGTTTGGTGGTCGACTCCTGGAAGACGCCGGCCAGCACATTGGCTCCGGGTCCGCCGTTCGCCCTGTCCTTCTGGGCCTTCTCGGCGAAGACGGACTTGAGGTCCTTGATCTGCTTCCAGACCTGTGGGGTCTGGCGACGCGCCAGGACGGCGTACCGGCTCTTCGGCTTCGACAGCTTCTTCGTCAGCTCCCCGGCGTCGACGCCGAGGATGGGGGCGAGGAGGGCCGCGGCCTGCTGCGGTGCGTCCGGGGCCTTGCTGTCCTCGGGCGTGAACATCTTGGGGTCGGCGGTGATGTCGTACGCGTCGACGCTGATGGCCAGAGCGATGCCGCTGCGGTCGGTGATCTCGCCGCGCTCGGCGGAGATCGTGTACTCGAGGTAGCGGTTCTCCTCGGCCTTGGCCGCGTACGCGCTGGCGTCGACGGCCTGGACCTGGAGGAGCCGGACGACGAACGCAAGCATGACGAGCGTCAGCGCCAGGCTGACCAGGCGGAGCCTGGGGCGCGGGCTGCCGAGGCGCAGGGGGCGCGCCGACGGCCCCCGCGGGGCGCGGCCGCGCGGGACCTGCGACGACGGGCGGCGGGCGGCGGGCCGGGGGCGGCCCGAGCCGGCTGCGGCGCTGCGGGGGCGCGCGGGGCCGGGGACCCGGCGGCGCGGCGGTTCCTTCGAGGGCACTGCGTCACCTGCCGGGACTGGTCGAGGACTGGTGTGCCGGGGTAGGCGGTTGCGCGGGCGGAGCTGCCGAGGTGCTGGGCTTCGTGGCGGGCAGCGCCGGGGTGGACGGTTGTGCGGGCGGGGCTGCTGAGGTGCTGGGTTTCGTGGCGGCCACGGCCGGGGACTTGGCGGAGGCGGACGGCGGGGCCGGGGGCGGTGCGGATTTCGACGGCGAGGCGCCGGCAGGCGGTGCGGCCGCGGGTGCCCGGGTCCGCTGGGCGACGGCCTCGGAGGGGACGCCACGGACCGTGCCGTCCGGGTTGAGGAAGGCGGGACTGCCGCCGGGCACCATGCCGAGTTCGCGGGCGCGCCGCTCCAGTGCGTCCGGCTCGGAGCGGCCGTCGACGTCGCGCTGGAGGGCCTGCTCCTCGTCGGTGAGATCGGTGGTCCGCTTCTTCAGTTCGCTCAGCCTGAACGATCCCTCGTTGAGCGCGGAGTTCAGCAGCAGCAGGGTGATCAGGCCGCCGCCGAGGAGCAGCACGACCAGCAGGACGAAGGGCGTACGGGCCGCACTGCTGGACCCGGAGGGCATCAGCCGGGCGAGTCTCGCGGCCCGCCCCTTGAGCTGTCCGGCCGGTCCGCTCACGGCGTCACCTCGGCCTCTCCCGGTGCCGTACCGGCTGCGCTCATCGCTCCTCCTCGCGGATCCGCTGGGCACCGCGCAGACGGGCGGGGGCCGCGCGCCGGTTCTCGGCGACCTCCTCCTCCGTGGGCAGCTCCGCGCCGCGGGTCAGGAGCTTCAACCGCGGCTGGTAGCGCTCGGGGACGACGGGCAGTCCGGGCGGCGCCGTATTGGCCGCGCCTGCCGCGAAGACCTGCTTGACCAGCCGGTCCTCCAACGAGTGGTACGAGAGGACGGCGATCCGGCCGCCCACGGCGAGGGCCTCCACGGCGGCCGGGATCGCCCGCTCCAGGACGGAGAGCTCGCCGTTCACCTCGATGCGCAGCGCCTGGAAGGTCCGTTTGGCGGGATTACCGCCGGTGCGCTTGGCCGCCTGCGGCAGTGAGTCACGGATCAGCTCGACCAGCCGGGCGCTGTTGCTGAACGGTTCCTTCTCGCGCTCGCGCGCGATCGCGGAGACGATCCGCTTGGCCTGCTTCTCCTCGCCGTACGCACGCAGGATCCGGACGAGTTCGCCCGGCGGGTACGTGTTGAGGACCTCGGCCGCGCTGATGCCGGTCGTCTGGTCCATCCGCATGTCGAGCGGGGCATCCTGGGCGTACGCGAAGCCGCGGTCGGCCTCGTCCAGCTGCATGGAGGAGACACCGAGGTCGAACAGGACTCCCTGGACCTTGGGGACGCCGAGCCGGGCGAGCACCTCGGGCAGCTCGTCGTAGACGGCGTGCACCAGTGTGGCCCGGTCACCGTACGGGGCGAGCCGCTGGCCGGAGAGCCGCAGCGCCTCCTTGTCCCGGTCCAGCGCGATCAGCCGGGCCGACGGGAAGGCGGCGAGGAGGGCCTCGCTGTGGCCTCCGAGACCGAGGGTGCAGTCGACGACCACGGGCTGTTGCGGACTCGGCACCTCCAGAGCCGGGGCCAACAGGTCCAGGCATCGCTGGAGCATCACCGGGACGTGTCGGGTCTGGCTCATGCGCCCTCTCAGGCTCAGTCCCGTGTGGCTGCACGTACGGCCTGGTCCCCGCCCGCTCGGAAGGGGAGGTCCGCCGGCGCCGGGGAAGTGGCGTCGGCCGACCGGCGAGCGGGAGAGGGCCGGGCCGTACGTACGCCGCGCACACAGGGGAAATCTTCGGAATGTGCAAGGTGTCGGTAACTTCCCGTCACCTTAGTCCACCCTGCCATTCGATCGATTCCCGATCAATGAGCCCGGCAGCGCGTCGCCTCGCCCTCTGTTCACTCGGTCGAGTGACCTGGCCTAATGCTTGTGGGTTACCTCACAACAAGCCTCGTTGACGTTCTTTGTCCCTTCTCACGGCACGCCAAGGCGAACGGTGGCAGCTAACGTCATATCCATGTCGACTTCCGCGCAGTCCCCTGCCGAGCACCCCGCACCCGCTGCCGGCCAGGCCACCGACGGTACGGTCATCGACCACCTGGTCGAGGCGAACACCCGTTACGCGGCCGAGTTCGACGATCCCGGTATGGACGCGCGGCCGGTGCTGCAGGTCGCCGTGGTCGCCTGCATGGACGCCCGGCTCGACCTCCACGACGCGCTCGGCCTGGCGCTCGGCGACTGCCACACCATCCGCAACGCGGGCGGCGTGGTCACCGACGACGTGATCCGCTCCCTGACCATCAGCCAGCGGGCGCTCGGCACCCGCAGCGTCATACTCATCCACCACACCAACTGCGGCCTCGAGTCGATCACCGAGGAGTTCCGCCAGGAGCTGGAGGCGGAGGTCGGCCAGCGGCCGGTCTGGGCGGTGGAGGCGTACAAGGACGCGGATCAGGACGTACGGCAGTCGATGCAGCGCGTCCGCACCTCGCCGTTCCTTCTGCACACCGATGACGTCCGCGGCTTCGTCTTCGACGTGACCAGCGGCTTGCTGCGCGAGATCCACCCCGTCATCTGACGCTCGCGGATTTTTCCGGGCACCTAAAATGCCCACGACCCAGACATTTCGCACCCACTTATCCACAGGCGAGTGACACGAAGCGGTAACGGCAACAAGAATGCGGGTGTGACATCCCACCGGACCGTTCCGGCGGGGGTCCGTTTTTCGGGGTGGCCGGGCCAACTACCAGCGCATCGGCCCGTGAATGGGGTATCCCCTGCTCCTTGAGAGCGTGGGGCAGGGCCGAGGAGGGCCGGGTGACGACCTATGACGATCGAGCGAGCCTCACAGATCTGACGACCACAGCGGAGCGGGTGCGCAGGTCGGTGGAGGCTGTGATCGAGGGCAAGCCTGAGGTCGTTCGGCTTTCGCTGACCGTGCTGCTCGCAGAGGGGCATCTCCTCATCGAGGATGTCCCCGGGGTGGGCAAGACCATGCTGGCCAAGGCGCTCGCGCGGTCGATCGACTGCTCCGTGCGGCGCATCCAGTTCACACCGGACCTGCTGCCTTCCGACATCACCGGTGTGTCCATCTTCGACCAGCAGCGGCGCGACTTCGAATTCAAACCGGGCGCGATCTTCGCCCAGATCGTGATCGGCGACGAGATCAACCGCGCCTCGCCCAAGACCCAGTCCGCGCTGCTGGAGTCGATGGAGGAGCGCCAGGTCACCATCGACGGGCACAGTTACGAACTGCCGGACCCGTTCATGGTGGTGGCCACCCAGAACCCGGTGGAGATGGAGGGCACGTATCCGCTGCCCGAGGCCCAGCGCGACCGGTTCATGGCCCGGGTGTCGATCGGCTATCCCAGCGCGGAGGCCGAGCTGCAGATGCTCGACGTGCACGGCGGCGTCTCGCCGCTCGACGACCTGCAGCCGGTGGCACACGCCCACGACATCGTGAAGCTGATCGAGGCGGTCCGGACGGTCCACGTGGCCGAATCCGTACGGCGGTACGCGGTGGAGCTGGTCGGGGCCACCCGGATCCACCCGGATCTCAGGCTCGGTGCCTCGCCGCGCGCCACGCTGCATTTGCTCCGCGCGGCAAAGGCCTCGGCGGCGCTGAGCGGGCGGGACTACTGCCTGCCCGACGATGTGCAGGCGCTGGCGGTCGCGGTGCTCGCGCACCGGCTGCTGCCCACCGCCCAGGCCCAGCTGAACCGTCGTACCGCGGAGCAGGTCGTGCTGGAGATCCTGCAGCAGACGCCGGTGCCGACCGCGGGTGGCGGTGCGACCGTCCCGGCGCCGCCGCAGCACCAGCCGGGCCCCGTGACGTACGGCCGGCAGCAGCCGCCCGGCATGCGGCGGGTGTGATGGCAGCAGAGGGGCCGGCCGCGATGAACGACGGCGACGACAAGGGCGGTCTGCGCGCCGCGCTGGGCGGGCTCACCACACGCGGGCGGTCCTTCCTCGCGGCCGGGATCGCGGCTGCGGTCTGCGCGTATGTGCTGGGCCAGGGCGACCTGCTGCGGGTCGGGCTGCTGCTCGCCGCGCTCCCTCTGGTCTGCGTGGCGGTGCTGTTCCGTACCCGCTACCGGGTCGCGGGCACCCGGCGGCTCTCCCCGTCCCGGGTGCCCGCGGGCACCGAGGCGCGGGTGCATCTGCGGATGGAGAACGTGTCGCGGCTGCCCACCGGGCTGCTCATGCTGCAGGACCGGGTGCCCTATGTGCTCGGGCCGCGGCCCCGGTTCGTCCTGGACCGGGTGGAAGCGGGCGGCCGACGCGAGGTGTCGTACCGGGTGCGGTCGGATCTGCGCGGGCGGTATCCGCTCGGACCGCTGCAGCTGCAGCTGAGCGATCCGTTCGGGATGTGCGAGCTGACCCGGTCGTTCAGCGCGTACGACACCCTGGTCGTCATCCCGCGCACCGAGCCGCTGCCGCCGGTCCGGCTGGCGGGCGAGGCCTCCGGGTACGGCGAGGGGCGGCAGCGCGCGCTGGCACTGGCCGGCGAGGACGACCTGATTCCGCGCGGCTACCGGCACGGCGACGATCTGCGCCGGGTCCACTGGCGCTCCACCGCGCGCTACGGCGAGCTGATGGTGCGCCGCGAGGAGCAGCCCCAGCGGGCCAGATGCACGGTGCTGCTGGACACCCGGCGGATCGCCTACCAGGGGACCGGGCCCGACTCGGCCTTCGAATGGTCGGTGTCGGGGGCCGCATCCGCGCTGTTGCACATGCTGGAGCGGGGCTTCGCGGTCCGGCTGCTGACCGACGACGGCAGTTCGGTGCCGGGTGAGGGCGAGGGCGGATTCGCCGGCTCGACCCATGAGTCCGCCGACTCGGCGGGACTGATGATGGACACGCTCGCGGTCGTCGACCACTCCGACGGGGGCGGCCTTTCGCGCGCGTACGACGTACTGCGCGGCGGCAACCAAGGGCTGCTGGTCGCCTTCTTCGGCGATCTGGACGAGGAGCAGGCGGCGGTGGCGGCCCGGATGCGGCAGCGCAGCGGCGGCGCCGTCGCGTTCGTGCTGGACAGCGACGCCTGGGTGCAGGGAGAGTCGCACGGCGCCGCACTCGCGGGGGCGGAGGAGCGGCTGCGGCTGCTGCGCGAATCGGGCTGGACAGCGGTCCTGGTGCAGCCCGGGGCCGATCTCGCCGAGCTGTGGCAGCTGGCGGGGCAGCAGAGCACCGTGACGCAGTCCGCCCTGTCGGGCGGCGCCACGGGCGGTACGACAGGTTTCACCGGGGGATGGTCATGAGGGGACGGGCATGAGCGGTCGTGGTCGGCTGGCGCTGTGCGCCTTTGCGGCGACGCTGTTGGCAGCGGGTTCGATGCTGCCCTTGGTCGACCCGGCCGCCTGGATCGTGCAGGCCGCGTTCCTGCTGGCGATCCAGAGCGGGGTGGGCGCACTGGCCCGCCGGGTGCCGTTGCCGCGGCTGCTGATCGTCACGGTGCAGTTCCTGGTCACTCTGGTGATGCTGACCGTGGTGTTCGCCCGGGGGCAGGCCCTGGTCGGTTTCCTGCCCGGTCCCGAGGCCGTCCAGCGGCTCGCCGACCTGCTCACCGCGGGTGCGGACGATGTCGGAAGGTATGCCATCCCGGCGCCCGCGACGGAAGGCATCCGGCTGATGCTGGTCGGCGGTGTGCTGCTGATCGGTCTTGCCGTGGACACTCTCGCGGTGACGTTCCGCAGCGCGGCTCCGGCCGGCCTGCCGCTCCTCGCCCTCTACTCGGTCGCCGCGGGACTGTCCGGTGGTGCGGGCCGGCTGTGGTTCCTGCTGGCGGCCTCCGGCTATCTGATCCTGCTGCTGGCCGAGGGCCGGGACCGGATCTCCCAGTGGGGGCGGGTCTTCGGCGGCACGAGCCGGTCACCGAACGGTCTGGCGGCCGGTCTCGAGATGTCGGGCGGCCGGCCGCTCGCACCGGTCCGCACCGGGCGGCGGATCGGCGCGCTGGCGCTGGGTATGGCCCTGGTCGTACCGACGTCCGCACTCAACGGCGGTTGGCTGGCCGGTTCGGGGAGCGGGTCCGGCAAGGGCGGAGGCGGCGGCACGATCTCAGCGGTGAACCCGCTGGTCTCGTTGCAGAACGATCTGAACCAGCCGGAGAACCGGCAGGTGATGTCGTACCGCACCAATTCCGGCAGCCCACAGGACTTCTACCTGCGAATCCTGGCCCTGGACCAGTTCACCGGGAGCGAGTGGCGGCCCTCGCGGCGCAGCCTGAAGGACGTGCCGAAGCGGCTCCCCAACCCGGACGGCCTGGCCGCGGACGTCGCCGTCACGGAGATCAGGTCGAACATCTCCGCGTCCCGTTCGTACCAGCAGACCTACCTGCCGCTCCCCTACCCCGCGACCGAGGTCAAGATCGGCGGGCACTGGCGGTACGAGTCCGCGGGACGCACCCTCGTCGGAGACCGCGGCCAGACGACCCGCGGGGCGCAGTACGAGGTCTCCAGCCTGGTGGTGCAGCCGACCGCGGATCAGCTCGCCGCGGCGGGCCCGGCGTCGGCCGCGATGCGGCGGGAGTACACCCAGGTACCCGGCTCGCTGCCGAAGGTCGTCAAGGAAACTGCGAACCGGGTGACGAAGGGTGCCACCACCAACTATGAGCGAGCGGTGAAGCTGCAGAATTTCTTCGCCCTCGACGGCCGCTTCAGTTACGACACCTCGGTGACCTCCGGCACCGGCTCGGCCGCAATCGGCCGGTTCCTGAAGGACAAGCGGGGCTTCTGCGTCCACTTCTCGTTCACGATGGCCGCGATGGCGCGGACGCTGGGAATTCCGGCCCGGGTCGCGGTGGGTTTCACACCCGGCACCGGGCAGTCGGACGGTTCGATGTCGGTGGGGCTGCGCGATGCGCACGCCTGGCCGGAGCTGTACTTCGAGGGCATCGGATGGACCCGCTTCGAGCCGACCCCGACGCGGGGCAGCGCGCCCGAGTACACCCTGCCGGACGCCCCCTCGGACGGCTCGGCCAACCCGAGCCGTCCGCAGGCGAGTGCCTCGGCCGCTCCGTCGGCCGCGCCGTCCGCGTCGGACAGCTGCCCGCCACAGCTTCGCCGACAGGGCGAGTGCGGCTCGTCGGCGGCGCCGGGCGCCGCGGCTCCGAAGGATCCGGGGACACCGGTGGGCAGCATCGTCCTGGTGGTTCTGGCGGCCCTGTTGGTGCTCGCGCTGCTGCTGCTGCCGTTGTTCTGGCGGGTTCGGGTGCGTACACGCAGGCTGAACTCGTCCACGGGGCGTACGCCGGCGGATGCGACGGCCAGAACGCTGGCGGCCTGGCGGGAGATCACTGACACGGCGTGGGACCACGGCATCGGCCCCGACGACTCGCTGACCCCGCGCAAGGCGGCAGCGCGGGTGGTACGGCTGGGGCGGCTGGACCCCGACGAGGCCGCGGCCGTGCACCGGGTGGCAGGGGCTGTGGAGCAGGTGCTCTACGCCCCGCAGCCCCGGGCGGCCACCGGGCTCGCCGAGGACGTGGCAACGGTGCGGGACGGGGTGCGTGCCTCCGCCGACCGCTTCGCCCGGATCCGCGCGGTGGTGGCACCACGTTCGGCCGTTCGGGTGATATGGGCGGCGTCCGAAAGCTGGTCCGCACTCATCGGCCGGTGGGTGGCGCGGTGGCGCGGGTTGCCGCGGTGGCCGTCCCGCCAGCGAGGCTGAGCAGGGGGCGCGGTCACCGGGCCGCGCTCCCCCTCGTCGCCGGACGGACGGGCACGATTTCGGCTCGCCCAGGGGTTGGAGCAAACCCCGTGAGCGGCATGGGCCGCTGCCCGGCGGGAGGGCCTTCGCCTGCCCTCGGGACCACAGGAGAAATCGAAGGACGGTGCGCCTGAGGGCGCGCAGGCCGCGGTGTGCAGACATGGGTGAGGGGCGGCCGCGATGATGCGGCCGCCCCTCACCAGCACACGTTCAGAAGCGCTTACTGACCCTGCTCGTCACGGCGGCGCTGCCACCGCTGCTCGATCCGGTTCATCACGGTTCGGCGTTGCCTGGGGTGTCGGCGCTCGCCCTTGCCCCCGGACGCCTGCTGCTCGCCGGGCTTGGGAGCCTTGCGCCAACCGGTGACCGCAAGGACCGCGCAGCCCAGCATGACGAGGAATCCCACCACGCTGATCCAGATCTGCTGGGCGACCATTCCGGCCATGAGGAGCGCGATACCCACCAGGAAGCCTGCGACCGCCTGGTAGACCCGTCGCCGGGTGTACGTACGCAGCCCGCTTCCCTCGAGCGCTGTCGCGAACTTGGGATCTTCGGCGTACAGCGCTCGCTCCATCTGCTCGAGCATTCGCTGCTCGTGCTCCGAGAGCGGCACGGAGTCCTCCTCGTCGTCGGCCGCGGGGGGCGGCCGGTATGCGGCCCTTCCAGGATAGGCAGGGATTCGCCCCCGTGAAACCCGCCCTGTTCGCCAATCAGCCAGTCCGGGCCGCCACAACGGCTCAGCTGCTGAGGCGTAGATTCCCCAACATCCGATCCGTCATGCCGGATGGTGTCCCCCGATCATACGGTGACTACGCCCCGATCGGGGGGCCTGTGGCGTACTCCATCTGCAGCTGCGTCGCTGATCAGCCGCGCTGCCGCCGCACTTCGGCCCCGCCGCGCACTGCCGGCGGCCGGGCCCCGGCCGCGGCTCAGGCGCGCTTCGTGCCCAGAACGTGCAGCTGGGTCGCGACCGAGCGGAACGCCGGGAGTTCCGCAACCGCGGTCTCCAGCTTCAGCAGTGCCTCCATCGCGCCGGGCTCGGTGTCCACCAGAACACCCGGTACGAGGTCGGCGAAGACCCGTACGCCGTGGACCGCGCCGACCTCGACGTCGGCTGCGGAGACCAGCTCGGTGAGCTGCTCCGCGGTGTACCGCCGGGGCACCGGGTCGCCTGCGCCCCAGCGGCCCGCCGGGTCGCTGAGCGCCTGCCGGGCCTCGGTGAAGTGACCCGCGAGCGCCCGGGCGAGGACGGCGCCCCCGAGTCCGGCGGCGAGCAGGCTGAGCTCACCGGACGGGCGGAGCGCGTCGACGGCGTTGCGTACGCCCTCGGCGGGGTCGTCGACGTACTCCAGGACGCCGTGGCACAGCACCGCGTCGTAACCGCCGCGCTCGACCACCTCGAACAGGCCGAGGATGTCGCCCTGGACGCCTCGGACGCGGTCGGCGACCCCGGCCTCGGCAGCGCGGCGCTCCAGTGCGAAGAGCGCGTTGGGGCTGGGGTCGACGACGGTGACCCGGTGGCCGAGGAGGGCGACCGGCACCGCGAAGTTTCCGGTGCCGCCGCCGGTGTCCAGGACGTCCAGGGCGTCCCTGCCGGTCGCCTTGACCTGACGGTCGAGAGCATCCTTCAGGACCTCCCAGACCACGGCGGTACGGAGGGAGGCGCGGGGGCGCAGCTGATCCGACACGGCAGTTGACTCCTCGGCACGGTGCCGCCGCTGACGGCGGAGCGTGAACGGTGCAGGTGATACAGGTGCTGTCCACCCTATTGCCTCGGGCCACCGCAGCCGTCATCCCGCGTCGGACCGCTCCTGCCGGGCCTGAGGGAGCGTCGGCTGGAGCACCAGGAGCCGCTCCACCAGGCGCAGGAACATGGCCGCGTCGCGCAGCAGATCGTCGGCGTCGCGGCTGCTGGCCGCCCCCGGTATGCCCGCTTCGGCCCGGGCCCTGCGGCGGGCCCCCGAAGCGAACAGGGCGCTCCATTCGGTGAGCTCCGGGGCGATCTCCGGGAGGACTTCCCAAGCGCTACGGATCCTCTCCCTGCGTCGCCTGGTCGTCTCTGGTCGGCCGCGGGCGGCGAGCACGGCGGCGGCGGTGCGCAGCGCGGCGAGATGGGCGGTGGCATAGCGCTCGTTCGGCACGGCGAGCACGGCGGCCTCTTCGAGGCCGTCGCGGGCCTGGGCCAGCAGATCGAGAGCGGCGGGCGGCGCGGTGGTGCGGCGCAGCACCGGGTGGACGTCGTTCGCCGGTCCGCTCGATGACGGGGCGGGGCCGGTCGGTGAGGGGGCAGGGCCGCCTGCGCGGCGCCGAGAGGCGGCAGCTGCGGACGAGTTGGCCATGACGAACCTCCTGTCGTCGTGTGACGGCTCCGTGGCCGTATGTATCCATCGTGGGGCCCACCACTGACAATCGACCTCAATAAACCCCTGACCTGGCCTTTTGCCTCGTGCGCGAGTTCGAGCTATCTTTTTGTACTGACCAGTCAGTTCAAATGGGGAGGGTCTGTGGACAGCCCGCACGGGGCAGCTGTCACCGCCGAGGACTTCGGGCTCAAGGGACCGCGCGGCTGGGCCTTCCGGGGCGTACGGCTCGACGCCCCACCCGGCGCCCTGATCGCGATCGAGGGCCCGTCCGGCTCCGGCCGCACCTGCCTGCTGCTCGCTCTGACGGGCCGGATGCGCCCCTCCGAGGGCCGTGCCGAGGTGGGCGGTCTGCGCCTGCCGCGCCAGATGGCCGCGGTACGCGGGATCAGCGCGCTCGGCCCGGTGCCCGGGGTCAGCGAACTCGACCCGGCCTTCACGGTCGCCGAGCACCTGCGCGAGCGCGCCCTGCTGCAGCGCCGCTACGACGGTTCGCTGCGCGCCCTGCTGCGCCCCCGCGCCGAGCGCACCGCCGCAGCCCGCAACCGGATCGACACGGCACTGGACGCCGCCGGGCTCGACCCGGCAAACCTGCCCAAGGCCGAGCGGACTTCGGTACGCGATCTGGAGCGGCTGGAGGCGTTGCGGCTGTCCGTCGCCCTCGCGCTGATCGGCCGGCCGCGGCTGCTCGCCGTGGACGACACCGATCTCAAGCTCTCCGATGCCGAGCGCGCCGAGGCCTGGGAGCTGCTGCGTTCCGTCGCCGACAGCGGAACGACCGTGCTCGCCGTCTGCAGCCAGGCGCCCGTCGGCGCCATCACCGTCCGCACGGCCACCACGGGCACCGCAGACACAGACATCACAGCGGCAGACGCCTCGGACGCCTCCGCGCCCGCAGAGGCGTCCGAGGCGACGACCGAGAAGACCACCGCCGAGAAGACCACTGATGAGGGGACGGCCGATGCGTTCGCCGAAACTGGCCGCGCTTGAGCTGAAGCGTTTCGGCAGGGGCAGGCTGCCCCGCGCCGCACTCGTCGCGCTCCTGCTCCTGCCCCTGCTCTACGGCGCCCTGTACCTGTGGTCCTTCTGGGACCCGTACAGCCGCCTCGACAAGATCCCTGTCGCCCTGGTCAACAACGACAAGGGCGCCACCGCCGCCGGAAAGCGCATCGAGGCCGGGGACGAGATCACCGGCGAGCTGCTCGACTCCAAGATCTTCGAGTGGCACGAGGTCAGCTCCGCCCAGGCCGACCGGGGCGTCGAGGAGGGTACGTACTACCTCTCGCTGACCATGCCGGCGGACTTCAGCAAGCGGATCGCGTCCAGTTCCGGTGACTCCCCCGATACCGGTGCGCTCCAGGTGCGGACGAACGACGCCAACAACTACATCGTCGGGCAGATCTCCCGGACGGTGTTCTCCGAGGTCCGCACCGCCGCCTCGGTCAATGCCTCGCGCGGCTTCCTCGACCGGATCTTCATCTCCTTCTCCGACCTCCACGACGCGACGGCGAAGGCCGCCCAGGGCGCCGACGACCTCAAGGGCGGCATCGGCAAGGCGAAGAAGGGCTCGAAGGATCTCGCGGACGGGCTCAAGGACGCCAAGTCCGGCAGCGGCCGGCTGGAGACCGGAATCGCCAAGCTGAACAAGGGCGCCGGTGACCTCGAAACCGGGTCCCGGCAGGTCGCCGACGGCACCCAGCTGCTCGCCGACAAGGTCAACGGGGTGGCTGCCGACATCCGCCCGTTCCTGAAGGACAACGGCAGGACGATCGGCGACACCGCCCGGCTGGTCGCCGACTCCTCGCAGGCCGTACGGGACAACCTCGACCTGCTGGTGAAGGCGGCGCCGACCGCCGCGACCGCCGCCCACGAAGCCTCCGACGATCTGGCCGACGTCTACCGCACCCGCTGCACGGAGCAGCTGCTCCCCGACCCCACCGTCTGCCCCCCGCTGAAGCGGGCCACGACCGCCGCGGCCGATGTCGCGAAGGTCGCCGACGATGTGAACGTACTGGTCAAGGACCAGAACGGGGATCTGAAGAAGCTGCGCGGACAGCTGATGACCCTGCAGAAGCAGGCCGACGCCCTCGCCGAACGCTCCCCGCACCTGGACGAGGACCTGAAGTCCGCCGTCGCGAAGGTCAACGCGCTCAACACCGGTGCCCACAAGGTCGCCAAGGGAGCGGACGAACTGCACACCGGCCTGGCCACCGCGAGGACCGGATCCGTCGACCTGAACACCGGCGTCGGCGAGCTCAAGAAGGGCGCGACCAGCCTGGACGGCGGACTGATCCGGCTCGGCGACGGTTCGGCCTCGCTCGCCCAAGGGCTGAACGACGGGGTCGGCAAGATCCCCGACTACGACAAGCAGGACCGCGACCGGCGCACCGATGTGATGGCCGACCCGGTGAAGCTCGCCTCCCAGTCGCTGCACAAGGCCCCCAACTACGGCACCGGGTTCGCCCCGTACTTCATCCCGCTCTCCCTCTGGGTGGGCGCGATGGTGGCGTACATGCTGATCCAGCCGCTGAACCGGCGGGCGCTCGCCGCCGGGGCTTCCACCTGGCGGATCGCCCTCGCGGGCTGGCTGCCGGTGGCCGCGATCGGTCTGCTGCAGGTCGCCGCCCTGATGTCCGTGCTGCACTGGGGGCTGGGACTGCAGATGGCCCACGCCGCCGGAACGATCGGCTTCCTAGCCCTTGTGACCTGCTGCTTCGGCGCGATCGTGCAGTGGCTGAACGCACGGTTCGGCGCGGCGGGGCGGATCCTCGTACTTGCCGTGCTGATGCTCCAGCTGACCTCGGCCGGAGGTACGTATCCCGTCCAGACCAGCCCCGGCTTCTTCGGTGCGATCCACCCGTATCTGCCGATGAGCTACATCGTCGAGGGGCTGCGCCGGCTGATCACTGGCGGCGGACTCGGTCCGGTCTGGCAGGGCTGTGCGGTGCTCCTGGCGTTCACGGCGGGGGCGCTGGCCCTGACCGCGGTCGCCGCGCGCCGCAAGCAGGTGTGGACGCTGGACCGGCTGCATCCGGAGCTGAGCCTGTGAGCGCGCCGGGACCTGTGAGAATCGACCGCATGGAAAGCAGTAGCACCACGCGTCGCCAGGCCACCCGGCAGAAGCTCTACGAGGCGGCCGTCACGCTCATCGCGGAGAAGGGTTTCTCGGCGACCACGGTCGACGAGATCGCCGAGCGCGCCGGGGTCGCCAAGGGCACGGTCTACTACAACTTCAAGAGCAAGACCGAGCTCTTCGAGGAACTGCTGCGGCACGGCGTCGGACTGCTGACCGCGTCACTGCGGTCAGCGGCCGAGCAGACCGAGGAGCGCGGCGGCACCCGGGTCGAGGCCCTGGACGCAATGATCAGGGCCGGCCTGGTCTTCATCGACCGCTACCCGGCCTTCACCCAGCTGTACGTCGCCGAGCTGTGGCGCACCAACCGTGCCTGGCAGGCGACCCTCCTGGTGGTACGTCAGGAGGCCGTCGCCGTGGTCGAGGACGTGCTCCGGGAGGGCGTCGGGAACGGCGAGCTCAGCCAGGAGATCGACATCCCGCTGACGGCGGCCGCACTGGTCGGCATGGTGCTGGTGGCTGCGCTGGACTGGCAGGCGTTCCAGCCCGAGCGGTCCATCGACGACGTGCACTCGGCGCTGTCCCTGCTGCTGCACGGCCGGGTCAGCGGACGCTGACACGCGCTCCTCCCGAGAGCGTGCGCACACAACAGAAACGCCGGTCCCACGAGGCTCGATCCCCCCGAGCCTCGTCCGACCGGCGCTTCCCGTGCTGCCGGAGGGCCTTCCCCCGTGACCCCCGTGTTCCCCCGTGGTCCCCGGGCCCTCCGTGGTGCACCCCCGTTCCGGAAGGAGTGCCGTGCCTGTTCCGCCACCCCGTGTCGGCGGTACCGGCGCTGCGCCCCTTCCGTGGTCTCCACTCTTCCGTCCGGGCAGGTGGCAGCCCATCCGCGTACCTACTCATCTCGTTCACTAGGTACGGATACTCAGAGCTGCGCACCCGACTCCACCCGCAGTGCCGCACCACCTGGTTACGATCGCGTCCGTGTCCGTACTCCCCCTGGTGTTCACAAGTGGCTGGGCGAGCGGGATCAACGCCTACGCGGTGGTCCTGTTGCTCGGCGTCTTCGGCGCGACCGGCATCAGCGACGAGGTGCCCGCCTCGCTGCAGCGCACCGATGTGCTCGTGGTGGCCGGTGTGCTGTTCCTGTGCGAGGCGGTGGCGGACAAGATCCCGTACGTGGACTCGCTCTGGGACTCGGTGCACACCGTCATCAGGCCGATCGCCGGGGCCGTCGTGGCGGCGCTGCTGGCCGGTCAGAGCGGTTCGCTGCCGGAGCTCGCCGCCGGGGCCGTCGGCGGTTCCACCGCGCTGATGAGCCATCTGGTGAAGGCGGGCACCAGGATGGCGGTGAACACCTCGCCCGAGCCGTTCAGCAATATCGCGGTGAGCACCGCCGAGGACCTGGGCGTCGCCGGAATCATCACGTTCGCGATATTCCATCCGCTGGCGGCCGCCATCATCGCCGCGACGCTGCTGGTGCTCGGCATCGTGATACTGGCCTTCCTGGCCTCCCGGATCCGCCGGTTCCTGCGCCGCAGGGCCCAGCGGCGCGAGGAGAAACGCATGGCCGGGACGGGTTCGCACTGGCCTCCCGGCTGACTTGTCAGCGGTGGCCGTTAAGGTCACTGACATGGCACGTATTGCGGTGATCGGCGCCGGGATGGGCGCAATGGCGGCGGCCGCCCGGCTGGCTGTGGCAGGACACCGGGTGACGGTGTACGAGCGGTCCGGGACGTACGGCGGCTCGGTCGGCCGGTATGCCCGGGACGGCTTCGCGTTCGACACGGGTCCCTCGCTGCTGCATCTGCCCGCCGTCTACCGCGATCTGTTCGTCAAGACCGGCAAGGAGCCGCTGGAGCGGTGCGTCACGATGACGCAGGTCGATCCGGCGAGCCGCCATCTCTTCGCCGACGGCACGGCGGTCTCGCTGCCGAACGCCTCGCGCGCCGGGGTGGTCGCCGCCCTGGACGGCGCGCTGGGGGCCGGTGCGGGCCGCAGCTGGGGCGAGTTCCTCGACCGGGCCCGGGATGCCTGGGACAGGTCCCGGCGGCCGTTGCTGGAGGAGCCGTTGCGCGCCGACTGGCAGGTGCTGGGCCGTGATCCGTATCCGGCGCTCCGGCAGCGCCGGATACTGCGGGCCGCCCGGCAGGCGGGCACGCTGGCGGAGGTCGGTGCCTGGGAGCTGACGGACCCCCGGCTGACCGCGCTGCTCGACGGATACGCGCTGTCGTACGGCCTCGATCCACTGCGTGCGCCGGCGAGCGCGGCCCTGCTCCCGTACATGGAGGAGACGTTCGGCAGCTGGTACGTGGCCGGCGGGATCCGGGCGCTGGCGCAGGCGGTGTACGAGCGGTGCCTGGCGCGGAAGGTGGAGTTCGTGTTCGGCGCCGAAGTGGCCCGGGTGGTGGAGAAGGACGGCCGGGCGGCGGGGGTCGAGCTGGCGACGGGGACGGTCACCGAGGCCGATCACGTGGTGCTCGGGGCCTGGCCGCGCCCGGGGCTTGTGCCGGGTCAGGAGCTGTGGCGGGACGGCGATGTGACGGCTCAGCCGCGGCCGGCGGACCGGGCGACGGTGCCGGGCCGGTTCCAGGTCCTGCTGTCGCTGAGTGGCGCCCGGCCCGCGGGGACGGTGCACCGGACGGTGGTGCACGGCGCGGACGGCGCGGCGGAACGAGAGGCGGTGTTCGGTGGCCGGCTCGCCGAGCGTCCCACGGTGACGGTGATCCGCCCGGACGATCCGTCGACCCGCCCCGACGACGCGCACGAGGCCGTGACAGTGACGGCGACGGTCGCCCCGCACGGCGCGGTGGACTGGACGGACGCGGCGCTGTGCGAGCGGTATGCGGACACCTTGATCGAGGCGGCCGGCGCTGCCGTCCCCGGTATACGCGAGCGGCTGCTCCACGCCGAAGTGCGGACGCCCGCCCGGACGGCGGCCGACACCGGCGCCGAGGGCGGCTCGGTGCCCGCACCGGCGCTGGCCGGGGCCGGGGGCGCGTATCTGCATCCGGGGAACCGCACGCGGCTGCCGGGTCTCTACCTCGCGGGCGGCTGGTCCCACCCGGGCGGCGGGCTCGCGCACGCCGGGATGTCCGGGACGCTCGTCGCCGGGCTCATCGTGGAGGGGGACGGCTTCCGCGGCTCCCAGTGAGCGGCCGGCATCGAGAAGGCATGAGTGCGGGTCCGGGGGCCGGGCGCGTCGGGTGCCGCCTCGCCCTCGGTCTCTCCCATGACATCGAGGGCATGAGAGGGCAGGACCGGGTCCCGGGCGTCCGTCAGTAGCGGTACTGCTGTTCGTTGTAGCCGCTGTCGTAGGCGTTCGGGTACGGGGCGGGCTGTGCGGGCTGCTGCTCCGGCGGGTACTGCTCGCCCTCGCGCTGCTGCGGCACCCAGACGCCGCCCGGTGGGGTCTCGGAGGTGTACTGCTGGGCGTAGGGGTCCGCCGGGTACTGCTGCTGGTTGCCGTAGCTGTCGTAGCTTGCGTAGGCGTCGTGCCCGCCGTACTGCGAGGGGCCGCCGGTGGTGCCGATGTACGGGTCGGAGTACGCGGCGTACTGCTGCTGGCCCGTGCCGTAGTCGTACTGCCCGGCGTAGCCGTCCTGTCCCGCGTAGGTCTCCTGCCCGGCGTAACTGTCCTGGCCGGCGTACGCGTTCTGGTCGGCGTACACGCCCTGCCCGCCGTAGCTCTCCTGGCCGGGCACGCCGCTGTACGTGGAGTAGTCGGCGTACGGGTCGTAAGCGCCGTACTGGGGCTGCCCCTGAGCCTGCTGGGACTCGTGCTGCGGGACGGGATCGGTGTAGATGCCGTACTGCCCGGTGTCGTCCGGCAGCGGCTCCGGCTCGTAGACGGCGGCCGCGGGTGCGGGTGCGGCGTTCTCCGCCTCGTCCTCGCCCGCCCGGTCGTACTCCACTTCCAGGTCCGACACCTCGAGCGTGGGCTCCCGGCGGGTGTCCCGGTCACCGCTGCTCCGACGGCGACGGCTCTCGCCCGGGCTGCCTCCTATGGCCCAGCCGGTCGAGAAGCCGCGCCGGAAGGAGAGCGTGACGTACGTCTGGCCGATGGCGAACGCGATCGCGCCGACGGCGATGACGGGCACGGACGGCATCAGCACGCCGACGACCACACCGGCGAAGCCGGTGAAGGCGAGCAGGCGCCAGCGCAGCCTCGCCTTGTACTGCAGGAGCACCTCGCCGAGCAGCCACAGCGCCACGATGCCGAACGCGATGTAGAGGACCGTCCAGCCCATGCCCGCCCCCATTTCTACCGCCGCCGCCCGGGATCATGGCGGGTACGGCCGGTCACGACTGCTTGTGCAGTCCGAGATTCTCGTAGATTTCGAGCGTTGCCGTCGAGTTGTTGAGCGTAATGAAGTGCAGCCCGGGCACACCCTCGGAGCGCAGCCTCGCGCAGAACTCCGTCGCGAACTCGATGCCAATGGAGCGTACAGCGGCTGCGTCGTCCTTGACGGCGAGGATGCGGTCTTTCAGGGACGAGGGCAACGTCGCGTTGCTGAGCTGCGGAAACCGCTCCAACTGCTTGACGCTGGTGAGCGGCATGACCTCGGGGATGACGGGCGTGTCGCAACCCGCAGCGACCACACGGTCACGCATACGCAGATAGTCGTCCGGATCGAAGAACATCTGTGTGATCGCATAGTCGGCACCCGCGCGGCACTTGTCCACGAAATGCCGGATGTCGGTGTCCCAGTCGGTCGAGCGCGGATGCATCTCGGGAAATGCCGCGACCCCGACGCAGAAATCGCCGGATTCCTTGATGAGCCGGACGAGGTCGGCCGCGTACCGCACGCCCTCCGGGTGCTCGACCCACTCGCCCATCGGGTCGCCCGGCGGGTCGCCGCGCACGGCGAGGATGTTCCGGATCCCGGCGTCGGCGTACTGCCCGACCATGTTGCGCAGTTCGGCGACGGAGTGGTTGACGGCCGTGAGGTGCGCGACCGGAGTGAGCGTGGAATCGGCAGCGATCTGCTGGGTGGCCCTGACCGTCCCGGACCGGGTGGAACCACCGGCCCCGTACGTCACGGAGACGAAGCTCGGGCCCACCGCCTCGACCCGGCGCAGCGCATTCCAGAGATTGCGCTCGCCCTTCTCGGTCTTGGGCGCCCAGAACTCGAACGAATACGAAGTCTTGCCGGTCGCCAGCAGCTCACGCACGGTGCGTGCGTGATCCGTCCTGGTAGAGGGAGTGCCAAGGGCCATACTGCAGGTTAACCAGGGCGCGACGGTCCCCCAACCGGACCAGCGGCAATTGCCCGAATTGACTGATGGTTTGTCCACCCTTCGGACAGTCCTCCGGCGTTCTCCGGATGATCTGTGACTTCCGTGACGCGCCTGTCAGCCGTCGGCGCGCGCCCTGATCCGCTTCGCCAGCTCCGCGGTGGCCGCCGCCGGGTCGTCGGCCTCGGTGATCGCCCGTACGACGACGACCCTGCGCGCTCCCGCGTCCAGCACCTCGTCGAGGTTGCCCGCGTCGATCCCGCCGATGGCGAACCAGGGGCGCGGCTGGGCGAGCGAGGCGGCGTACCGCACGAGGTCGAGGCCGGGGGCGTGCCGACCGGGCTTGGTCGGGGTGGGCCAGCAGGGTCCGGTGCAGAAGTAGTCCACGCCGGGCTCGGCGACAGCGGCGTCGACCTCGGGCTCCGCGTGCGTGGAGCGGCCGATCACCACGCCCTCGCCGATGATGGCGCGGGCGGCGGGGACCGGCAGGTCTCCCTGGCCGAGGTGGAGCACCTCGGACCCGATGGCGTGGGCGACGTCGGCCCGGTCGTTCACGGCGAGGAGTTTGCCGTGGCGCCGGCAGGCGTCGGCGAGGACCGCCAGGTGTTCGAGCTCCTCGGCCGCCTCCATGCCCTTGTCGCGCAGCTGGACGATGTCCACCCCGGAGGAGAGCACGGCGTCGAGGAAGGCGGGCAGGTCGCCCTGGCGCCTGCGGGCATCCGTGCACAGATAGAGCCGGGCGTCGGACAGCAGCTCGCGAGGCGTGGGCATGACGAGGTTCCCCCTTGATACAGCTGTACGGAATTCAGCGGTACGACACGGTCGGGCCGGTACAGCGGTGCGGCGTGATGCGAGGGTACGGGCCGGGCCGTTCGGAACGGTCCGGCCCGTACCCGCGCGCGGTTGTCCCGGTCAGACGGCGAGCGCCTGGGCGCGGCGCTTCACCTCCGTGCCGCGATTCTCGCTCAGCGCCTGCGCCGGGGTACCCGGCAGGGTCGGGTCGGGAGTGAAGAGCCACTCCAGCATCTCTTCGTCGGTGTAGCCGTCGTCCCTCAGGAGCGTCAGGGTGCCGGAGAGGCCCTTGACCACCTTGTTGCCGTCGATGAAGGCAGCAGGTACCTGGAGCGTCCGGTTCTCACCACGTCGTACGGCGATGAGCTGGCCCTCCTTGACCAGCTGCCGCACGCGCGTCACCTCGACATCGAGCATTTCGGCGATGTCGGGAAGGTGGAGCCAGGCGGGGACGAGAGCATCAATCTTTGCGTCAATCTCGGTCACGGAGACAAGCGTGCCATCCCGGACCGACAGTCGGTACCCGGACCCGACCGGAAGGGGGTCGGCCCAGTGCCCGCAAGGGCTCCGGAACCCCTCCGGGCGTGCCGCTACGGGGCATCGGCCCTGGCCGACTTCAGCGGTACGGCGGGGTCGGCCGCCCGCGCCGGATCCAGCCGTGCCCCAGCCTCGATGAGTTTGCGTCCCTGGGCCAGATCGCGCGGCCTGCCGACGGCCAGGACGGCGACCAGTGCGCCGTCCCGCAGCCAGCACACGGACCAGGTGGGATCGGCCGGGTCGCCGCGCCAGAGCAGCGTGTCCGCGCCCCCGTGATGGCCCGCGTACTGCACGAACCGGTCGAACTGCTCGGACCAGAAGTACGGCACGGGGTCGTATGCCAGGAGCGACGACGCCCCGTCCGCACCGGCACCGATGATGTTGGCGGCGGCGGTCCGCGGCCCTTGGACGGCGTTGTCCCAGTGATGGACGAGGAGCCGTGTGCCGTACCGCGCGGAGGGGAAGGACGCGCAGTCCCCGACCGCGTACACATCGGGCAGCGAGGTGCGCAGCGCGGCGTCGGTGGTCACCGATCCGTCCGGACCGAGGGCGATGCCGGAGCCGGCCAGCCAGCCGGTGGCAGGCCGGGCGCCGATCCCGACGACCACCGCTCCGGCGGCAACCGTGCGGCCGTCCGCGAGGACCACGCTGCCGGGCTCGATCCGTGCCACCGGGGCGCCGGTGAGGAGTTCGGCGCCGCTCTGCGCGTACCAGCGGGCCATCGGGGCGGCGACCTCGGCGGGCAGGACGCCCGCGAGCGGCAGGTCGGCGGCCTCGACGACGGTGACCTCGCAGCCCGCGGCGCGGGCTGCGGTGGCGAATTCGGCGCCGATCCAGCCCGCCCCGACGACCACGACGGTGTGCTGCTGGTCGAGGACCGGCCGCAGCCGTGCGGCGTCGTCGAGGGTGCGCAGCAGATGCACGCCGGGCACCCCCTCGGAGCCGGGCAGCACCACCGGTTCGGCGCCGGAGGCGATGACCAGGACGTCGTACGGGACGGGGCCCGCCAGGGTGTCCAGTTCGTGCGCGTCGGCCCGTAGGCCGGTCACGTCACGGCCCAGTTGCAGCTCGATGTCCAGCTCTTCGAAGTCGATGTCGAAGGCGGAGCCTTCTGCCGTGCCGAGCAGCACCGCCTTGGACAGCGGGGGCCGGTCGTACGGCTGGTGGGGTTCGGCACCGATCAGGGCGACCGGGCCGGTGAAGCCCTGTTCCCGCAGGGCCACCGCGGTCTGCACGCCGGCCATGCCCGCACCGACGATGACGACGCGGCGCTCTGTCCGCCGGTCCGGCTGCTCTGTCTGCTGCTCGCTCACCTGTCCACCTTAAGCATCTGACGAATCATCAGTTCGTGAGTTCCTCGACCACGCTCGTCCCGCTGCCCTCCTGCGACTCCCATTCCCAGCACTCCTCCAGCCGCACCCGGCCGTCCGCGAGGCCGACGACGGTGGAGACGCAGTGTCCGGAGGAGGTCGTCCCGTCCTGCTTCAACTGGACGTAGCGGAAGTCGACTCGATCGCCGGTGCGGGTACCGACGAGATGGCCCCGGAGCACTTCCCCGCCCGCGTAGTCGGCCCAGATCGCACCCTTCTCCTCGTGGTACGTGAAGCGGGTCCGGGTGCCGACCTGACCCGGCGCCTGGTCGGCGACCGGCGAGAGGACGAGTCCGTCGAGTGAACGGGCCACGGTGGCTGCTCCCTTACTGGGGCCGGGTGACGGGGTTTAGGGTGGCCAACGTAAGACACTCGCGGGAGCCCGGACGCACCGGGCTGAGAGGGAGGCTGGGCGGCCTCCGACCGTACGAACCTGATCCGGGTCATGCCGGCGAAGGGAGGGGCTGGACGCCCATGCGACCCTCCGGGAGCACATCAGCGGTCGGATCCGACGCACCCGGATCCGACGTCCTCGTCATCGGGGGCGGAATCATCGGCCTGGTGACCGCCTGGCGGGCGGCGCAGCGCGGCCTGCGCACCGCGGTCGTCGACCCCGACCCGGGCGGCGGTGCCGCCCGGGTCGCGGCCGGAATGCTCGCCGCCGTCACCGAACTCCATTACGGCGAGCAGATGCTGCTCGGTCTCAATGTCGCCTCCGCCGCGCGGTACCCGGCCTTCGCGGCCGAGTTGGAGGCGGCGAGCGGCCAGGACATCGGCTTCCGGGCCTGCGGCACCCTCGCGGTCGCCCTGGACTCCGACGACCGCGCCCATCTACGGGAACTGCACGCGCTCCAGCAGCGTTCGGGGCTGCAGTCGGAGTGGCTCACCGGCCGCGAGTGCCGCCGCCTGGAACCGATGCTGGCGCCGGGTGTGCGCGGCGGTCTGCGGGTCGACGGCGACCACCAGGTCGACCCCCGCCGGCTGGCCGCCGCCCTGCTGGCGGCCTGCGAGCGGGCCGGGGTGGTCTTCCACCGCGACCGGGCGGAACGCCTGGTGGTGGTACGGGACCGGGCCACCGGAGCCCTGCTGGCAGCCGGCACGGAGCTCGCCGCCGACCAGATCGTGCTCGCCGCAGGCAGCCTCAGCGGGCGGCTCGCGGGTCTGCCGGCCGAGGTCGTGCCGCCCGTCCGGCCGGTGAAGGGACAGGTGCTGCGGCTGACCGTGCCCGCCGCGTACTCGCCGTTCCTCACCCGGACCGTACGGGCCGTGGTCCGCGGCAGCCATGTCTATCTCGTCCCGCGCGAGAACGGCGAGCTGGTCGTCGGCGCCACCAGCGAGGAGATGGGCTGGGACACCACGGTCACGGCGGGCGGGGTGTACGAGCTGCTCCGCGACGCCCACGAGCTGGTGCCCGGCATCACCGAACTGCCGCTCACCGAGACCCGGGCCGGCCTGCGCCCGGCCTCCCCCGACAATGCCCCGCTGCTCGGCCCCACCGCCCTGCCCGGCCTGCATCTCGCCACCGGCCACCACCGCAACGGGGTGCTGCTCACCCCCGTCACCGGTGACGCCATGGCCGAGCTGTTGACCACCGGCGAGCTGCCCGCCGTGGCCCGCCCGTTCACCCCCGGGCGGTTCGCGCCCGCCGCCGTACCGCCGCCCGCCGTGCCTCCCGCCACCACCTCCGCACGTCAGGAGCAGCCCGCATGACCGACTCCGTCGCGCTCTCCGTGTCCGTGAACGGTGATCCCCGCTCGATCGCCGCCGGCACCACCCTGGAAGCTCTCGTCGTCACCCTGACCGCGGCGACCTCCGGCGTCGCGGCCGCTGTCAACGAGACCGTCGTCCCGCGCAGCCGGTGGTCCACCGCGGCGCTCGCCGACGGCGACCGGATCGAAGTTCTCACCGCGGTCCAGGGAGGCTGACCTTGTCCGACGATCTCTTCACCCTGGGCGGCACCACGTTCGGCTCCCGGCTGATCATGGGGACGGGCGGGGCGCCCAGCCTCGACGTGCTGGAACGCTCGCTGACCGCGTCCGGCACCGAGCTGACCACCGTCGCGATGCGCCGCCTCGATCCGACCGTGCAGGGTTCGGTGCTCTCCGTGCTGGAACGGCTCTCGATCCGCGTCCTGCCGAACACGGCGGGCTGCTTCACCGCGGGCGAGGCCGTGCTGACCGCGCGGCTGGCCCGCGAGGCGCTGGGCACCGACTGGATCAAGCTGGAGGTGGTGGCCGACGAGCGGACCCTGCTGCCCGATCCGATCGAGCTGCTGGACGCCGCGGAGACGCTGGTGGACGACGGTTTCACCGTCCTCCCGTACACGAATGACGACCCGGTGCTGGCTCGGAAGCTGGAGGACGTGGGATGTGCGGCGATCATGCCGCTCGGCTCCCCGATCGGCTCCGGTCTCGGCATCCGCAACCCGCACAACTTCCAGCTGATCGTCGAGCACGCCCGGGTACCGGTGATTCTCGACGCCGGCGCCGGGACCGCGTCGGACGCGGCGCTCGCGATGGAGCTGGGATGCGCGGCAGTGATGCTGGCGTCGGCGGTGACCCGGGCGCAGGAACCCGAGCTGATGGCGGCAGCGATGCGGCACGCGGTGGACGGCGGACGGCTGGCGTACCGCGCGGGCCGGATCCCTAGGCGCCACTTCGCCGAGGCGTCGTCACCGATGGAGGGGCGGGCTGCGCTGGACCCGGAGCGGCCCGCGTTCTGAGCACCCGTACGCACGCGGGCCGCACAGCGCCGCAGGCGTGTGACGCGCATGTCCCTGTCACGGCTCGGCTGCAGTACGGCCCCGGGATCGCCCGGCCCGTCAGCCCTGTCCTCGGCGGCTCGTAGACTCGCTCGTGTGGATACGACCCTCCAGGACCCTTCCCCGGCGTTCGGCCAGGGAGACCCCATCGTCGGGCAGCTGCTCGACGGCCGCTACCGCGTCGATGCCCGCATCGCCGTGGGCGGGATGGCCACGGTCTACCGGGCCATGGACACCAGGCTCGACCGGGTGCTCGCCCTCAAGGTGATGCACCCGGCCCTCGCGACCGACGCCTCGTTCGTCGAGCGTTTCATCCGCGAGGCCAAGTCCGTGGCCCGGCTCGCGCACCCCAATGTGGTCGCTGTCTTCGACCAGGGCGCCCAGGGGGCGTACGTCTACCTGGCGATGGAGTACGTGGCGGGCTGCACGCTGCGCGACGTCCTGCGTGAGCGCGGCGCCCTGCAGCCGAGAGCCGCGCTGGACATCCTGGAGCCGGTCCTCGCGGCGCTCGGCGCCGCACACCGGGCAGGCTTCGTGCACCGCGACATGAAGCCGGAGAACGTCCTCATAGGGGACGACGGCCGGGTGAAGGTCGCGGACTTCGGTCTCGTACGGGCCGTGGGTTCCGACACCAACACCACCGGAACGGTCCTCGGCACCGTCTCCTATCTCGCCCCCGAGCAGATCGAGCACGGCACGGCGGACACCCGCACCGATGTGTACGCCTGCGGCGTCGTGCTGTACGAGATGCTGACGGGCGCCAAGCCGCACACCGGCGACACCCCCGCCCAGGTCATCTACCAGCACCTCAACGAGGACGTGCCGGCGCCGTCGGCCGTCGTGCCGGGGCTCGCGACCGAGCTGGACGAACTGGTCGCGAGCGCCACCGCCCGGAACCCGGAGGCCCGTCCGTTCGACGCCGTGGCCCTGCTCGCCGAGTCCCGTACCGCGCGGGCCACGCTCACCGACGGCCAGCTGGACGCCGTACCGCCGCAGGCCCTCGCCGAGGCACACGACGACGCCGAGGACCGGACGAGCGTGATCCGCCGGGTGCTCCCGGTCGACCAGGGCACCGCCCATCACACCAGCCGGCTGGAGATGCCCCCTCCCCTGCCGCCCGAGCCGGCGAGGAGCGGGCCGCGACGCGATGGTCCGCGGCGCGGGATGCTCACTGCGATCGTCGCCGTGCTGCTGGTGCTGGGGGTCGGCGCCGGTGTCTGGTACATCAACTCGGGACAGTTCACCCGGGTCCCCTCGCTGCTCGGCCAGACCGAGAAGGCCGCCCGCGAGCGGCTCTCGGACTCCGGCCTCGAGCTGAAGGGCGTCGACCGGGCCTACAGCGACGACATCGACCGCGGCAAAGTCATCAGCAGCGACCCGAAGTCGGGCGCCCGGATCCGGGGCAACGGCTCGGTGAAGATCGTCGTCTCGCGCGGCCCCGAAATCGTGAAGGTCCCCGACGTCCGGGGCACCGGGCTCGCCGAGGCCAGGCGCGCACTGAAGAAGGTGGGCCTGGTGCCCGGCATGGTCACCAAGGAGTTCAGCGAGGACATCGGGCAGGGCGAGGTGATCCGTACGGATCCCGGAGCGGGCGCGGAGCGCCACCCCGACTCCGCGGTCGCCCTGGTCGTCAGCAAGGGCAGCCCGGTCGATGTCCCCGACCTGACCGGGCTGTCGGTCCAGGAGGCCACCGACGCGCTGGACGAGGAAGGCCTGAAGACCGAGGTGCTGCCGGGCCGGGTCAATTCGCCCGAGGCCGCGGGCGACATCGCGCGTCAGTCACCGGGCGGGGGCACCCAGGCAGCCGCGGGCGACACCATCACGCTCACCGTCTCCAAGGGCCCGCGGATGATCGATGTCCCGGATGTCACCGGCAAGGACGTCGACGAGGCCACACGCCTGCTGAAGGCCGCGGGCTTCGAGGTCGAGGTCGACCGCCCGTTCCTCTCCTTCAGCGACACGATCGCGAGCCAGTCCGTCGACGGCGGCGACCGGGCCCCCGAGGGCAGCACCATCACCATCAAGACCAAGGGACTCTAGATCCGTATGCGCAACCCAGTCGGCGGCCATGTCCCGGTGGCCGGCGGCCTCGCCAAGGTCGGCCTGCCCTACGCCCGCGAGATGGGGGCGGAGGCCGTCCAGGTCTTCGTCGCCAATCCGCGCGGCTGGGCGACACCGGCCGGGAACCCGGCGCAGGACGAACAGTTCCGCGCCGAGTGCACCGCCGAGTCGATACCGGCGTACGTCCACGCCCCGTATCTGATCAACTTCGGCTCGCACACCGAGGCCACTGTCGAGAGGTCAGTGGAGTCGCTGCGCCACTCCCTGCGCCGGGCCCGCGAGATCGGCGCCCTGGGCGTCGTGGTGCACACGGGCTCCGCGACCGGCGGCAGGCCGCGCGCGGAGGCCCTGGCCCAGGTGCGGACGCACATGCGGCCGCTCCTCGACGAGCTGACCCACGACGACGACCCGTTTCTGCTGCTGGAGTCGACCGCCGGACAGGGGTTCTCGCTCTGCTCACGGACCTGGGACTTCGGCCCGTACTTCGAGGCGCTGGACGCCCACCCCAAGCTCGGTATCTGCCTCGACACCTGCCACATCTACGCGGCAGGCCACGACCTGGCGGGCCCGGCGGGCATGAAGCAGACCCTGGATCTGCTGGTGGAGACGGTCGGTGAGGGCCGGCTGAAACTGATCCACGCCAATGACTCCAAAGACGTGGTGGGGGCCCAGAAGGACCGGCACGAGAACATCGGCGCCGGGCACATCGGCGAGGAGCCGTTCCAGGAGCTGTTCTCGCACCCGGCGACGGCCGGGGTGCCGCTGGTCATCGAGACGCCGGGCGGCAAGGAAGGCCACGCGGCGGATGTGGCGCGACTCAAGGAGCTGCGCGACCGGGGCTGAATTCGCGAAAGCATGAGGAATACCCCCAGGGGGTATACGGTTCCTGCGGTGGAAGGGAACCGCTACCGGCATTGGGGGATCGCCATGCAGCACGACACGCGCGACGGACAGCACGAGCAGCAGGGCCGGCATGAGCACGAGCACCATGGCCACGACAGCCGGCACACAGACCACGCAGACCGTTCAGCTCACGCCGGCCACTCGGCGCTCGCTCCCGGCAAGGCCGGCTGGCCCATGGCGGCCCGCGCCACGCTGCACTGCCTCACCGGATGCGCCGTCGGCGAGATCCTCGGCATGGTGATCGGTACGGCCTTCGGCTGGGGCAACGCGGAGACGATGACCCTCGCGATCATCCTGGCCTTCGCATTCGGCTACACGCTGACGCTGCGCTCCATCCTCAAGGCCGGCGTCGACTTCCGTACGGCGTTCCGGGTCGCCCTCGCCGCCGACACCCTCTCCATCGCGGTGATGGAGCTGATCGACAACGGTGTGATCGCGCTGTGGCCGGGCGCCATGGACGCGCAGCTCGCCGACGCGCTGTTCTGGGGAGCCCTCGCGCTGTCGCTGACCGCCGCCTTCGTCGTCACCACACCGGTCAACAAGTGGATGATCGGCCGCGGCAGGGGGCACGCGGTGGTGCACCCGTACCACCACTGAGGGCGGACCCGCAGCGACCGGGCCCGACGGGTCAGAGCTCGGGGCCGTCCCCGGGCTCCTCCTGGTAGGAGTAGCGCTGTTCCTTCCACGGGTCGCCGATGTTGTGATAGCCGCGCTCCTCCCAGAAGCCCCGGCGATCGGCGGTCATGTACTCGATGCCCCGGACCCACTTGGGCCCCTTCCAGGCGTACAGATGCGGTACGACGAGACGCAGCGGGAAGCCGTGCTCGGCGGTGAGCAGTTCACCGCCCTGGTGAGTGGCGAAAAGTGCTCGGTCCGCGGCGAAGTCCGTGAGCCGCAGGTTCGAGCTGAATCCGTACTCGGCCCAGACCATCACATGGGTGACCTGGGGCGAGGGCGGCGCCAGTTCGAGGATCGTACGGGCGAGAACCCCGCCCCATTCGGCACCGAGCATGCTGAATTTGGTGACGCAGTGCAGATCGGCGATGACCGAGGAGAACGGCAGGGCCGAGAACTCCTCATGGTTCCAGCAGCGCTTCTCGCCGTCCGCCGTGGCTCCGAAGACCCGGAACTCCCAGCGGTCGGGCTTGAACTTGGGAACGGGCCCGTAGTGGGTAACCGGCCAGCCGCGCTGCAGTCGCTGTCCCGGCGGAAGCTCGGACTGCTCTGATTCGCGGTATTCCCGGCTTTCCGGCTGACCCATGACTCCATGGTGACAGACAGGCAGGGGTGGTCATGACCAGGGCAGAGGCGATTCAGGGCAACCCCTACTAAGCGTGTACTTACTGGACGACCGATGGGTGCGGTGCGAGGATGCGGCCAACTTGCCCGGTTCACGGTTGGAAGGAGCCTCTGCGATGCAGGGCGACCCCGAGGTCCTCGAGTTCCTGAACGAACAGCTGACCGCCGAATTGACTGCCATCAACCAGTACTTCCTGCATGCAAAGATGCAGGAGAACTTCGGCTGGACGAAGCTGGCGAAGTACACGCGCTCCGAGTCGTTCGACGAGATGAACCACGCCGAGAAGCTGACGGACCGCATTCTCCTTCTCGACGGACTACCCAACTACCAGCGACTCTTCCATGTGCGGGTCGGCCAGACCGTCACGGAGATGTTCCAGGCCGACCGCCAGATCGAGGTGGAGGCGATCGACCGGCTCAAGCGCGGTGTCGAGTTGATGCGCGGCAAGGGCGACATCACGTCCGCGAATATCTTTGAGTCGATCCTCGAGGACGAGGAGCACCACATCGACTACCTCGACACCCAGCTGGAGCTGATCGAGAAGCTCGGCGAGCCGCACTACATCGCGCAGCAGATCGAGCAGCCGGACAGCTGAGGTCCCGAGCCTCCCGAGTCCTGAGTTCAGGCCGCGTCGGGGAGCCGGATGCCCGGGACTCTGCCGGGGGCGATGCCCGGAGCCCCGCCGGGGGCGATACCCGGCGCCCTGCCCGGGTCGGCGTCGGAGGCCGCACCGGACTCGACACCGGGCGTCAGCTTCTGCTCGAGCAGCTCGCGACGACCGCACGCGCCGCGGCCCAGCATCGCCTGGATCCTGCGGACACAGCCGCCGCAGTCCGTGCCCGCCTTGCAGGCGGAGGCTATCTGGCGGGGGGTGCACGCCCCGGCGTCCGCATGCTCCTTGACCTGCTGCTCCGTAACGCCGAAGCACGAGCAGACGTACATGCGGTTCACCTCCCGACGGGATCGATCGTTGGCGCCGTCCCGACTGATCGGTGAGGCTAACCTAACCTTACCCGGCGCTCCACTCCCGTAAAGCCCCGGTACGACTGTGGGGCACGGATCACATCGATCCGTGCCCCACAGTCGTACGTGCGGTACCCGCGGTGACTGTCCTACTGGTCCCGGTACATCTCGGCGACCAGGAAGGCCAGGTCCAGCGACTGGCTGCGGTTGAGGCGCGGGTCGCAGGCCGTCTCGTAACGCTGGTGCAGGTCGTCCACGAAGATCTCGTGGCCGCCGCCGACGCACTCGGTGACATCGTCACCGGTGAGCTCGACGTGGATGCCGCCCGGGTGCGTACCGAGGCCCTTGTGCACCTCGAAGAAGCCCTTGACCTCGTCCAGGACGTCGTCGAAGCGACGGGTCTTGTGGCCGGAGGCCGCCTCGAAGGTGTTGCCGTGCATCGGGTCGGTGACCCAGGCGACGACCGCCCCGGAGGCGGTGACCTTCTCGACCAGCGCGGGAAGTTTGTCGCGGACCTTGTCGGCGCCCATGCGGACGATGAAGGTCAGCCGGCCGGGCTCGCGCTCCGGGTCGAGGCGTTCGACGTAGCCGAGCGCCTCGTCGACGGTGGTCGTCGGGCCGAGCTTGATGCCGATGGGGTTACGGATCTTCGAGGCGAACTCGATGTGTGCGCCGTCCATCTGACGGGTGCGCTCACCGATCCAGACCATGTGGCCGGAGGTGTCGTACAGCCGGCCGGTGCGCGAGTCGGTGCGGGTCAGCGCCGACTCGTAGTCCAGCAGCAGTCCCTCGTGCGACGAGTAGAACTCGACCGCCTTGAACTCGGCCGGGTCCGTGCCGCACGCCTTCATGAAGTTCAGCGCGTTGTCGATCTCGCGGGCCAGCGCCTCGTAGCGCTGACCGGACGGGGACGACTTCACGAAGTCCTGGTTCCAGGCGTGCACCTGGCGCAGGTCGGCGTATCCACCGGTGGTGAAGGCGCGGACCAGGTTCAGCGTGGAAGCGGATGCGTGGTACATCTGCTTCAGTCGCTCAGGGTCCGGGATCCGGGCTTCCTCGGTGAAGGCGAAGCCGTTGACGGAGTCGCCGCGGTAGGTCGGCAGGGTGACGCCGTCGCGGGTCTCGGTCGACTTGGAGCGCGGCTTGGAGTACTGGCCGGCGATCCGGCCCACCTTGACGACGGGCACGGAGGCCGCGTAGGTCAGGACGGCGCTCATCTGGAGCAGCGTCTTCAGCTTGGCCCGGATGTGGTCGGCGGACACGGCGTCGAAAGCCTCGGCGCAGTCGCCGCCCTGCAGCAGGAACGCCTCGCCCTTGGCGACGGCTCCCATGCGGGCGCGCAGCTGGTCGCACTCGCCCGCGAAGACGAGCGGCGGATACGACGTGAGGTCCGCGAGTACATCGCGCAGAGCCTCGGCATCGGGGTACTCGGGCTGCTGCGCCGCGGGAAGGTCTCGCCAGGTGTTGCCACCGGCGACGGAGGTATTGGCGTTCACGGTCACATCCACAACATTACGGGGTCTCGTGGGGCGCTCATCCGTAGGCTCAACAGATGAGACGCCCGTCTGGACCGGTGGACGTCCGGTAGGGTGCGGAACATGTTCGCGCAGACGCATCAGAACTGGTGGTGGACCGCTCATCCGGCGGCCCACTGATTCATCGCGCGACAGACCACGCGAAGGCCGCCCGAGGGGCGGCCTTCTCTGCGTTTCGGGAGCCGTTCCTCCATCCGGAAGGAACACCTCATGCCCGACCCCACCGAGCTCGTCGTCCAGCGGCTCCTGACGGACGACTGCCCGCCGTTCGCACTGCTGCGCAGGCGCACCCCCGGCCGAGATCACGACACCGTCGAGGTCCTGATCGGACGGGTGCGGGAGGTGGACCGGCTCGCCGATCTGCCCGTCGGTCCGCAGCCGTCGCTCGCCCTGGTGCCGTTCCGGCAGATCGCCGAGCGCGGTTTCGACGTGCGCGACGACGGGACACCGCTGTCCGTACTGGTCGCGGACGAGACGTACGAACTGCCGCTCGCCACCGTGCTCGACGTGCTGCCCACCCATGACGTGCGGGTCGAGGGCGGGGCCTTCGACGTACCCGACGAGGAGTACGCCGGGATCGTCCGGCGGGTCATCGAGGACGAGATCGGACACGGCGAGGGCGCGAACTTCGTCATCCGGCGTACCTTCCAGGGCGGGATCCCCGGCTTCGACCGGGCCGACGCGCTGGCACTCTTCCGGCGGCTGCTTGCCGGTGAGCGGGGCGCGTACTGGACGTTCGTCGTACACACCGGCGACAGGACGCTGGTCGGCGCCAGTCCCGAGGTGCATGTGCGGATGTCCGGCGGGACGGTCGTGATGAACCCGATCAGCGGGACGTACCGCTACCCCGCCGAGGGGCCGACCGCCGAGAGTCTGCTGGCCTTTCTCGGTGACCGCAAGGAGACCGAGGAACTCTCCATGGTGGTCGACGAGGAACTGAAGATGATGTGCACCGTCGGTGACATGGGCGGGGTGGTGATCGGGCCACGTCTCAAGGAGATGGCCCATCTCGCGCACACCGAGTACGAGCTGCGCGGGCGCTCCTCACTGGATGTGCGGGAGGTGCTGAAGGAGACCATGTTCGCGGCGACGGTCACCGGTTCGCCCGTGCAGAACGCCTGCCGGGTCATCGAGCGGTACGAGCCCGGCGGGCGCGGATACTACGCCGGCGCGCTGGCCCTGCTGGGGCAGGAGCCGGGCGGGGCGCAGACCCTCGACTCGCCGATCCTCATCCGTACCGCCGACATCGCGGCCGACGGGCGGCTGCGGGTGCCGGTCGGGGCGACGCTCGTACGCCACTCCGATCCCGCCGGCGAGGTCGCGGAGACCCATGCGAAGGCGGCCGGGGTGCTGGCCGCGCTGGGGGTGCGGCCCGGGCGGCCACGGGCCGAGAGGACACGTCCGCGGCTGGCCGGCGATCCTCGGGTGCGGGCCGCGCTGGACGCCCGGCGGGACGGGCTCGCACCGTTCTGGCTGCGGATGCAGGAGCGTACGCAGGAGCTGTCCGGCCATGCACTGGTGATCGACGGCGAGGACACCTTCACCGCCATGCTGGCGCATCTGCTGCGCGCCTCGGGCCTGGAGGTGTCGGTGCGGCGCTACGACGAGCCGGGGCTGCGCGAGGCTGTCCGGGCGCACCTGGGCCCGGTCGTGCTGGGCCCCGGGCCCGGGAATCCGGCGGACACCGGCGATCCGAAGATGCGGCTGCTGCGCGAGTTCGCGGCGGAGCTGGTCCGGGACCACCGGCACGGGCTGCTCGGGGTCTGCCTGGGCCATGAGCTGATCGCGGCGGAGCTGGGCCTGGAGATCGTCCGCAAGACCGTGCCGTACCAGGGCGCGCAGACCCGGATCGAACTGTTCGGGCGCCCGGAGACGGTCGGCTTCTACAACAGCTTCACCGCTCGCTGCGACGACGAGACGGTCACCGAGCTGGCTGCGCATTCCATCGAGGTGAGCCGGGACGCGGCCACCGGAGAGCTGCACGCGCTGCGCGGGGACGGGTTCGCATCGGTGCAGTTCCACCCGGAGTCGGTGCTGACGCTGCGCGGGGCGTCGATCGTCGCCGAGCTACTGGCGGGGCTGCCCGTGCACAGCTGACGCCGGACGCGGGCGGGGCTCCGGAGGAGATCCGGGGCTCAGTCCTCGCGGAGCGCGGGAACGAGGACGTTGTCGCTGCGGCGGCGGGCCAGGTAGTCGGCGACGTTCTGCACGGTGGCTTCGATGATCTGTGCCACGGCGTCCTGTGTGTAGTACGCCTGGTGCGAGGTGACGATCACGTTCGGGAAGGTGACGAGCCGGGCCAGGGTGTCGTCGTCGATGCCCTCCAGGGACTTGTCGAGGAAGAAGAGTCCGGCCTCCGCCTCGTACACATCGAGTCCGACGCCGGTGAAGCGGCCCGCCCGCAGTTCGGCGACCAGAGCGGTGCTGTCGATCAGTCCGCCGCGACTGGAGTTGATCAGGATCGCGTCGTCCTTCATCAGGGACAGGGCGTCCTTGCCGATGATGCGACGGGTCGCGGGCAGCAGCGGGACATGGAGGCTGATCAGATCGGACTCGGCGAAGAGCTGTTCCTTCTCGACGTACGTCATGCCGAGCTCGACGCAGGCCGGGTTCTCGACCACGTCCCAGCCGAGCAGCTTCATCCCGAAGCCATGAGCGATACGGGTGAAGGCCTCGCCGATCTTGCCCGTACCGACCACGCCGGCCGTACGGCCGTGCATGTCCCGGCCGAGGAGGCCGTCGAGGCGGAAGTCGAAGTCGCGGGTGCGGCTCGCGGCTCGGATGATCCGTCGGTTGACCGCCATGGCGAGCGTCCAGGCGAATTCGGCGACCGCGTACGGCGAGTAGAAGGAGACCCGGGCGACCCGCAGCGCAAGGCGTTCGGCGACGTCCAGGTCGATGTTGTTGAAGCCGGTGGAACGCTGGGCGATCATCTGCGTGCCGCCCGCGGCGAGGGTCTGCAGCACGCTGCTGCCCAGATCGGCGTTGACACTGGTGGAGATGATCTCGTAGCCCGCCGCGATGGGCGCGGTGTCCTTGTTGAGGAAGACGTCCAGGCAACGGACTTCGTGCTGTCCGGCGAAGGCCTTCTCGATCAGCGGCTTCTCGTCGGACTGCACACCGAATGCCAGGATTTCCACGGTTTCTCCAGACAGGCAGGAGTACGGACCGGATAGCCGCGAATATACGGCCCGTACCCCCGCCGTGCTCAGCCGAAGAAGACGCCGACCTCCGTGTAGAGCGCCGGGTCGACCGTCTTGAGCCGGGCGGTCGCCTCCGCGATCGGCACCCGCACGATGTCCGTGCCCCGCAGGGCGACCATCACACCGAAGTCGCCGTCCCTGACGGCTTCGATGGCGTGCAGCCCGAAGCGGGTGGCCAGCCAGCGGTCGAAGGCGCTGGGGGTGCCGCCACGCTGGACATGGCCGAGCACCGTGGTCCTGGCCTCCTTACCGGTGCGCCGCTCGATCTCCTTGGCCAGCCATTCACCGACGCCGGACAGCCGGACATGGCCGAAGGAGTCGTGGGATCCGTCCTTGAGGATCAGCTCCCCCTCGGCGGGCATGGCGCCCTCGGCGACGACGACGATCGGTGCGTAGCTTGCCCGGAAGCGGGAGGTCACCCAGGCGCAGACCTGTTCGATGTCGAAGCGCTGCTCGGGGATGAGAATGACGTTAGCGCCGCCTGCCAGCCCGGAGTGGAGCGCGATCCAGCCCGCGTGGCGGCCCATCACCTCGACGACGAGGACCCGCATATGGGACTCGGCGGTGGTGTGCAGACGGTCGATGGCCTCGGTCGCGATGCCGACCGCCGTGTCGAAACCGAAGGTGTAGTCGGTGGCCGAAAGGTCGTTGTCGATGGTCTTGGGAACGCCGACGCACGGGATGCCGTACTCGTCGGACAGGGTCGCCGCCACGCCGAGCGTGTCCTCGCCACCGATGGTGACGAGCGCGTCGACCTCGTACTTGGCGAGGTTGTCCCTGATCCGGCGGACCCCGTGCTCCGCATTGAGGGGGTTGGTGCGCGAGGAACCGAGGATGGTGCCGCCGCGCGGCAGGATGCCGCGCACCGCCGGGATGGAGAGCGGGACGGTCTCCCCCTCCAGCGGGCCGCGCCAGCCGTCCCGGAAGCCGATGAAGTCGTAGCCGTACTCCTGCACGCCTTTGCGGACGATGGCGCGGATGACCGCGTTGAGCCCGGGGCAGTCGCCGCCCCCGGTCAGTACTCCGACCCGCATGGAAGCATCCCTTCGCCGAAGTGAGCTCGCTACGACCACGCTAATGGTGATCCAGGTCACTCAGGGATGGGTCGGAAGGTCAATTCCCGCGCAATAAACCGGAGTTGATCACCCGTGTCGCCGAGGCGCAGTCGCTCTCGGCGTTCCTGCTCTCAGACGTCGTCGAGGCCGCGTTCGATCGCGTACCGCACGAGCTCCACCCGGTTGTGCAGCTGGAGTTTGCCCAGGGTGTTCTGGACGTGGTTCTGGACGGTGCGGTGCGAGATGACGAGCCGCTCGGCGATCTGCTTGTACGAGAGCCCCTTGGCGACGAGCCGCAGCACCTCGGTCTCCCGGTCGGTCAGCTGTGGGGCCTTCGGCTCGTCGGACGCGACGGGCACCGGCTCGGAGGCCAGCCTGCGGTACTCGCCGAGCACCAGTCCGGCGAGGCCCGGGGTGAAGACCGGGTCGCCGACCGCGGTGCTCCGCACGGCCTCGGTCAGCTCCTGCGTACTGGCCGACTTGAGCAGATAGCCGGTGGCGCCGGACTTCACCGCCTCCAGTACGTCGGCGTGCTCGCCGCTCGCGGAGAGCACCAGGACCCGCAGGCCGGGATGGGAGCCGACGAGCTCCTTGCAGACCTGGACGCCGGGCATCCCCGGCAGATTGAGGTCGAGCACCAGGACGTCAGGGGTGACGGCCCTCGCCCGGCGTACGGCCTGCGGGCCGTCACCGGCGGTCGCCACCACGTCGAAGCCCGACTCGGCGAGATCGCGGGCGACGGCGTCGCGCCACATCGGGTGGTCGTCGACCACCATCACCCTGATCCCCCGCTGCGTGGCGCCCTGCCCGCCCGCCGCGCTCGTCGCGCCGGTCGCTTTCGTCACGTTGTCCGCGCTCATCGGCCGGAACCTGCCTTCCCCCGTGAATCGTTCGGAGTCCTCGAAACCTTTGGGACCTTCAACTCGACCTCGGTGCCCTGGCCGGGCACCGAGATCAGCTCTGCCGTGCCGCCCAGGTCACGCAGCCGCCCCCGGATCGACAGGGCGACCCCCATCCGCCCCTCCCCCTCTGCCTGCGCCAGCCGCCCCTCCGCAATGCCCGGGCCGTCGTCCCGGACCGTCACGATCACCTCGTCCGGCCAGTCCTCGACGAGGATCCAGGCCTGGGCGTCCTGGCCCGCGTGCACCCGCACATTGTCCAGGGCGGCACCGACAGCGGCCGCGAGTTCCTTCGCCGCCGCCGGAGCGAGCAGTACCGGGGCGCCGGGCTCCGCGAAGCTGACCCGGGAGCCGGCGTGCGGGGCGAGCAGGGAGCGCAGATCGCATGCGGCCCCGCCGGCCGGGCCGTCCTCCTCGTCGTCGACCTCGACGGTACGGACCACCGCGCCCTCGGCGGCGTCCTCGGAGACCCGGGTGGTGGGCACCAGTCCGCTGGAGACCAGGGTGCGCAGGGCGACCTCCTGTTCCCCGGCCATCCGGCCCAGCTCGGCCGCCTCGCCGCCCAGCGCAGTGCCACGGCGCTGCACCATCGCGAGGACCTGGAGAACGCTGTCGTGGATGCCGCGGGCCAGCCGCTCGCGTTCCCGGGTGGCGGCCTCGATCTCCAGGGCGCGGGCCAGGGTGCGCTCACTGGCCCTGGCCACCTCGACGACGTAACCGATGGCGATGGCGGCGACCCAGACCAGCAGGACGTTGTGGAAGGTGTCGCGGCTGGGTTCGCCGCGCTCGACGATGTTGGCTGCGGCGACGAAGGTGGAGGCGAAGGCCGCCCACCGCCAGCCGCCCTTGATCGCGAACGCCAGGACGGAACCCGCGGTCCAGATGGACGGCAGGGTCGAGCCGTCCATGTGCTGGGCGTCGAAGTCCGCGAGCGGGGTCAGCAGAATACCGACCAGAGCAAGCGCGAGGTCGGCACCGAGAAAGCGCTTGGTGCAGCTCACCGCGCCCGCGACCTTGGGGAGCGTGGCGAGGGTCCAGGCGGCCATGACGACCAGGTAGCCGAAGGCCACCCAAGGCCGCTCGTACTCGCCCCGGCCGAAGACGGCGAGCAGACTCGCATAGAGCATCGTCAGAATCCGGTACGCGGTCAGCGCACGCCACAGCGGCTGCTCGACCGACATGCGTACGACCCGCTCGCGCTTGGCCATGCCCCCACCCCCCGACGGACGCCGGCGCGGTTACGCACCGGACCGATTCGTCACCCTTGCATTCCGGGCTTTCCGCCCGCGTGCTTCTCCTCCTCGGCCCTGCGCTTCGCCTCGTCCGCGATCTGCCGCTTTGCCGCGGTCGCGTAGATGTCGACGTACTCCTGGCCGGAGAGTTTCATGATCTCGTACATCACCTCGTCGGTGACCGAGCGCAGGATGAAGCGGTCGCCCTCCATGCCGTGGTACCGGCTGAAGTCGAGCGGCTTGCCGATCCTGATACCGGGGCGCATCAGCTTGGGCATCAGCTGACCGGGCGGCTGGATCTTCTCCGTGTCGATCATCGCGACGGGGATGACGGGCGCTCCGGTGGCGAGGGCCACGCGGGCCAGTCCGCCGGGCTTGCCGCGGTAGAGCCGGCCGTCGGGCGACCGGGTGCCCTCCGGGTAGATACCGAAGAGTCCACCGCTCTCGATGACCTCTATGCCCGCCTTGATGGCCGCCTCACCGGCACCGCGGGCCCCGGAGCGGTCCACCGGGACCTGGCCGACGCCCTTGAAGAAGGCGGCTGTGAGCCTGCCCTTCACGCCGGGTCCGGTGAAGTACTCGGACTTGGCGATGAAGGTGACCTTGCGGTCCAGGACGGCCGGCAGGAAGAAGGAGTCGGAGAACGAGAGATGGTTGCTCGCGAGGATCGCCGGCCCCTGAGCGGGGATGTTCTCCAGGCCCTCCACCCACGGCCTGAAGGCGAGCTTCAATGACCCGCCGATGGAGAACTTCATTGCGCCGTAGATCAACTCGGGTGCCTCCTGTGTGCTGTCGCACTGACCTTAACCCGTGGTGCCGCTGCCGTTCCTGCCCGGCACGGGGCCGAAGCACGGCTGTGACCGGTGACGACCCTGGTCGGTGTCAGCCCGGTCGCGTACGGTGAAGTAATCCTCTTGCACTCCCCCCTTTCGCTCCCCTTCGAGCCTCACGAACAGGAGACCCCCGTGCCGGTCCTTCCTGGAGCCGAGCCGTTCCGCCACGAGGGCGGAGAGGTCGGCGTCCTCCTCTGCCACGGATTCACCGGTTCACCGCAGTCGCTGCGTCCCTGGGCCGACCATCTGGCGGAGCGCGGACTCACGGTCTCGCTGCCGCTGCTGCCCGGGCACGGCACGCGCTGGCAGGACATGCAGGTCACGGGCTGGCAGGACTGGTACGCGGAGGTGGACAGGGAGCTGCGGGCCCTGTCGGAGCGGTGCAGTCAGGTCTTCGTCTTCGGGCTGTCGATGGGCGGCGCGCTGGCGCTGCGGCTGGCGGCGAAGCACGGGGACGCGATCAGCGGCCTGGTTCTGGTCAACCCCGGGAACAAGGTGCACGGCCTGGCGGCGTACGCACTGCCGGTCGTCCGTCATCTGCTGCCGTCGACGAAGGGCGTGGCCAACGACATCGCGCGGGACGGCTCCGTGGAGATCGGCTACGACCGGGTGCCACTGCACGCGGCGCATTCGCTGCGGAATTTCTTCCGGCTGGTCGACACCGATCTGCCGCAGGTCACCCAGCCGCTCCTGCTGCTGCACAGCCCGCAGGACCACGTGGTGCCGCCGGCCGACTCGGCGCGGATCCTCAGCCGGGTGTCGTCCACGGATGTCGAGGAGATCCTGCTGGAACAGAGCTACCACGTGGCGACGTTGGACCACGATGCGGAGCGGATCTTCGACGAGAGCATTTCGTTCATCGGCCGCCTCGCTCCGAGCGTCGGAAAGAAGGGGAGCACATCCGGTGGCTGAGCACGACGCGGAGCGCGCGGGCAGCGAGGAGGAGCGCGAACCGCGCCCCACCGAGGGAGCGGCCGTGCCCGACGGGGGCGCGGGTGCGCAGGATGCCCCGGCAAGGCCCAGGGGCGAGGGCGACCCGATCGACGAGGCGGCCGTCTGGGAAGCGATCGTCGCAGGGTACGGCGAGGAGCCGCCGGACCCGCCGGGTGCCAAGCCGTTCAAGTCGATCGATGACCTCGCGCAGCTGGAGGACGATCAGCGCAACGTCCTGGACCCCGACAAGGGTGCCGGGAAGCAGGGGCCCCCGAAGCCGCCGGAGAAGCCGCTCGGCAGCTCGGTCGTCTTCGCGCCCGGTGTCAACGGTCCGCGTGACTACGAGGTGACGGAGCCGGCCGACGGGGACGACGCGGACAACCACGACGAGGGGCATTTCGTCCCGCCGGAGCCGCCGCCGCTGCCGGAGGCCGACGTCCCGGCGAAGTTCGCCTGGCTCGCGGTCGTCGGCGGGCCGGTACTGCTGCTGATCGCGGTGCTGCTGCAGTGGGACATGACGTGGTGGCTGACCACGCTCTGCGTCGGCGGCTTCCTGGGCGGCTTCGTCACCCTGGTCGCGCGGATGCAGGACACCGACGAGGACGACGACGATCCGGGGCGCGGCGCGGTCGTCTGACACGGCTCCCGGGGCAGTGCGACCAGCCGCCCCCGGGATCAAGCCGGTTCGGCGAGGGAGGCGAGGGCGGGCACCCGGAGTGCTGCCAGAACCGGCAGATGGTCCGTGGCCGCCCGCAGGTCCGGCTCGGTGATGCCGTGCAGCCCCGACGGGACTCCACAGCCGAGGACCTCGATCCCGGCGGTCGCGAAGATCGCGTCGATGCGCAGGCGCGGATCGTGCGCCGGGAAGGTCCGGTCGGCGCCCCACGGCCGGACCGACCGGCAGTCCTGGAGCCGCCCGGCCAGCAGCCGGAAGGCCTTCCCCTCCGGGCCGTCGTTGAGATCGCCGGCCGCGATGGCGTGCTCGACCTGCATGGCATCCAGCCGGTCGAGCAGCAGATCTGCCTGGGCCAGGCGTTCGTCGTGCCGCAGGCTGAGATGGCAACTCAGCAGACCGATCCGGGTGCCCGCGATCCGCACCACCGCCGTGGCGAACCCCCTGCGGTGCAGTCCAGGGGTGCGTGGCAGCAGCAGATCCTCCGTTCGTTCCACGGTGGCGCGCAGCGAACAGAGCAGCAGGGGCCCGGCCGCGGTGGCGCCGCCGGAGAGGAGCACCAGGTCGGTGTGGGCCGCCAGCCAGGCGGCGCGCTTGCGCCAGCGGAAGAAGCGCGGGGCTTCCTGGATGAAGACCAGATCGGGTGCGCAGGCGCGGATGACGCGGGCCAGGGCCTCGCGGTCGTCCCGCATCGACCGGATGTTGTAGCTGAGCACTCTGATGACGGCCGAACCATCCGGCTCGGTACGGGAGTCGGGCAGCGGCGTCAGGACCATACCGCTCACGATACGACGGACGCCCGCCGCTCCCACAGGGGGCGCGACGGGCGTCCGGTGATGTCCGTGACCGGGTGGTTCAGCCCTGCCGGGCCAGGTCCGCCGCGCCCACCAGTCCGGCCTTGCCGCCCAGTTGGGCCGCGAGCACCTGGGCGTGCGGGCGCCATTCGCCGCCGATCAGCCAGCGCCGGAACGACTTGCGGATCGGGTCGAGCACGAGCTCGCCCTCGTCGGAGACGCCTCCGCCGACGATGAACGCGGACGGGTCGAAGAGCGAGGCGAGGTCGGCGAGTCCGGCGCCGGCCCAGCGGGCCAGCTCGCGGAACGAGTCGATCGCCACCGCGTCGCCCTGGCGTGCGGCCTGGCTGATGTGCTTGCCCTCGATGCCGTCCACCGTGCCGTCGCCGAGGCTGAGCAGGATCGTGGCGTTCTCCGGGGTGGCGTTGGCGCGCTGCTTCGCGTACCGGACGAGCGCACGCCCGGAGGCGTACTGCTCCCAGCATCCCTGGCTGCCGCAGCCGCAGAGCAGCCCGTCCGGGACGACCCGGATGTGGCCGAATTCGGCGGCGACGCCGAAGCGTCCGCGGCGCAGTTTGTTGCCGATGATGATGCCGCCGCCCAGGCCGGTGCCGAGCGTGATGCAGATGACGTCGTCGTGGCCCTGGCCGGCGCCGAAGCGGTACTCGCCCCAGGCCGCTGCGTTGGCGTCGTTCTCGACGACGACCGGGAGGCCGACGCGCTGCTCGACCTTGTCCTTGAGCGGCTCGTGCCGCCAGTTGATGTTCGGCGCGAACAGCACCGTGGCGCGCTTGTCGTCGACGTATCCGGCAGCGCCGATGCCGACTGCTTCGACGTCGTGTCCCTCGCTCGCGCCGGCTACCGCCGCCGCGATCGCGTCCACGATGCCTTCAGCCGTCGGCGGGGTCGGCACCTTGAACATCGAGAGGATCCGGCCCTCTTCGTCGACCACTCCAGCCGCGATCTTCGTGCCGCCGATATCGACGCCGATGGTGAGTCCCATGAATCCCTCAGTTTCGGTCGAGCCCCGCTATGGGCAACCGTACCCGAGCACCGGTCCCCGCCCTATCGGTGCCGGTCAGTCCAGGTCGATGTGTTCGCCCCCGCCGGTGCCGCCGTCGCGCGGGTCGGTGGGGTCGTCGGCCTTCTTCGAGGGGCCGCCGGAGTCGGAGGCGCCCTGGGTCCAGCGACGTTCCTGGCTCTCGACGGCGGAGCGGTAGGCGGCGAGGAGTTCGCTGCCGGCCGCGGCGATGTGGTCGAAGACATCGGGGTTGCGTTCGATGACCGGCTCGACGACGGACTTCGCCTGCTTGATCACCTGCTGTACGGCGCCCTGGGCCGCCACGCCGAACAGCGGGGACTGGAGGGCGGCGACCTTGTCGGCCACGGCATCGACCAGTTTGCGCAGTTCTTCGGCGGCGGAGCCGGGCGGCGGGCCGTGCTGGGCGCGGCGGCGGGCCTTCTCCGCTTCGAGATCCTCGGCGCAGGCCTTCGCCCACGCGTCGTCGTCGACGGGACGATCGGTGGCTTCGCTCATGGCGGACTCCTGCGACATGGTTGCGGACGGTGACGCGTACGGGACACGTACGGTGGCGCATACGGGACACGCACTACCGACGTTACCCGAACGGTGGTACGCCGTTCAGGAGGTCCGCGGCCACAGGCCCGGGTCCGGGGTGAACCGGACGCGCAGCACACCGTCGGTGAGCGCCGCGCCGGAGACGGTGCAGCGGCGCAGCGCGGACTCCAGCTCCACGATCCGGCGGAACGGGCCGACGGTCAGGAGCAATTCGTCGCCGCGCCGCACCAGCTGGAGTTCCTCCTTGACGGCTCCGGGCAGCGGCAGGCACCAGACCAGGCCCCCCTCGGGGCCGTCCGGGACGCCCGGGCCCTCGATCCACCAGGGGTTGTCGGCGCGCCCGCCGGTCCGGTCGGCCGGTTCGAAGGCGAGACGGTCGCCCTCGAAGCCGTCTCCCCCGTCGCCCGCCGCCTCGGTGGCGGTCCGGTTCGCCCCGGTGCCGAGAAGGGTGAGGTCGTCGAGCCCCTGCGGGTCCCGGCCGAGGTGGGCCACCTCGCACAAGGAGGTGGCCGGCGCCCACTCCTCGTACCAGTGGTCGACGCACTTCTCCTGCTGTGCGGCGAGCGCGGCGAACCACGGGTCGGACGAGTGACGGGGCAGCACCCGGTTGACGGTGAGGGTGTCGACGCGCAGCCCGTGCAGGGCGAGTCCGGTGCGGGCGGTGCGCAGGGCGTCCTCGGCGGCGGGTCCGGGTTCGGCGACGAGGCGGACCGTGGTACCCCGGTCCTCGATCAGCGTCTGGACGGCGGCCAGCTCGGCGTCGCGGCGGGCGGCGGTCTCGTACAGCCACTGGGCGGGCATCGGAACGCCGGCGAGCTGGGCGAGCATCGGGCGCAGGGCGCGGGCGGCCTGGCGTTCCGGGGGCAGCAGGCGGCGCAGATAGCGGCGCAGCTGCTCGGGCAGGGCGAGCACGGCGAGGGCCTCGCGCAGCGGCGGCAGGTCGACGACGAGAAGCTCGTGGCCGTCGTGCGACCAGTCGCCCTCGGCGGCGCGGCGCAAGGTGTGCAGCAGGGCGAGTTGGCCGCTGCCGGGGAGTTCGGTCAGCTCCTCGGCGTCGAGCCGGTTGCCGCCGAGCAGGTCGAGTACCGGGGACGCCTGGTCCTGGAGAGCCAGGAGTTCGGTGCGGAAGTGCTCGCCGGAGTCGACGCGGGCGAACCGGAGTCCATCGGTGACCTCGGTGGGTTCCGTGGCGTCGGGGAAGCCGGGTATGGCGTCGGCGGACAGCAGCAGCGTGCGGTGGCCGCGGCGGGCGGCGGCCAGTGCGGTCGCCGCCGCGACGGTGGTACGGCCGGCGCCGCCGGGGCCGGTGACGAGGACCGTACGCACCGGGTCAGCCCTGCGGGACGGACTCGACGCGCTTCTTCAGACCGGCCAGGGCGCGGTCGATGATGACCTTCTCGGCCTTGCGCTTGATCATGCCGAGCATCGGGATCTTGACGTCGACGGTCAGCCGGTAGGTGACCTCGGTGCGGCTGCCGTCACCGATCGGGGCCAGTGCGTAGGAGCCGTCGATGGCACGCAGCATCTGGGACTTGACCAGGGTCCAGCTGACCTCGTGGTCGCCGGTCCAGGTGTACGCGAGGGTGTGGTCGTCCTTGATCGCACCGGCGTCGAGGACGAGGCGGACCTTCTCGGCGCGGCCGTTGTCGTCCTTGGCGAGGATTTCGGCCTCCTTGACCTCGCCGGTCCATTCCGGGTAGCGGTCGAAGTCGGCGATCACGCCCATGACGTCGGCCGGTGCCGCCTCGATCGTGATGCTCGAGCTGGTGTGTTCAGCCATCGCTGTGGCTCCTCCAGTGCGGGGTACCGGTCGGTCGGCAGAGGCCTGCCGCCAGAAGGCTATCGCGTGCGCGGGGCGCATCGTCCCAGGGTCCGGTCGGCACGGCCCACCGGTCCCGGTCGCCGGTCCTGGTCACCACTCCAGGGCCCATGGCCGGCCGGTCGACGCGAAGTGCCCGACGTTCACGCATTCGGTGGCGCCGATCCGCATCCGGCGGACCAGCGGCTGGTGGACATGGCCGAAAACTGCGTACCGGGGGCGGGTCCGGCGGATCGCGTCGAGCAGCGCCCGGCTGCCGCGCTCGAAGCGGCGCGCCACGGTGTCGTACGTCAGTTCCGGGACGTCGGGCGGGATGTGCGTGCACAGCACGTCCACCTCGCCGATCGCCTCGACCTTGGCGGCGTACTCCTCGTCGCTGATCTCGTACGGGGTGCGCATCGGGGTCTGCAGTCCGCCGCCGACGAAACCGAAGACCCGGCCTCCGATCTCGACGCGTTCACCGTCCAGGACGGTGGTGCCGGGACGGGCGTACTCGGGCCAGAGATCGGGGATGTCGACGTTGCCGTAGGTGGCGTACGTGGGGGTGGGGAACGCATCGAACAGCTCGGCGTACTGCTTGCGCACCGCGCCGACGATGGCGGCGTTGCGGTCCAGGCCCGCCCAGAGACCGCGACCGAAGTCCCGAGCCTCCTCGAAGCGCCGGGCGGTGCGCAGTTCGACGATCCGGTCGGCGTTCTCGACACCGAAGAGATCGGGGAAAATACCGCGCGAGTGGTCGGCGTAGTCGAGGAAGAGCACGAGGTCGCCGAGACAGACGAGCGCGTCCGCGCCATCCCCGGCACGGGCCAGCGCTTCGGTGTTCCCATGCACGTCACTGACCACATGGATGCGGGTGCGGCGTGCGGTGGCGGCATCACGGCTGTTCGGTCCGGCTCGCATGACGATCACCCTAGGACGACGTGCGCAGCATGGGTAGAGCCGCCGGACCTGCGGTTACTTCCTGGTCGTAACCCGGGTGCACTACTGTGCGCGCAAGGACCACCAATATGTGTGACGCATAAAACATCTGGCCGGAACCCCCTATCCGGAACCGAGTACTGATGGGTAACGTCCGAGCAGTCCAGTCGTGCTCACCCCACTGAGCACCCGCCAATCTTGGACCGCATCCGGTGCGTCACACAGTGCCGTGGCACCGGAGCCCGATGAGGAGCAGCAGTCTTGCGCGAGTTCAGCCTTCCGGCCCTGTACGAGGTCCCCTCGGACGGCAACCTGACGGATCTCATCCGCCGCAATGCCGCGCAGCATCCCGACGTCGCGGTGATGAGCCGCAAAGTGGCAGGCGTCTGGACCGATGTGACCGCCACCCAGTTCCTGGCCGAGGTCAGAGCGGCCGCCAAAGGCCTGATCGCCGCGGGCATCGAGCCCGGCGACCGGGTCGCACTCATGTCCCGTACCCGTTTCGAATGGGTCCTGCTCGACTTCGCGATCTGGAGCGCCGGGGCGGTCACCGTCCCGGTGTACGAGACCAGTTCCGCCGAGCAGGTCCAGTGGATCCTCGGCGACTCGGGCGCGGTCGCGGTCCTCGTCGAGAGCGACGCGCACGCCGAGTCCGTCACCTCCGTGCGCGACCGGCTGCCCGGCCTGCGCAACGTCTGGCAGATCGACAAGGGCGCGGTCGACGAGCTGACCGCGGCGGGCGCCCAGGTCTCGGAGGAGACCCTCGACCTGCGCGGCGCGAGCGCCAGAGCCGACGACCCGGCGACCATCGTCTACACCTCGGGCACCACCGGCCGTCCCAAGGGCTGTGTGCTCACGCACCGCAGCTTCTTCGCGGAGTGCGGCAATGTGGTGGAGCGGCTCAGGCCGCTCTTCCGCACCGGCGAGTGCTCCGTTCTGCTCTTCCTGCCCGCGGCCCATGTCTTCGGACGGCTGGTCGAGGTGGCGTCGGTGATGGCGCCCATCAAGCTCGGCTGCGTCCCGGACATCAAGAACCTCACCGATGAGCTGGCCTCGTTCCGGCCGACGCTGATCCTCGGTGTGCCGCGGGTCTTCGAGAAGGTCTACAACTCGGCGCGTGCCAAGGCGCAGGCCGACGGCAAGGGCAAGATCTTCGACAAGGCCGCGAACACGGCGATCGCGTACAGCCGCGCGCTGGGCACCCCCGAAGGCCCGTCCATCGGCCTGAAGTTCAAGCACAAGGTGTTCGACCGGCTGGTCTTCAGCAAGCTGCGGGCCGTACTCGGCGGCCGCGGCGAGTACGCGATCTCCGGCGGCGCGCCGCTGGGCGAGCGGCTCGGGCACTTCTACCGCGGCATCGGCTTCACGGTGCTGGAGGGCTACGGCCTCACCGAGACGTGTGCGGCCACCGCCTTCAACCCGTGGGACCGGCAGAAGATCGGTACGGTCGGCCAGCCGCTGCCCGGATCGGTCGTCCGGATCGCCGACGACGGCGAGGTGCTGCTGCACGGCGAGCACCTGTTCGCGGGCTACTGGAACAACGAGGCGGCGACGGCCGAGGCGCTGGCCGACGGCTGGTTCCACACGGGCGACATCGGCACCCTCGACGAGGACGGCTATCTCGCGATCACCGGCCGCAAGAAGGAGATCATCGTCACGGCGGGCGGCAAGAACGTCGCACCCGCGGTGATCGAGGACCGGATCCGCAGCCACGCGCTGGTCGCCGAGTGCATGGTGGTCGGCGACGGGCGGCCGTTCGTCGGTGCGCTGATCACCCTGGACGAGGAGTTCCTCGGCCACTGGGCCGCGGAGCACGGCAAGCCGGCCGGCTCGACGGCGGTGTCGCTGCGCGAGGACCCGGAGCTGCTGGCCGAGGTGCAGCGGGCGGTGGACGACGGCAACGCGGCGGTGTCCAAGGCGGAGTCCGTGCGTAAATTCCGCATCCTTGCCTCGCAGTTCACCGAGGAGGCGGGCCACATCACGCCGTCGCTGAAGCTGAAGCGAAATGTGGTGGCGAAGGACTTCGCGGACGAGGTCGAGTCCATCTACCAGCGCTGACCGGGTCGTTGGCCGAAAGCTGGCCTTGTCCCCCATGCGGGGGCGGTGCAAGGGTCGGGATCACTCGAACTGATCCGCTTCCCTAGGGAGACCCCTGTGCGTACTGCCTTCCAGCGGGCCGGTCTGGTCGTGGCCGTGGCAGCCTCCGCCTTCGTGGCGGTGCCTGCCACGGCCGATGCGGCAGCGGCCGCGGCCAGTCCGACCGCGGTCTGCGGGGCCGACGGTCACAGCTACTCCGTCGTCGCCTCGTCCCCCGTGAAGTTCAGCAGCGGCACGGTGGCCGGTACCGTCTACCTGATGTACAGCAGCGGCAACGGCAAGAACTGTGTCGTGACGGTCAAGACCTCGTACACGGGCACGGCCACCTTCACCACCGCCCAGCTCATCATCCAGAACGGCAACACGTACGTCGACCAAGGCAACTACACCAGCTACGCCGGGCCGGTCCGGGGCAGCGCCGCCGGCAAGTGCGTGAAGTACTGGGGCTCGATCAACACCGGGCCGGACGGACAGGCCGGGGCCAACGCCAGCGGCGGTCGCATGAGCTGGGGCAACTGCGGCTGAGAACAGTGCGATGCCCGGCGCAGGACGCGCCGGGCATCGCTGTGTCTCACAGCAGTGTTCTGAGCCGCTCCGCCAGCAGGTCCCAGCGCCACTTCTCCTCGACCCAGGCCCGGCCCCGCTCCCCCATCCGCTGCCGCAGCTCCGGGTCGCCGAGCAGGGTGGCGATCCGGTCGGCGGACTCCTCCACGGAGCCGCCCCGCACCACCCAGCCGGTCTCGCCGTCCAGTACGGCGTCGGGGGCGCCGCCGGAGTCGCCCGCCACCACCGGCAGTCCGGTCGCGGACGCCTCCAGGTAGACGATGCCGAGGCCCTCGACGTCGAGTCCGCCGCGGCGGGTGCGGCACGGCATGGCGAAGACGTCGCCCGCGCCGTAGTGGGCGGGCAACTCCTCCCACGGCACCGGTCCGGTGAACCGTACGGAGTCGCTGACGCCCGTCTCCTCGGCGAGCTTCTTCAGCTCCTTGGCGTACGGTCCGCCGCCGACGATCAGCAGTACGGCGTCCGGCTCGCGTGCCAGGATCGCGGGCATCGCGAGGATCAGGGTGTCCTGCCCCTTGCGGGGCACCAGCCGCGACACGCAGACGACGACGGGCCGGTCCGTGAGCCCGAGCCGGGCCCGGACCCGGCCACCGCCGGAGTCCGGATGGAAGATCTTCTCGTCGACGCCGGGCGGCAGTCGGACCATACGGCTCGCGGCCTCGGGAGTGAGCGCGGCCGCGATCCGGGAGCGGGTGTACTCGCCGAGGTACGTGATGGTGTCCGTGCCCTCGCCGATCCGGCGCAACAGCTGCCGGGACGCAGGGAGTTGGGCCCAGGCCGCCTCGTGCCCGTGGGCGGTCGCGACCAGGCGCCGGGCGCCGGCCTTCCGCAGCGCCGGTGCCATCAGCCCCAGGGGGGCGGCGGCGCCGAACCAGACGGATGTGCAGTCGTGCGCGCGCAGCAATTGGACCGCGCGCCGGGTCACCCGGGGGGTCGGCAGCAGCATCGTCGTACGGTCGCGGACGACGGTGAACGGCTGCTCGGCGTCGAACGCGGCGGTGGCCGCGAGACCCTCGGGGCTCCGCTTCCAGGTGGAGGCGTAGACGACAATTTGTCCGGGGTCCAGGCGCAGTGCCATATTGTGCAGAAATGCCTGGATACCGCCGGGTCGGGGCGGGAAGTCATTGGTCACGATCAGGGTCTTGTCCATCGCCGCTGACAGTACCGAACCGCTGGGCCTGATGGCTCCCGCACAGAGACGCCGTGCATCATGGCTCATCGAGCCACCGGCGAAGGGAATGAGTGCGGCCATGACGGCAGCAGGCGGCACCGGCAGATTTCTCGCACCCGTGGCGGTGTGGGCCCTCACCAGGGCCGTGTTGCTGCTCTGTGTCCTGAAGGTCATCACGCTGCCGGGCCCGGACGTGACGAGTGACGTCTCGATGATCTACCACGGCTGGTCCGAGGTGCTGAAGAGCGGTACGTACCCGCAGTCCGACGTCACCTGGCAGTACCCGCCCGTCGCGGCGCTCGCCATCCTCTCCCCGGCCCTGCTGCCGTTCCTGGACTACACCTCGGCCTTCTTCGTCCTCGTGTGCCTGTGCGACGCGCTGGTGCTGGGCCTGCTGCTGTACGCGGGCCGGCAGGCCGGCAGGCGGACGGCGGGCGGTTGGGTCTGGGTGGCGGGAGTACCGCTGCTCGGCACGACGGCGTACGCCCGTTACGACGTGATGGTGACGGCGGTCGCGGTGGCGGCGCTGCTGGCGGGGGCGCGGCATCCGCGGGTGCTGGGGGCGCTGGCCGCCTTCGGTGCGCTGCTGAAGGTGTGGCCGGTGCTGCTGCTCGTCGGCACGGCGCGCGGGGAGCACACCCGCCGCTCGTGGACGGCCGCCGCGGTGACGGCGGCCGGTCTGCTGGTGGCGTGTGCGGCTGCGATGCCGGGCGCGCTGGCCTTTCTCGGCTTCCAGCGCGACCGGGGCACCGAGGTCGAGTCGCTGGGCGCGCTGGTATTCCATGTGGCGCGGCAGTTCGGCTGGCAGGGCCGGGTGGAGCTGAACTACGGATCGCTGGAGTTCATCGGTCCGCACGTACCGCTGGTGAGCACGCTGGCGCTCGGTCTGAGCCTGATCGCCTGCGGCTGGCTGCTGGTGTGGCGGCTGCGGGCCCGCACGTCCGGGGCGAGCACCACGGCCGACGCGGCGTTCACGGCGGTCCTGTTGTTCACGACCACCAGCCGGGTGATCAGCCCCCAGTACATGCTGTGGCTGGTCGGTCTTGCGGCGGTCTGCCTGGTCTTCCGGTCCGGCCGGATGGGATTGCCGGCCGGACTGGTACTGGCCGCGACGGGCGTCACGCAACTGGAGTTCCCGCTCGGATTCATCCACGTGGTGACCAGCGACGCAACGGGCGTGACGCTGATGTTCGTACGCAATGGCCTGCTGGTCGCGGCGACCCTGGTCGCGGCGAGGCGGCTGTGGCGGCGGACGGTGACCGAGCCGGGGAGGCCGGAGCAGCCGGTGCCGGTCCGGCCGGTCCCCTACCGCGGGTCCGCACCGGCCGGGGACGTCAGCCGAGACGGGACCGCAGATACTCCCGCCAGCGCGCCGTGAAGTCCTGCTCGGTCGTGCCGAGCACCTCGTGCAGGGCCTGCTCCACCGCTCCGTCCCGCCCTGAGTGCCCCCCGACGGCCCGGTAGAGGGCGAACAGCTTCTTCTCGCCCCAGTGGTCGGCAATCAGCGCGCAGGCCAGCCAGCCGCCCTCGTACGCCCTCGCGAGGCGCCCGGAGTCGCCACCGAAGCGGAAGTCCTCGTCCGTGGGGAGTGCGACGGGCAGCTCGCCGCTCCGGACGGCTTCCGCCAGTTCCGGCGCGGCCTGTGCGGGGGTCCGGTCCTCGGCGCGGTAGGCCGCCCAGTCGGCGAAGCCCTCGGAGAGCCAGGTCGGGGTGGCGGCGGAGGTACGGGCGCGGGTGGCGACATGGGCGGTCTCGTGGGTGAGCACGACCCGCTGTCCGAACGTGCCGAGCATCGCGTATGCCTGCGGATTGACGATCACCCGGTCCGCGGGCGTCCGGCCCGGTCCGCCGGTCTCCCCGGTGGTGACGGCCGCGATGCCCCGGTAGTTCGCCACCGGTGCCCCGAGCAGCCCGGCCATGTCGTCGACCGTCTTCGGCACGACCACCACCACGCGGGCGGCCCAGCGCTCCGGCCAGGCGGCGGAGACGGCGGGCACCGCGCGGTCCTCGGTGTCCGCGATCCGGCGCAACTCCTCCTGCGTGCGGCCGACGCCGAGGACGAGGCTGTGCGTGCCGCGTACGACCCGCACGTCGCCCTGCTGCCAGAGCTGCCGGCCGCCGTCCTTCCCGGCCCGGTCGGCGGCGATGTACCAGCGGCCGTCCGCCCCGTGCCGCTCCAGGTCGAGGACCCGGTCGGTGGTGACCGGGGCACTGTCGTAGCCCGCGATCCGGTACCGCAGTTCGACGTCGGCGGTGGCCCTGGCGGCGCCGTGTTCGTGCACGTCGGTCACTTCGTACGTCCACGAGCTCAGCGGCACGTCGGCCAGGTTGGCCAGTTCACGGCGCTGGGCCGTCCGCAGCCCGGTGGCTCCGGGGGCGACCGTGGCCGCATAGGCGTCCGGGTCGTGGTCCAGGACGGCGGCGGCTCGGCGGTCCAGGGTGGCGCGGACGTCGCGGGCCGTGGTGTCGGGGGAGGTGGCGGCGGGGGCCGTGCAGGCGGATGCGAGCAGCAGAGCGGCGAGTGCCGCGCCCGCCGCGCACCACCGTCCGTCACGTCCCCGGCCTGCCGTACGTCCCTGATCAGCCACCCGGTCGAGGGTACGGGTCAGATACGGGTGACCGACGAGACGGGCATCATGCCGACCGGGTCGTAGCGGACCGGGGCGCCCGGGTACGGGGCGTGGATCACCTGGCCGTTGCCGACGTACATCCCGATGTGACTGGCGTCCGCCCGGTACGCGACCAGGTCGCCCGGGCGGGCCATGGAGAGCGGCACCATGCGTCCGGCGTACCGCTGGGCCTGGGAGGTGCGCGGCAGGCTGACACCGGCCTGGGCGTACGCCCACTGCATCAGCCCGGAGCAGTCGAACCCCGCAGGCCCGTTGGCACCCCAGATGTACGGGCGTCCGACGGCGTGCCGGGCCGCCATCACGGCGGCCGCCGCCCGGGACGAACCCGGCGGCAGATCGATCATGCCCGGGAAGACGTCGTCGCGGCCGGTGCGCGAGGCCCGGCCGAAGGCCGCCCGGTCCGCGCCCGGCAGCGAGCTCAGCAGCTGCCTGGCCCGCTCGAGTTTCTGCTCGACGGTCCGTTTGTGGCGGACGGCGGCGGCCCGGTTGCGCTCCAGACCGGCCAGCGAGCGGGCGGCCTCCGCCCGGGCCTGTGCGAGCCCGCGCCGGGCGCGCTGGAGCTTCTGCAGAGTGCTCGCCCGACGGACGTTCAGCCGGTCGAGCGTGGCCGCCCGGTCGAGGTAGCTGTCCGGGTCCGAAGAGAGCAGCAGGGCGAGCGAGGGATCGATGGAGCCTGCGCGGTACTGCGCGGCGGCGGCCGAACCGACCGCGGTGCGGAGCCGGTTGATCTGTTCCTGGTCGCGGGCCGCCCGTTCCTGGGCCCGGATCACCTCGCCGCGCAGCCGCACGGCGTCCTCCCCGGCCTTGTTGAACTGCTCGGTGGCGCGCTCGGCCTCGCCGTACAACCGGTCGACCTCGGCCTTGGCGGTCCGGGGCGTGTCCTGCGGTTCGGCGTTCGCGGTGGCCGCCCCGAGTGCGGCGGCAGCGGTCGCCGCCGACAGGACTGTGATCCGGACGCTCCGGTTGGCGCCGGGCTGTGTGGAACGGCGATGGGACACCACAGGACGCCGCACTCCCTTCCGCTGTACGCAGAGGTGCGCAGCCCCCTGCCGCCCGGGGCGGGCGGACCGACGGACGGGAGCTGCACAGCAGGCAGACAGTAGCCGCGCGACTACGGAGCGCCCAACGGCCGTGGCGGTCGGGTGACGGGTGCGAAAGCCGCCGCCCCGCCGGTGACCTGTGGTCTCCGGCGGGGCGGGTAGTTGGTCAGGGCGTCGGAATTCGCCCGTTCGGGCGTCGTCAGATGCGCACGCCGACCTGGAAGCTGCCGATGGTGTTCATCGACTCGTAGCGGACCACCGCGCCCGGCTTCGGGGCGTGCAGGACGGTGTTGTTGCCCGCGTACAGGCCCACGTGCGCCGTGTTGTTGAAGAAGACCAGGTCGCCCGGCTTGAGGGCGCTGCGGCCTATCTGGGTGCCCTGGTTGATCTGGGTGTACGTGGTGCGGGTGATAGCGGCGCCGGCCTGGGCATAGGCCCACTGGGTGAGGCCCGAGCAGTCGTAGGAGCTGGGGCCGGTGCCGCCGGAGACGTACGGCTTGTTGAGCTGGGTGGCGGCGGCCCGGAGAGCGGCGGCGCCGAGGGCGGAGGCGGGGACCTCGTTGCCCAGGTCGACCCGGCTGCCCGCGGCGCGGCTCGCGCGCAGGTCGTCCTGGCGCATCTTCTCGCGCTCGGCGGCGGTCAGGGTGTTGAGCAGGCTCCGCGCCTCGGCGAGCTTGCCCTGGAACTTCTTCTTGTTCTCACCCAGCGTCTTGCGGACGTCCGCGAGGTCGGCCAGCTTGTCCTGGGCCTCCTTGCGCTGCTGCGCGAGGGCCCGCTGCTTCTCCTGGATCTTCTCCAGGGACTCGGTCTGCTTCGCCGTCAACTGGTCGAGGGCCGAGGCCTCGTCGAGGAAGCTGTCCGGGTCGGAGGCGAGGAAGAGCTGCACGGACGGGTCGATACCACCGGAGCGGTACTGCGCGGCGGCGAGCGAACCGAGGCCGCTGCGGAGCGTGTTGAGCTCCTCCTGGCCGCGGGCCACCTTGTCCTGCAGCGCACCGACCTGCTTCTCGAGCTTCTGCTGCTGCTCCTTGGCCCCGCTGTACTTCTCGGTGGCCGTCTCCGCCTCGTGGTAGAGCTTGTCGACCTTCGCCTTGACCTCACTCTTGGTCGGCTTGGGGTCGGCGTGGGCGGCCTGGGAGGTCAGGGCAACGGCCGCGGCGGCGGTCGCGGTGAGCACGGTCACGCGGGTGCGGCTCGGCTGCTTGGGACGACGGTGGGACGCCACGAAGGCGAGCTCCTTCTTCCTCGAGCCGCCTACCGGGTTGTGGGGGATCGGATCCCCGGCTCCGTGCACGTCACGGACTCGGCGGTTCCTTCGCTGTCACCCCGGATGGGTGATCAACCGTGCGAAGGTTCGAGGCCCGACCTTAGTGACCATCTTGTGATCAGTTCAAATCCTCACAAGCAAAATCTCGCCCCAACGGTCACTTCTTTACTCACATCACACCGCGTGTAGCCGCAGCTTGACGGACCGTTCTGTAAATTCCGGCAAGTCACCACAACTAGCACTAAACACGCGAAAGTCGCTTCAGGAGCAAGACGGACGCAACGGGCCTGGCCCCCGCCTTCGCGACGCCGTCCGCCACCTCGCGGTCGGTGGAGACCACGACGACGGGCCTGCCCGGCGGTTCGGCGCGGGCCAGTTGACGGATGAGCTCGTCGGCGGTGACACCTGGCTTGCTGAAGAGCACCCGCACCCCGCGCGGCGGTGCGAGCAGGACCGGAGCGGCCAGTTCGGCCCCGTCGAAGACGCAGGTCATCTCGGCGCCGGACTGCGCCGCGAGCACCGCGAGACCGCCCAGCAGCCGCAGTCGCTGCTTCTCCAGCGGCAGTTGCGGATAGCCGGTCTTGGTGACGTTGTAGCCGTCCACGATCAGATGCGCCTGCGGCAGTGCGAGCAGTTGGTCGAGCAGGGCCGGGTCGGTGTCCGAAAGCGCCCTGGCGGCAATGTCCTTGGGCGACATCGCACCGGGCTCGACCGCGTCGACACTGTCCGCGGGGCGGATCGAAGAGGGCGGCAGGGCCAGTTCGCGGCGCAGCCCGCGGGCCGCGTCGAGCACCGTGTCGAGCAGCAGCCGCAGCCGCATGTCCTCGACCGAGCGGCCCTCCCTGGCTGCCCTGCGGCTCGCCTCGACGGACGCCTCCGCCTCTCCGAGCCGGGCCCGCAGCCGCCGGGTCTCGCTCTCGGCCGCGGAGATCCGCGCGGCCGCCTCGGTCCGTACGGTCTCGGTCTCGGCCTTGCCCCGGCGCACCGCTGCCTCACCGCGCTTGACCTCGCTCAGGGCGGAGCGCAGTTTGCGCTGCAGCGCGTCGGCTTCCTTGCGGGCCGCGTCCAGCTCACCGCGGAGCCGTTCGGTCTCGCTCTTGGTCTGGGTCCGGGCCTGGGCGAGTTCCTCGCGCAGCCGTTCCAGTTCGCGCCGGCTCTCCTCGTCGGCCCGTTCGGCGTCGGCCCGCTGGACCTCCTCGCCGGCTGCGGCGACCAGCTTCACCCAGCCGACCGGGCGCAGCACATAGGCCGCGGCGGCCACATCGACGGGGTCGGCGGCAGCGGGCGGCGCCCCTGCCTCCACAGCCGCGGTCAGCTCGGGCTGCGACTCCCGGAGCCGTTCTCCGATGCGCTGGCGGAACAGTGTGTCGCTCTCCAGGGCGGCCGCCATCGCGTTCCCGGCGAACTTGGCGCGCCGGGTCGGGGTGAAGCGGGCGTACTGCCTCAGCTGGGCCGGGAGTTCGGTGACCGTGAGGCCACCGAACGCGTCCGAGACCAGCGCGACGACCCGCCGCCGTACGCCTTCGGGCAGCGGGCGGTCGAGCGCCTCGACGGCGTCGCCGGCTCCATCTGCCGGTTCGGCGCCGCTTGCGGGCTGCTCCACGATCCGTCACCCCAAATGTCTGTCCGCACGGCCCCGTCAGGAGTCGGCACCCGGCCTGTCGACTAGTTCGATCTGGTCCACCGCGTTGCACCAACGACACCGGACCGACTCGATGGTCTCACTGACCACCTCGCGCTCTTCGACGGTCGCTTCTCCTGCGAGGTCGAGATGCACGTATTCGACAACCTTGGACGAACGCGTCACGTCGAAGCGCGTGAGATTCCCGCAGAGCGTGCAGCGCCAGCGGGTCCCGTCGGTCGGCTGGGGAACCGTCGTCATCGTTGCGTCCTCTTTCGTCGAGCGTCGTGCTGCTGCCTGCCCAGGATCTCGCGGTGCGCCGTCGAACTGCGGATGTCCTGCTGTAACCCTACGGCCTTGTGCATACCCATCGGCACGGCGAGGCGGTCTGCCCCGTTCCATTACCTTGCGTCATGCTCTGTTCATGATCGAACGGCGTGCTGTGACGGGCGGACCGACCGGCAGGCTCCTGCGCGCCGCCACCGCGGGCGGTGCCCCGGTGACGTATGCCCTCATCGGCCTGTGCTGTGCCATCTTCCTGATCAGCCCGCTCTCCGGGTTCAACCCCACGTACGGCACCGCCGACACCCTGCTCGCCGCACAGGCCGGGTACTTCGAACGCTGGGGGGTGATCCCCGCCGAGCTGTGGGGCGGCTCGGCACACGCCCTGCTCACCCCGCTGACCGCACTCTTCGTGCACGGCAGCTGGCTGCATCTGCTCGGCAACATGCTCTTCCTGTACGTCTTCGGGGCGATGGCCGAGGAGCGGATGGGCCGTGCCGAGTTCGCCTTCTTCTATCTCGGCTGCGGCTATCTCGCCCTGCTGGCGTACGCGGCGGCGCACGCCAGCTCCGACCAGACCCTCGTCGGCGCCTCGGGGGCGATCTCCGCGGTGCTCGGGGCGTTCCTGTACCTGTTCCCCCGGGCCCGGGTCACCAGCCTCTTCCCGTTCCTGCTCTTCCTGCCACTGCGCTTTCCCGCCTGGATCGTGCTGATCTTCTGGTTCGTCCTGCAGTGGATGGCGGCGCAGGGTGCGGGCAGCGGACCGGGGGTGGCCTATCTCGCCCATGTGGTCGGCTTCGCCACCGGCTTCCTCTACGCCTGGGGGCGCTACCGCCGTGGGGCTAGAGTGAAGACTCCAGCCACGGCCACCGAGGGAGAAAGCCAGCCGTGATCACCGCGATCGTGCTCATCAAAACCAGCGTGGACCGGATTCCCGAGATCGCCGAGTCCATCGCGGCGCTGGACAGCGTCAGCGAGGTCTTCTCGGTCACCGGCACGTACGACCTGATCGCCATGGTCCGGGTGGCCAAGCACGACGATCTGGCGGACGTCATCCCCGGCCGGATCAGCAAGATCCCGGGCGTCGAGGGCACCGACACGCATGTCGCGTTCCGTACGTACTCGCAGCACGACCTGGAAGCCGCCTTCGCCATCGGTCTCGACGCGTAGGTACGCCACATCACGCCGTAATACTTCGGCCGGGGACGGGCAGCTGCCCGTCCCCGGCCGAAGTATTACGGCCTCGGTGCCCGGCCGGTCAGACCTGAGCCGTGCCCCGGTCCGGGACGCAGCGGCCGTCCTCGGTGCGGTACTTCCACTGGGCACCCTCGCTCACCAGCTCCTTGACCGCGCGGACGAACCGCTCGATGTGCTCGTCCGGCGTACCGGCGCCGAAGCTGACCCGGATCGCGTTCAGCGAGCGCTCGCCCGGCTCGGCCTCCGGCGCACCGCACTCGCCCGGGTCCTGCGGGTCGCTGCCCAGCAGGGTGCGCACCAGCGGGTGGGCGCAGAACAGTCCGTCGCGTACCCCGATGCCGTACTCGGCGGAGAGCGCCGCCGCGAAGTGCGAGCTGTTCCAGCCCTCCACCACGAAGGAGATGACGCCGACCCGCGGGGCGTCGTCGCCGAACAGCGACAGCACCTTGACCTGAGGGACCTCGGCAAGGCCTTCGCGGACCCGGGTGACGAGCTGCTGCTCGCGGGCGACGAGGCGGTCGAAGCCGGCCTCGGTGAGCGCCTTGCAGGCGGAGGCGATGGAGTAGACACCGATGACGTTGGGCGAACCGGCCTCGTGCCGGGCGGCGGTGGAGTGCCACTCCACGTCCACACCGCCGTCGGTGCGCCGGGCGACCTTCCGGGAGGCGCCGCCACCGGCCAGGTACGGCTCGGCGTCCTGCAGCCAGTCGGCGCGGCCCGCGAGGACACCGGAGCCGAACGGCGCGTACAGCTTGTGTCCGGAGAAGGCGACCCAGTCGACGTCGAGCTCGTCGATGTCGACCGGGTGGTGCGGCGCGAGCTGTGCGGCGTCCAGCACGATCCGGGCGCCGTGGGCGTGGGCGGCGGCGGCCAGCTCCTTCACCGGCCACAGCTCACCGGTGACGTTCGAGGCGCCGGTGACGCAGACCAGCGCGGGGCCGTACGGGTCACGGCCGGCGAGCGCCCGCTCCAGCGTCTCGATGGCCTGGGCCGGGGTGCGGGGAGCATTGAGGTAGGTGACACGGGCGTCGCGCCAGGGCAGCAGCGAGGCATGGTGCTCGGTCTCGTACACGAAGACCTGACAGTCGGCGGGGACCGCCCCGGCCAGCAGGTTCAGCGAGTCCGTCGTCGACCGGGTGAAGATCACCTGGTCCCCGGCGCGGCAGCCGAGGAACTCCGCGACCGCCTTGCGGCTGTTCTCGAAGAGGTCCGTGGAGAGCTGCGAGAGGTAGCCGGCGCCGCGGTGGACGCTGCCGTAGTACGGGGCGTACGCGGCGACGTCGTCCCACACCCGCTGCAGGGCCGGGGCACTGGCCGCGTAGTCCAGGGCGGCATAGGTGACTTCTCCGCCGGTAACGAGCGGAACAGTTACATCCTTGCCCAGAACAGGCAGCGGGGAACAAATGGAACGGTCGGCGGCAGCGGTGACGACAGACATGGCGAACTCCCGTAAGAGGCAGGCGAATTCACTGCGCCGGCGGGTACGCGGCAGCGCAGGAGGAAGAAAAAGGGGGTTGCGGAGAGGGGCCGGACCGGGCCCTATCGCATTCGCTTGCTCACAAGAGGCTCCTTGAGGACCAGGACCCCAGGGATGTGACATTCACAGATGTCGAGGGGTCCGCGCTTGCCGCAGACCTCGCTGCCTACGGCCTGGTCTTCACCCGGGGCACCCCGCCACGGACGGAGGGTTGCCGGACAGCGGGCCGGGGCCGTAGTCGCTGTCACTCATGACCTGCCCAGCATCTTGCCATACGTGGGTCGACGCGCAAGGCGCAGTCCAAGATCTGGACTGCGCCCCGGTCGGCATTTCCCGTTCGGTCAGGCGTTGCTGACCGTCACCCAGCGCTCCAGCGCCGCCCGGGCCGCACCCGAGTCGATGGACTCGGCGGCCTTGGCGATCCCGGCGGCCAGCTGCTCGTTCAGAGTGCCCTCACCCGGGTCCAGCGCCACCAGCGCCGCCGCCGAGTTGAGCAGCACCGCTTCGCGCACCGGACCGGTCTCACCGGCCAGCAGCCGGCGGGCCACATCGGCGTTGTACGAGGCGTCGGCGCCGCGCAGCGCCTCGACGGGGACCAGCTGGAGGCCGACGTCGCGCGGGTCGAAGGCCTCCTCGCGCACCTCGCCGTCCCGGACCACCCAGATCCGGGAGGTCGCCGTGGTCGTCAGCTCGTCCAGACCGTCGTCGCCGCGGAAGACCAGCGCCGAGTTGCCGCGCGCCGCGAGCACGCCCGCGACGATGGGGGCCATCTTCAGATCGGCGACACCGATGGCCTGGGAGCGCACCTGGGCGGGGTTGGTGAGCGGACCGAGGATGTTGAACGTGGTCTGCGCGCCGAGCTCCTTGCGGGCCCGTGCCGCGTACCGCAGGGCGGGGTGGAACTTCACCGCGAAGCAGAAGGTGATGCCTGCCTCCTCCGCCACCTCGACGACGCGCTGCGGGGCCAGCTCCAGATTGACGCCGAGCTTCTCCAGGACGTCGGAGGCGCCGCTGGCCGAGGAGGAGGCGCGGTTGCCGTGCTTGACGACCTTGGCTCCGGTGCCCGCGACGACGATCGCGGACATCGTGGAGATGTTGACCGTCTTGGCGAGGTCGCCGCCGGTTCCGACGATGTCGACCGTGCGGCCAGGCACCTGGATCGTGGTGGCGTGCTCGTACATGGCGCGGACGAGTCCGGTGACCTCGTCGACGGTCTCGCCCTTGGCGCGCAGGGCGACGGCGAAACCGGCGATCTGCACGTCGGTCGCCTCGCCGCTCATGATGTTGTCCATCGCCCACGCGGTGTCGTCGGCGGTCAGGTCCTGGCCGCGCAGCAGGGCGTTCAGTACGCCGGGCCAGGAACGAGCCGCCACGCTGTCGCCGCCGACCGGGGTCACAACGTTCATGGTCCGCTCCTGGGGGTCCACAGCCGAAAAGGTATGGACCCCACCCTATCGAGCGCCCGGGACAGCAAAGAGCCCCGTCCATCGAATGGACGGGGCTCCCGCTGTGGCGATCAGTTGAGGCGATCAGTGGTGGCCGTGGCCGCTGGTGATCTCCTTGTACTCCTCGGCAGTGGGCTTTTCGATCTGGTTGTGCTCGCCGAAGTAACCCTTGCTGAGCTTGGCCCGCAGCCTCTGCATCGCGGGCACCTTGCGCTCGACACCGTTCTCGTCGACCGTCGGACCGATCTCGACCGGCTTGTACTGCTCGTGCGCGGTGAGCGTGTGCAGCTGCGCGGGGTTGAGCGGCTCGTGGATCTCGACGAACTCACCGTGCGGCAGGCGCTTGATGATGCCGGACTCGCGTCCGTGCAGCACCTTCTCCCTGTCGCGGCGCTGAAGGCCGAGGCAGATCCGCTTCGTGACGAGGAACGCCAGGACCGGGCCCACGAAGATGAAGATCCGGACGAACCACGAGATGGAGTTCAGCGAGAGATCGAAGTGCGTGGCCCAGAGGTCGTTACCGCCGCCGATGAAGACGACGATGTACTCCGTGATCCAGGCGACGCCGAACGCCGTCCGGGTCGGGGCGTTGCGCGGGCGGTCCAGGATGTGGTGCTCGCGCTTGTCCCCGGTGACCCAGGACTCGATGAACGGGTAGACCGCGATCACGGCCAGCACCAGGCCGAAGGCCATCAGCGGGATGAACACACCCAGGACGAGCGTGTGACCCCACAGGTTGATCTCCCATCCCGGCATCACGCGGATCAGACCCTCGGCGAAGCCCATGTACCAGTCGGGCTGGGCGCCGGTGGACACCTGGTCCGGACGGTACGGACCGATGGCCCAGATCGGGTTGATCGAGGCGATCGCCGCGATGACCGCGATGACACCGAAGACCAGGAAGAAGAAGCCTCCGGCCTTCGCCATGTAGATCGGCAGCAGCGGCATACCGACGACGTTCTTGTTCGTGCGGCCGGGACCCGCGAACTGCGTGTGCTTGTGGAAGAAGACCAGGATCAGGTGGCCGACCACGAGACCGAGCATGATGCCCGGCAGCAGCAGGATGTGGATCGAGTAGAACCGGGCGACGAAGTCGCCGCCGGGGAACTCTCCGCCGAACAGGAACATCGAGATGTACGTGCCGACGATCGGCGTGGCCAGGATCGCGCCCTGGGTGAAGCGGACACCCGTACCGGAGAGCAGGTCGTCCGGGAGCGAGTAGCCGGTGAAGCCGGTGAACATACCCAGCACGAACAGCAGGAAGCCGAACAGCCAGTTGATCTCACGCGGCTTGCGGAAGGCACCCGTGAAGAAGACGCGCATCATGTGCACGAACATGGCGGCGAGGAAGATCAGCGCGGCCCAGTGGTGGATCTGGCGGACCAGCAGACCACCGCGGATGTCGAAGCTGATGTCCAGCGTCGAGGCGTAGGCCTCGGACATCCGGATGCCCTGCATCGGCTCGTACGAGCCGTGATACACGACCTCGTTCATGCTCGGGTGGAAGAACAGCGTCAGATACACACCCGTGAGGATGATGATGATGAAGCTGTAGAGGGCGACTTCACCGAGCATGAAGGACCAGTGGTCCGGGAAGATCTTGCGCATGTTGGCCTTGGCCAGGGAGTAGATCCCGAGCCGGCCGTCCGCCCAGTCGGCCACCCGCTCGCCGGCGGGCGCCTTGCGCTTCGTGTCGGTCGCAGTACTCATCCGCGCTCCCAGAATGCAGGACCGACGGGCTCTTCGAAGTCACCGAGCGCCTCGAGGTTGCCCTCGCTGTTCACACCGATCCGCAGCTGCGGAAGGGAGTGACCGGCCGGACCGAAGATGACGCGGGCGCCGTCGGAGAGGTCGAAGGTGGACTGGTGGCACGGGCAGAGCACGTGGTGCGTCTGCTGCTCGTACAGGCTGATCGGGCAGCCGACGTGGGTGCAGATCTTCGAGAAGGCCACGATGCCCTCGTGGGCCCACTCGCGCTCGCGCTTGTCCTTGATGTTCTCCGGCTGGATACGGATGATCATCAGCGCAGCCTTGGCGATCTGCGTCTGGAAGTCGTGAGCGTCCTCCGTCAGGCCCTCGGGCATGGCGAAGGTCAGCGAACCGACGGCGACGTCCTCGGGACGCAGCGGCTCCATCGTGTTCATGTTGATGAGCTGCTTGCCCTTGGACCACAGCGTCTGACGGAGCTTCTTCTCCGGCAGCGGGCCGAGGTCGCGCAACAGCATCACGCCGGAGAGCGGCACCAGGGCCAGCGCACCGAACAGGGTGTTGCGGATCAGCTTGCGCCGGCCGAACGCGGACTCCTCGGCACCGGCCGCGAAGTCGGCGAGGACCTTCGCCTTGACCTCGGGCTCCGCCTCGATGGCGTGCCGGTCGTCGGCGACCTCCTCGTCGGACATCAGGGTGCGCGCCCAGTGGACGGCGCCCGCGCCGATCGCGAAGAGGGCCACGCCCAGGGTCAGCCCGAGGGAGAAGTTGAGCGCGCTCACATGGCCGAACGGCCAGATGAACACGATCTTGTCCACCGGGAAGATGACGTACGAGGCGATGAAGCCGATGGTCGCCAGCATGGACAGCACGAACAGGAACGCGACCGTACGCTCGGAGCGCTTCGCGGCCTGTTCGTCGATGTCCTGGATGCGCGGCCGGTGGGCCGGCAGCCCCGGGTCGGCGAACGGGTCGTCCGCGCCCTCTACCGCGCCGTGCGCGGCTTCCTGCTCAGCGGGCAGGTTCTCTTCTGGAATCTTCTCTTGGCTACTCATGACTTCTTGGCCTTAGCGGTGTGGGCCGCGACCCAAACGGCAACTGCGACGAGTGCGCCCAGACCGAAGATCCAGGCGAACAGACCCTCGCTGACCGGACCGAGCCCGCCCAGCTTGAGGCCACCAGGGGTCTCGGACTCGGCGCTGTTCACGGTCTTGACGTACGCGATGATGTCCCGCTTCTGCTGCTCGGGCATCGTCGAGTCGGGGAAGGACGGCATGCTCTGCGGGCCGGTCTGCATGGCCTCGTAGATGTGCTTCGGGTCCACGCCCTCAAGGCTGGGCGCGTACTTGCCCTTCGTCAGGGCACCGCCCTCGCCGGTGAAGTTGTGGCACTGCGCGCAGTTGGTACGGAACAGGTCGCCACCCTTGGCGATGTCCGCACCGTCAGGGCTGACCTGGTCCTCGGTCGGCACGATCGGGCCGGCGCCGAGCGACGCGACGTACGCCGCGAGCTGGTCGATCTCGGCCTGGGTGTAGATGACCTTCTTCTTCGGTACCTGGGCACCCGGCTGCTGGGCCGGCATACGGCCCGTGCCGACCTGGAAGTCGACGGCGGCAGAGCCCACGCCGACCAGGCTCGGCCCGTCGGACGAGCCCTGACCGCCGGCTCCGTGGCAGCTGGCGCAACCGACGGAGTACAGCTTCTTGCCCTCATCGATGGCGAGGGACTGGGCGGTGTCGTCGGCCTGCGCCTTGCTCGCGGGCGCAAACGCGGCGTACAGCCCCCCAGTAGCCGCAAGCGCGAGGAGTAGTACGACGACCGCCGCCAACGGATGGCGTCGTCGTGCGGAGAGCTTTTTCACGGATTACCCCGGTGTCAGGATCTTCTGCGTCGATGCTGGATGTGGTTCGGGTTCGAGCCCGGTTACTTGATCATGTAGATCGTGGCGAAGAGGCCGATCCACACGACATCGACGAAGTGCCAGTAATAGGACACGACGATGGCAGCGGTCGCCTGTTCATGGGTGAACCTCTTGGCCGCGTATGTCCTGCCCAGTACGAGCAGGAAGGCGATGAGACCGCCTGTCACATGCAGACCGTGGAAGCCGGTGGTCAGGTAGAACACCGAGCCGTACGGGTCGGAGGACAGCGAGAGGCCGTCCTTCTTCACCAGCTCGGTGTACTCGAAGACCTGGCCTCCGATGAAGATCGCACCCATCACGAACGTGATCACGAACCAGGCACGGAGCTTCTTCACATCGCCCCGCTCCGCGGCGAAGACGCCGAGCTGGCAGGTGAGGGAGGAGAGCACCAGGATCGTGGTGTTCGTCGCCGAGAACGGGAAGTTCAGGGCGGAAGCCATTTCCTTCCAGTGGTCGGGTCCCATCACCGATCGGAGGGTGAAGTACATCGCGAAGAGGGCCGCGAAGAACATCAGCTCGGAACTCAACCAGATGATGGTTCCGACGCTGGTGAGGTTCGGTCGATTGACCGACGGGTGCGCGTGCCCGGTTTCTACTGTCGTTGCTGTCGCCACGACCGACATTATGTCGGTCGCTTATCCCGCCCTCACTCCGGGGGGTGCCGTTCGGTGTGTCAGCAGGGTGTGTCCTGCCCGAACGGCCCATCGAATCGGTGTCATTACCGGTGCTGACACGCTGTCGGTCGGAGTACGATCCGCGCATCGGTTCATGGCCCGAGAGCCCCGAAGACACAGATGTCACGGAGGAACAATGCAGCCGACCGCCACGGTCCTGGTCTACAGCGACGATGCCAACACCCGTGAGCAGGTGAGGCTCGCCGCCGGTCGCAGGCCTGCGGCGGACGTGCCACCGGTGGAGTTCGTGGAGTGCGCCACGCTGCCCGCCGTCCTGACCGCGCTGGACAACGGCGGCATCGACGTGTGCGTGCTGGACGGCGAGACGGCTCCGGCGGGCGGCATGGGCGTCTGCCGGCAGATCAAGGACGAGATCTTCCGCTGCCCGCCGGTACTGCTGCTGATCGGGCGCCCGCAGGACGCCTGGCTGGCCACGTGGAGCCGCGCGGACGCCGCGGTGACCCTTCCGGTCGAGCCGGTCGAGTTCGCGGACGCCCTGGCCGCTCTGCTGCGCAGCAGGCTCTGCGTACAGTCCTGAGTCCTGCTGCAGCCCGGCCCGCGGTTCCGCCGCGGGCCGGGCTGCTTCATGTCCCTTCGAGGTTCGGCGCACTCCCCTGGCCGGTCAGACCTCGGGGCGCAGGCGCGCCGCCTCCACCGTCGACCCGTCCGGGGTGGCGTTGTTCTGCAGGGCGCTGCCCTGCTGCCATTTGGCCCAGGACAGGTTCCAGTCGCCGTAGCCGTTGTCGAACGGCGTCATCGTGGCGCCCTGGCTGCCGACGACCGAGACGAGGTCGCCCTCGCGCACGGTGTTGAAGAACCACTGGGCCTGGGCGTTGCTCATGCCCGTACAGCCGTGGCTGACGTTCGCGTACCCCTGTGAGCCGGTGGACCAGGGGGCGGCGTGCACGTACTCACCGCTCCAGGTGACGCGGGTCGCGTAGTAGACCATCAGGTCGTAACCGTCGCTGGAATTCTCCGAGATGCCGATGGTCTCCCCGCGCATGCGTACGGAGTACTCCTTGCTCAGCACGACTTTGACACCGTTGCGGGTGTCGAAGCCGGGCCTTCCGGTGGTCACCGGAATGGTGTTGATCACTTCTCCGTTGCGCTTGACCGTCATGGAGTGCGCGGCGGCGTCGGTGATGGCCTCGATACGGTCGCCGGTAGTGATCTTCAACGCCTTCGTGGGGGCTCCGTACAGCCCCTTGGTGACCCTGATGCCGGCCATGTTGCTGCTGACCTCGATCGTTGCCCGGGCCGGCCAGTACGTCTGCGGGCGGTAATGCAGGATCTTGTCGTCGACCCAGTACCAGGAGCCCGTCACGGAGGGCGTGGAGCGGACCTTCAGTGCGCGCTCCACGGTGGCCCTGGCGGCTTTGTCCTTGACCGGAGCGCTGAGTTCCGCCGTAATGGGCTGTCCGACGCCATAGGTGCCCGCGTGCGGGCCGAAGGTGACATTCAGGAGCTTCTTCGCCGGGGCCGTCTCGAAGGAGAGCGTACGGCTGCCCGGAGCACCGTCGTCGTCCTCGACGCTGACCCTGACGGTGTAGCGGGTGCCGGCCGCGAGCGGGACGGTGGAGTGCCAGCGCAGCCCGTCGGCCGAGAGTTCGCCCGCGAGGTGGCGCCCGGCGGTGTCCACCGCGGCCACGTCCGTGATCCGGCCGTCGTCACCGCTGGCGGTCACTTCGAGGGGCTTGTCGGGATCGGCCTTCTTGTTGCCCTCAGGGGCGTTGGAGGTGATCTCGTCCGCCGCGTCGTACGGCTGTTCGGCGAGTGGATGACCGTGTGGCCCACCACAGGCGGTCGCCCCTGCAACCAGGGTCATGACCAGCAGCGTGCAGCTCACTACGGGACGAATGCGCGGCGTGTTCATGGTCACCACGCTAAGAAGATTCATCAGTTTCAGCGCGCGGGGTGACTGCAAACGGGGGACCCGCACCTCTCACATGAGAAGTGCGGGCCCCCGTCAGGTGGAGCGGTGTCACTGGGTGCGGTTCTCACCGCGGTAGTACTCGAAGACCCAGCCGAACAGGCCGATCAGGATGACCGGGGCCGAGAAGTAGAGCAGCCACCATCCGAAGATGACCCCCATGAAGGCGAGGGCGCCACCGACGGCCAGCGAGAGCGGCTGCCAGCTGTGCGGGGAGAAGAACCCCACCTCGCCGGCCTCGTCCGCGACATCGGCTTCCTTGTTGTCCTGAGCCATCGCGTCGACCCGCTGCGCCGTGAAGGCCAGGTAGAAGCCGATCATGACGCTCAGGCCGAAGGCCAGGACGAGCGCGGTGGTACCGGCCGGCTCCTTCGACCACACGCCGTAGGTCACTGCCATGGCGAGGATGAAGACGCTCAGCCAGAGGAACATCTTGCCCTGGATCTTCACTTGCCGGCCTCCTTGCCACCCGCGAGGGCCTTGTCAGCCTCGGAGTGATGCTCCAGCTGCTCGAGCGCCGAGATCTCCGGGTGGTGCAGGTCGAACGCCGGGGATTCGGAACGGATCCGCGGCAGGGTGAGGAAGTTGTGCCGCGGCGGCGGGCAGGAGGTCGCCCACTCCAGCGAACGGCCGTACCCCCACGGGTCGTCGACCTCGACCTTCTTGCCGTACTTGGCGGTCTTCCACACGTTGTAGAAGAACGGCAGCATCGACAGGCCGAGCAGGAACGAGGAGATCGTCGAGATCGTGTTCAGCGCGGTGAAGCCGTCGGCGGCGAGGTAGTCCGCGTAACGACGCGGCATGCCCTCGGCACCGAGCCAGTGCTGCACCAGGAACGTCCCGTGGAAGCCCACGAACAGCGTCCAGAACGTCATCTTGCCGAGCCGCTCGTCCAGCATCTTGCCGGTGAACTTCGGCCACCAGAAGTGGAATCCGGAGAACATCGCGAAGACCACGGTGCCGAAGATGACGTAGTGGAAGTGCGCGACGACGAAGTACGAGTCCGAGACGTGGAAGTCCATCGGGGGCGAGGCCAGGATGACGCCGGTCAGACCACCGAAGGTGAAGGTGATCAGGAAGCCGACGGCCCACAGCATCGGTGTCTCGAAGGACAGCGATCCCTTCCACATCGTGCCGATCCAGTTGAAGAACTTCACACCGGTCGGTACCGCGATGAGGAACGTCATGAACGAGAAGAACGGCAGCAGCACACCGCCGGTGACGTACATGTGGTGCGCCCACACGGTCACGGACAGGCCCGCGATGGCGATCGTCGCGCTGATCAGGCCGATGTAGCCGAACATCGGCTTCCGGCTGAACACCGGGATCACTTCGGAAATGATTCCGAAGAATGGCAACGCGATGATGTACACCTCTGGATGGCCGAAGAACCAGAAGAGGTGTTGCCAGAGCAGTGCGCCGCCGTTGGCCGCGTCGAATACATGCGCCCCGAACTTGCGGTCCGCCTCCAGCGCGAAGAGCGCGGCGGCGAGCACCGGGAAGGCCAGCAGGACCAGCACACCGGTCAGCAGGACGTTCCACACGAAGATCGGCATGCGGAACATCGTCATACCGGGTGCGCGCATGCAGATGATCGTGGTGATGAAGTTGACCGAACCGAGGATCGTGCCGAAGCCGGAGAAGGCCAGACCCATGATCCACATGTCGGCGCCGATACCCGGCGAACGGACCGCGTCCGAGAGCGGGGAGTAGGCGAACCAGCCGAAGTCGGCCGCACCCTGCGGGGTGAGGAAGCCGGCCACCGCGATGATCGAGCCGAAGAGGTACAGCCAGTACGCGAACATGTTCAGCCGCGGGAACGCCACGTCGGGCGCGCCGATCTGCAGCGGCATGATCCAGTTCGCGAACCCGGCGAACAGCGGCGTCGCGAACATCAGCAGCATGATCGTGCCGTGCATCGTGAACGCCTGGTTGAACTGCTCGTTCGACATGATCTGCGTGCCGGGACGGGCCAGCTCGGCGCGCATGAAGAGCGCCAGCAGACCGCCGATGCAGAAGAACGCGAACGACGTGACCAGGTACATCGTGCCGATCGTCTTGTGGTCAGTGGTGGTCATCCACTTGACGACGACATTTCCCGGCTGCTTGCGCCGGACCGGCAGCTCGTCCTCGTACGAGTCGTCTGCTGCCGCGGCACCCTGAGATTCGTTGAGAATGCTCACAGTTTGTTCGTCTCCGCATTCCTGGCCGGGTTCGTCTGCTCGATACCGGCCGGCACGTAGCCCGTTTGGCCCTTCTTGGCCAGCTCCTTGAGGTGCGCCTGGTAGCGCTCCGGGGAGACGACCTTGACGTTGAAGAGCATCCGGGAGTGGTCGACGCCGCAGAGCTCGGCGCACTTGCCCATGAAGGTGCCCTCCTGGTTGGGAGTCACCTCGAAGGAGTTGGTGTGGCCCGGAATGACGTCCTGCTTCATGAGGAACGGCACCACCCAGAAGGAGTGGATGACGTCACGCGACGTCAGAATGAAGCGGACCTTCTCGCCCTTCGGCAGCCACAGGGTCGGGCCCGGGTTGCCGTTCTGCGGGTTCCGGGTGCCCGGGACGCCGACGTCGTAGACGCCGTCCGCACCCGGCGGGAACTGCTTACGGAACCGGTCGGGGATGGCGTCGAGCTCCTTGGGGATCTCGTTGCCCGTGGCGGTCGAGCCGTCCACGTTCTCGATGTAGTTGAAGCCCCAGCTCCACTGGTAGCCGACCACGTTGATGGTGTGGGCGGGCTTCGCCGAGAGCGAGAGGATCTTCGATTCATCGCGCGCGGTGAAGTAGAACAGCACCGAGACGATGATGAGAGGGACCACGGTGTACAGCGCCTCGATGGGCATGTTGTACCGGGTCTGCGGAGGAACCTCCACCTTGGTGCGGCTGCGCCGGTGGAAGATGACGCTCCACAGGATCAGGCCCCAGACCAGCACACCCGTGGCGAGCGCTGCCGCCCACGAGCCCTGCCAGAGGGAAAGGATCCGTGGTGCCTCTTCCGTTACCGGCGTGGGCATACCAAGGCGGGGAAAGTCCTTGTATGTGCAACCGGTGGCGGTCGCCAGGATCAGGCCCGCAGTCAGCACCTGCGGCAGCTTCCGCCGCATCGGGCGCCGCGACGAGCGGTCGGAGCCGTTGGGACTCACGTAGCGCCTTCCCGAGAGTCTCGCCCGCGCGTTCGGCGCGGCCGTCTCGTTGGTCGGTCGCCGCCCTGACGCGGGCAGGGGTTTGGATGTTTATGCGGACCAAACCCTACTGGACGCTATTTGGGGTCGCGCGGGGAGGGTGCCCAACGCGCCGCCCGTAACCCCGAAGGGGTGGAATCCGGGCCTCCGGCCGCCATCTGACGGGCCCTCTCCTGGCTGCGCGACCGGCCCGTCCCGACATGCTGGCGGGCGCGAGCTAGCGTGGACGTGTGCCCTACTTCGACGCCGCATCCTCCGCCCCCCTGCACCCGGTCGCCCGCCAGGCGCTGCTTGCCGCCCTGGACGAGGGCTGGGCCGACCCTGCCCGGCTGTACCGGGAGGGGCGGCGGGCGCGGCTGCTGCTGGACGCGGCCCGGGAGGCCGCCGCGGAGGCCGTGGGGTGCCGCCCCGACGAGCTCACCTTCACCTCTTCGGGGACGCGGGCGGTGCACTCCGCGATCTCCGGAGCGCTCGCCGGGCGTCGGCGTGTCGGCCGCCACCTGGTGGTCTCGGCGGTCGAGCATTCGTCGGTGCTCCATGCGGCTGCCACGCATGAGGCACAGGGCGGGACGTTCGCCGAGGTGCCGGTGGACCGGGCGGGGGCGGTGAGTGCGGCGGCGTACGGGGAGGCCCTGCGCGAGGACACCGCACTGGCCTGTCTGCAGTCCGCCAACCACGAGGTCGGTACGGAGCAGCCGGTGGCCGAGGTCGCGGAGCTCTGCCGGGCGTCGGGCGTACCCCTGCTGGTGGACGCCGCGCAGTCGCTGGGCTGGGGTCCGGTGCCGGCGGGCTGGTCACTGCTGGCGGCGAGCGCCCACAAGTGGGGCGGGCCTTCGGGGGTGGGGCTGCTCGCCGTGCGCAAGGGGGTCCGGTTCGCTCCTCAAGGCCCGGCGGACGAGCGGGAGTCGGGGCGGGCCGTCGGCTTCGAGAACATTCCCGCGGTCCTGGCGGCGGCGGCGTCGCTGCGCGCGGTCCGTGCGGAGGCGGCGGCGGAGTCCGTACGGCTGCGGGCACTGGTGGACCTGATCCGGGCGCGGGTGCCGGAGCTGGTGCCCGACGTGGAGGTGGTCGGTGATCCGGTGCGGCGGCTGCCGCATCTGGTGACCTTCTCCTGTCTCTATGTCGACGGGGAGACCCTGCTCCATGAACTGGACCGGGCGGAGTTCTCCGTATCGTCCGGTTCGTCCTGCACCAGCAGCACGCTGACGCCGAGCCATGTGCTGAGGGCGATGGGGGTGCTGTCGGAAGGGAACGTCCGGGTGTCCCTGCCGGCCGGCACCACGGCGGAGGACGTCGACCGCTTCCTCCGGGTGCTGCCGGGGGTGGTGTCAGAGGTACGGGAGAAGCTGGGCGCGCCCGTTTCGGTGGCCCCCTCCCCCGCGGCCACCACGTCCCTGGTCGTCGACTCCCTGGGCAAGAGGTGCCCGATCCCGGTGATCGAACTCGCAAAGGTGATCGGAGAGGTACCGGTGGGCGGGACGGTGACCGTGCTCTCCGACGACGAGGCCGCGCGGCTGGACATCCCGGCGTGGTGCGTGATGCGTGAGCAGGAGTACGTGGGTGAGCAGCCGGCGGACCGCGGCTCGGCCTATGTGGTCCGCCGGCTGTCCTGACTACGCGAGGTGGGCGCGGACCTCGGCGGCGGCGTCGTGGCCGTACGCCTTGGTGAAGCGGTCCATGAAGTGGGTGCGGCGCAGGGTGTACTCCTGCGTGCCGACCGTCTCGATGACCAGCGTGGCGAGCATGCAGCCGACCTGGGCGGCCCGCTCCAGGCCGACGCCCCAGGCAAGACCGGAGAGGAATCCGGCACGGAACGCGTCGCCGACGCCGGTCGGGTCGGCCTTCGTCTCCTCCTCCGGGCAGCCGACCTCGATGGTCTCCTGGCCGGCCCGCTCGATCCGGACACCGCGGGCGCCGAGCGTGGTGACGCGGTGGCCGACCTTGGCGAGGATCTCCTCGTCCGTCCAACCGGTCTTGGACTCGATGAGCCCCTTCTCGTACTCGTTGGAGAAGAGGTACGTGGCGCCGTCGAGGAGGATCCGGATCTCATCGCCGTCCATCCGGGCGATCTGCTGCGAGAAGTCGGCGGCGAACGCGATGCCGCGCGAGCGGCACTCCTCGGTGTGGCGGAGCATCGCCTCGGGGTCGTCGGCGCCGATCGAGACGAGGTCGAGCCCGCCCACCCGGTCGGCGACGGCCTTCAGCTCGATCAGCCGGGCCTCGCTCATCGCGCCCGTGTAGAAGGAGCCGATCTGGTTGTGGTCGGCGTCCGTCGTACAGACGAAACGGGCGGTGTGCAGGACTTCGGAGATCCGGACCGATCCGGTGTCCACACCGTGCCGGTCGAGCCAGGCGCGGTACTCGTCGAAGTCGGAGCCCGCGGCGCCGACCAGGATCGGGCCGGTGCCGAGGAGGCCCATGCCGAAGCAGATGTTGGCAGCCACACCGCCCCGGCGTACATCGAGGTTGTCGACCAGGAAGGAGAGCGAGACCGTGTGCAGCTGGTCGGCGACCAGCTGGTCGGCGAAACGGCCCGGGAAGGTCATGAGGTGATCGGTGGCGATGGAGCCGGTGACTGCGATGCGCACGGGGAGACTGCTCCTGCGGAGGTCGAGGGGAACGGGTGACTGCGCTCCCGGGACGGCGTGACAGTCCACGCTACCCGTTCGCCGCACTCGCCTTGAAGGGGGAAAAACTACCCGATAGTAGGTCTTTTATCCTGAGGCTCGCGGTGCCTACGGTGCGGACATGTCGAAGAACATCGCCCCGCGCGAGTCCGAGATCAGCCTGGCCGAGCTGCGCGGTGACTGCGCACGGATGGCTCCGCACTGGGTGGTACCCGCCACGGCCGCTCCCACCCCTGTGGCGCCGTCCCTGATTCACGGCGTGACCGTTCCGCCCGCGTCCGCACGGCTGATCGACTCGATGGCCGAGTACGGCGACTGAGAGCGGCGGCCGCTCGCACCGGACACCCCCCGAATGCCCCATGGGGGAACCGAGAGCTCCTGTGCTCCGTCCCACCGTTGTCCCCGACTCGCGGGACAGGCGATGACCGTGCGACGGTCACGGTGACGGCAACGCAGTCGAAGGAGCGATCCGGTGAGCACCGAGCGACCCGACAACGACGTGATCCGCCCCCGACGGCGGTCCCGGCTGGCCGTCGCCTCGGTGGCGGCAGCGGTGCTGCTGGCCGGGGGCGGCGGTGCGTACTGGGCCGCCACCGCGGCGGACGAGGGGGGCAGCCGGTCGGGCGGCAGTGACGACGCGGCTCCCTTGCTCGCGCTCGACGAGACGCCGGGCGGCCCGGACAGCCCGACGACGCCCCCCGAGGGCATTGCTGTCGGCGAGCCCGATCCGGGTGGCGGCGGTGTGGTCTACCGCGCGGCCGGCAAGCTGCCCGACGGGCCGGACACGGCCGCTGTCCACCGCGCGAAGGGCACGGTATCGGCGGCGGAGGTGGCACGGCTGGCGAAGGCACTGGGCGTGGCGGGTACACCGCAGGCCGAGGGCACGGTCTGGAAGGTGGGTTCCGACGGGGACGGCTCAGGTCCACTGCTGCGGGTGAACAAGCAGGCGCCGGGCACCTGGACGTTCGCCAGGTACGGCTCCGGCGGGACGGACAACTGCCAGAGCACCACGGTGTGTTCGAGCAAGGACATGGCGCCGGGCGGCGCGGGGTCGCCGGTGAGCGAGAAGGCGGCCAAGGCCGCCGCCGCGCCCGTACTGAAGGCGGTCGGTCAGGACGACGCGGCTCTCGACGCCCGCCAACTGATGGGCCCGGTACGGGTGGTGAACGCGAACCCGGTGGTCGACGGGCTGCCCACCTACGGCTGGGCGACCGGTATCCAGGTGGGCCCCGACGGTGAAGTGACCGGTGGCAGCGGGCAGTTGAAGGGCCTCGAGAAGGGCGCCGAGTATCCGGTGATCAGCGCGGGGGACGCGCTGAACCAGTTGAACAGGGCGGGGCGGGCGGACGCTCCGCGCAGCGGCATCGGGGGGTGTGCCACCCCCGTACCACTGGAGGAAGGCAGCCTGAAGTCGCCGGGGAACAGTTGCGGGACGCGGACCGGGGCGGAGCGTGGGACGACGACCGTGACGGTCGACAAGGCGGTGTTCGGCCTCGCGATGCGTTACGTGGAGGGCGAGCAGACGCTCGTACCGTCATGGCTCTTCTCGGTGCACCCGGCCGCGGGCGGAACGGGCAACACGGTCACGCAGGTCGCGGTGGACCCGGACTCGCTGGCGAAGCCCTCGAAGACCCCGACGCCCCGGAAAACTCCGAGCCCCGGCCCGGGGGACGACGCACGGTCCCAGCAGCCGCTCATCTCGTACAGCGCCGACGGGCGGACGCTCGAGGTGGCGTTCTGGGGCGGGGTGTGCAGTACGTACGCGGCGAGCGCGTCCGAGAGCGCGGACGCGGTACGGGTGACGATCACCGAGTCGAACCCCGACCCGAAGAAGGTCTGCATCATGATCGCCAAGAAGCTGACGCGAACGGTGACGCTGCACGCGCCGCTGGGTGACCGGAAGGTGCTCGACACGACGGGCGGCGTGGTGCCGCGCGGCTGAGGGCTGTGCCGTAATCCCTGGCGGGCGCACGACGGCAGGTACGACAGAAAAGGCGATGGCCCCCGGGATTCCGGGGGCCATCGCCTTCTGCGGGTACCGCTGCCCGCTGTCGCCTTCGCTCCTAGCTGAAGGAGTCGCCGCAGGCGCAGGAGCCCGTGGCGTTCGGGTTGTCGATGGTGAAGCCCTGCTTCTCGATGGTGTCGACGAAGTCGACGGAGGCGCCGCCCAGGTACGGAGCGCTCATCCGGTCGGTGACGACCTTGACGCCGTCGAAGTCCTTCACGACATCGCCGTCGAGCGAACGCTCGTCGAAGAAGAGCTGGTAGCGCAGGCCCGAGCAACCGCCGGGCTGGACGGCGACGCGCAGCGCCAGGTCGTCACGGCCTTCCTGCTCCAGCAGGCCCTTGACCTTGGCTGCGGCGGCGTCGGACAGGAGGATGCCGTCGCTCACGGTGGTGGTCTCGTCCGATACGGACATCTGCTTCTCTCCCGGGTTGTACGGACTGCTTGCCGACGTTGCAACCGTCGGGACCGCGGATTCATTCCGGGCCGAGCGCTTGCCTGTTCCTTTCATGCTCGCACACCGGTCCGGGAAGCGTCCGCGAGCGGGGGGCATCACGGACCCGGGACGGGATGCGTCACATCGACGCGATCGGTGTCGTCAAAGTGACATGAAGCAGATATGATAGATAGCGTCAAATAGACGAAAAGACTTCCCGGTGCAGGCCCCGGCTCCCCTGGAGCGGCTTCACCGCACTGACCGCAGAACAGAAAGGGTGCGTGACGTGACCACCGCCCAACCACTGGACGTCCAGCCGACACCTCTCGCCCTGCTGCTCCTCGGCCGCGATGCCGACCCCAGGAGCGAGCGCGGCGTCGAGTGCCCTGGCGATCTGCCCTCCCCGTCCGACCCGGACCTGGTGGAGCGCGCCCGCGCGGCCAAGGAGAAGCTCGGGGACAAGGTCTTCGTCCTCGGCCACCACTACCAGCGCGACGAGGTCATCCAGTTCGCGGACGTCACCGGCGACTCGTTCAAGCTCGCCCGCGACGCGGCCGCCCGGCCCGAGGCCGAGTACATCGTCTTCTGCGGCGTGCACTTCATGGCCGAGTCCGCGGACATCCTGACCACCGACGACCAGAAGGTCGTGCTGCCGGACCTGGCCGCGGGCTGCTCGATGGCCGACATGGCCACTGCCGAGCAGGTCGCCGAGTGCTGGGACGTGCTGACCGAGGCCGGGGTCGCCGAGCAGGTCGTCCCCGTCTCCTACATGAACTCCTCCGCCGACATCAAGGCCTTCACCGGCCGGCACGGCGGCACGATCTGCACCTCGTCCAATGCGAAGCGGGCCTTGGAGTGGGCCTTCGAGCAGGGCGAGAAGGTGCTCTTCCTTCCCGACCAGCACCTGGGCCGGAACACCGCGGTCCGGGACATGGGGATGACCCTGGAGGACTGCGTCCTCTACAACCCGCACAAGCCGAACGGCGGCCTCACCGCCGAGGAGCTGCGGAACGCGAAGATGATCCTGTGGCGCGGGCACTGCTCGGTGCACGGGCGCTTCTCGGTGGAGTCCGTCAACGATGTGCGCGAGCGCATCCCGGGCGTCAATGTCCTGGTGCACCCCGAGTGCAAGCACGAGGTCGTGGCGGCGGCGGACTACGTCGGCTCGACGGAGTACATCATCAAGGCCCTGGAGGCGGCGCCGGCCGGCTCGAAGTGGGCGATCGGCACCGAGCTGAACCTGGTACGGCGCCTGGCGAACCGGTTCGCGGCGGAGGACAAGGAGATCGTCTTCCTCGACAAGACGGTCTGCTTCTGCTCGACGATGAACCGGATCGATCTGCCGCACCTGGTGTGGACACTGGAGTCGCTGGCCGAGGGCAACCTGGTCAACCGGATCGAGGTCGACCCGGAGACGGAGAAGTACGCGAAGCTGGCGCTGGAGCGGATGCTGGCACTCCCGTAAGCGTTGCGCCTGGGGGCGTCGCCCCTCCCCACCCGGCCGGAGACACGCGAAGGCCCCGGCACCGTCGAAACGGTGCCGGGGCCTTCGCGTGCCCTGCGTTATGCCTTCGCGGGCTCCGGCTCCTCGGAGGTGGTCTCCTCCGGCTGGGCCGGGGCGGACGGGCCGGCCTTCTTCGCGCGCTTGATCGCCTTCTTCTTCGCGCGGCGCTCCTTGCGGAGCTCCACCATCGCGTACAGCGTCGGCACCAGGAGCAGCGTCAGCAGCGTCGACGTGACCAGACCGCCGATCACCACGACCGCGAGGGGCTGCGAGATGAAGCCGCCCTCGCCGGTGACGCCGAGCGCCATCGGGAGCAGGGCGAAGATCGTCGCGAGTGCGGTCATCAGGATCGGGCGGAGACGGTGGCGGCCGCCCTCGATGACCGCTTCGACGATGCCCATACCCTGCGACCGGTACTGGTTGATCAGGTCGATCAGCACGATCGCGTTGGTCACCACGATGCCGATCAGCATCAGCATGCCGATCATTGCCGGTACGCCCATCGGGGTGCCGGTGACGACCAGGAGGCCGATGGCGCCGGTCGCCGCGAACGGGATGGAGACCAGCAGGATCAGCGGCTGGACGAGCGAGCGGAACGTCGCGACGAGCAGCATGAAGACGATCGCGATCGCGGCCAGCATGGCCAGACCGAGCTTCATGAAGGCGTCGTTCTGGTCCTCGGAGACACCGCCGATGGTGGCGGTGGCGCCGTCCGGCAGGTCCAGGGCGTTGATCTTCGACTGGAGCGAGGTGCTCACCGCGCCGGTGTTGTCACCGGTGGGGCGGGCGGTGATCGTGGCGGCGCGCTGGCCGTCGATCCTCGTCATCGAGACCGGTCCGGGGACCAGCTTCACCTCGGCGATCTGACCGAGCTTGACCCGGCCGAGCGAGAGGTTCTTCAGCTCGTCCATCGTGGTGGCCGGGCGGGCGGACTTGATGACGACGTCGCGCTCGGTGTCGTCCATGATCGCCTTGCCGGACGGGGTGCCGCGCACCGCTCCGGCGACAGCCGCACCGAGCGTGGTCTGGTTGAAGCCGGCGGCCGCGGCCTTGGCATTGGCCTTGACCGAGATGCGCGGGACGGACTGCGCCAGGTCGCTCTGGACGTCGGTGACGTCCTTGAGCTCGGCCACCTGCGCCCGCACCTCTTCGGATGCCTTCTTCAGGGTGTCCGCGTCGGCGGACTTCACCACGACGCTCAGGTCCTGGCTGCCGAAGCCGTCGCCCGCGGCGATGGTGGTGTCACCGATGCCGTCGAGCTTGCCGAGGCCCTCGTCGATGCGCTTCTGGGTGGCGTCGAAGTCGGCCGAGTCCTTCAGAGTGACCTGGTACGAGGCCTGGTTGGATCCCGTACCGCCGCCGAAGGCCGCCATGAAGCCGGAGGAGCCGACGGTGACCTGGTAGTCCTTGACGCCCTTGTCGCCGTCGAGGAGCGTCTCGACCTTCTTGGCCGCCTCGTCGGCGGCCGCCAGGCTGGTGCCGGGGACCAGCTCCTGCTTGATGGAGAGGACTTCCTGCTCGCCCTGGTCGAAGAAGTTGGTCTTCAGCAGCGGGGCCATGCCGAAGGTGCCGAAGAGCACGGCGACGGCGATGACGATGCTGGTGACACGGCGCCGGGTCGCGAAGCGCAGCACCGGGACGTACAGCCGCTGGAGCCGGCTGCGGGCCTCCTTCTCCTCGGCCTTGCGACGGGCCTCGTCCGGGTTCTCCGTGCTGCCCTTGGGGGCGCGCAGGAACCAGAACGACAGGACGGGGACCACGGTCAGCGAGACCAGCAGGGAGGCGAGCAGGGCCGCGGTGACGGTCAGGGAGAACGACCCGAACAGTTCGCCGACCACGCCGCCGACCAGACCGATCGGCAGGAAGACGGCGACCGTGGTGAGGGTCGAGGAGGTGACCGCGCCGGCCACTTCCTTCACCGCGGTGATGATCGCGGACTGGCGCTCCTCGCCGTATCCGAGGTGACGCTTGATGTTCTCCAGGACGACGATCGAGTCGTCGACGACGCGGCCGATCGCGATGGTCAGCGCGCCGAGCGTGAGCATGTTGAGCGACAGGTCGCGGGTCCAGAGCACGATCAGGGCGAGGACCACGGAGAGCGGGATGGAGACCGCGGTGACCAGCGTCGAGCGGAGCGACGCGAGGAAGACCAGGATCACGATGACCGCGAAGAGCAGGCCGAGCGCGCCCTCGGTGGTCAGACCGGAGATCGCCTTGGAGACGGCGGGGCCCTGGTCGGAGACGACGGTCAGTTCGGCGCCTGCGCCGAGGTCCTTGCGAAGGTCCGGGAGCTTGTCCTTGACGGCGTCCGAGATGGCGACGGCGCTGCCGTCCTTGTCCATCGTCGCCATCACGGCGAGGCTCGGCTTGCCGTTCGTCCGGGTGATGGAGACCGCGCTGGCCGGCTCCTGCTTCACCGTGGCGATGTCACCGACGCGGACGGGCTTGCCGGGCTTGCCGGCGGCCGGGTTCTGACCGGCGACCCGCAGGTCCTCGATCTGCTTCAGCGAGGTGAAGGCTCCGCCGACCTGGACGGTGCGGCTCTTGCCCTGCTCGGAGAAGGAACCGGCCGGGACCGTGGCGCCGGCCGCCTGCAGGGCCTGGGCGAGAGATCCGGCGTTCAGTCCGGCGGCCGCGAGCTTCTTGTCGTCGGGGGTGACGGAGACCTGGAGATCCTGGACACCGTCGACGGTGACCTGGCCGACACCGTCGATGTCCTCCAGGGCGGGGACGACGGTGCGGTCCAGCTGGTCGGCGAGCGCCTGCTGGTCCTTGTCGGACGTGACGGCGAGGACGACGGTCGGGATGTCGTCCGTCGAACCGGCGATGACCTGCGGGTCGACATCGTCGGGCAGCTGGACGCGGGCGCGGTTGACCGCCTGCTGGATGTCGGCGACCAGCTGCTTCGTGCCCTCGTCGCCGAAGTCGAAGGACGCCATGATGACGGCGTTGCCCTCGCTGGCGGTCGAGGTGACGCCCGTGACTCCGTCGACGGACTTGATGGTGTTCTCGAGCGGTTCGACGACCTGCTTCTCGACCACATCGGGAGACGCACCCTGGTAGGGGGCGAGCACCGACACCATCGGGAGCTCGATGGTGGGCAGCAACTGCTGCTTGAGCTGCGGGATCGCGATCGCTCCGAAGACGAGCGCGACGATCGAGATCAGCCCGATCAGGGCCCTTTGCGCGAGGCTGAATCTGGACAGCCAGGACATGGGTGGGTCTCTCTTCTGTGGCTTACGCGGCAGGTGGGCGGGTGACTCGGGGACAGACCCGGCCCAGCTATACGATCGCTCATCCGACGGGGCGAAAGCGTCGGCCCCAGGGTCGCATTCTTATGCGGCGCATACCGCAGGTGGAGTACGCCGCTGCTCCACCCGCTACTCCACCCGAGGGCGCACCAGGCCCGATTCATACGCAATTACCACCAATTGAGCCCGGTCACGGGCACCCAGCTTCGCCATCGCCCGGTTCACATGGGTCTTGACGGTGAGCGGGCTCACGACCAGACGTTCGGCGATCTCGTCGTTGGAGAGCCCGCCCGCGACGAGGACCAGCACCTCACGTTCGCGGCCGGTGAGCGCGCCGAGCCGCTCCGAGTACTCGGCGGCACTCGGTCCCGAACCGTCCGAACTGCCGCCCTGCGCAAGGAAGGTGGCGATCAGCCCCTTGGTCGCGGCCGGGGAGAGCAGCGCCTCGCCGCCTGCGGCGATACGGATGGCATTGAGTAGTTCATCCGGTTCCGCCCCTTTGCCGAGGAAGCCGGACGCGCCGGCCCGCAGCGACTGCACCACGTACTCGTCGACCTCGAAGGTGGTGAGCATGACGATCCGCACGCCTGCCAACTCCGGGTCGGCGCTGATCATCCGGGTCGCGGCGAGCCCGTCCGTACCGGGCATCCGGATATCCATCAGCACCACGTCGGCGCGCGTCGAGCGGGCCAGCGCCACGGCTTCGGCGCCGTCCGCCGCCTCGCCGACCACCTGCATGTCGGGCTCGGAGTCGACCAGCACCCGGAACGCGCTGCGCAGCAGCGCCTGGTCGTCGACGAGCAGGACCCTGATGGGCGGTGTCATGGGCGTTCCCCCGTCCGGCCCGCCGCGCCCGGCGACTCCGGCTCTCCCGTGCGGGCCTCGACCGGCAGGATCGCATGAACCCTGAATCCGCCGCCGTAGCGGGGCCCGGCGGTGAGAGTGCCACCGAGGGCGGTGACGCGTTCGCGCATGCCGAGCAGTCCGTGGCCGCCGCCGTCGGCGGCAGTAGCCGCGTCTTCGGCCCGGCCCGTGCCGTTGTCGAGGACCGTCACCTCGGCCGTCCCCCCGACCCGTACGACACTCACCTCGGCCTTCGCCCCGGGGCCCGCGTGCTTCTGCACGTTGGTCAGCGCCTCCTGGATCACCCGGTACGCGGCGAGATCGACGGCTGCGGGCAGCGGGGTCAGCCGGTCGGCGCACGCCACCTCGACCGGGAGTCCGGCTCTCCGGACCTTGTCCACCAGTTCCCCGAGGACGGCGAGGCCCGGGGCCGGCTCGGTCGGCGCCTCCGGGTCGCCGGACTGGCGCAGCAGCCCGACGGTGGCGCGGAGTTCGCCCAATGCGGAGCGGCTGGCCTCCCGGACGTGGGCCAGCGCCTCCTTCGCCTGGTCGGGGCGCTTGTCCATGACGTGGGCGGCGACCCCGGCCTGCACATTGACCAGAGCGATGTGGTGGGCGACCACGTCGTGCAGATCGCGGGCGATCCGCAGCCGTTCCTCGGCGACCCGGCGGCGCGCCTCCTCCTCACGGGTGCGCTCGGCCCGTTCGGCCCGTTCCCTGATCGCGTCGACGAACGCCCGCCGGGACCGGACGGCGTCCCCGGCCGCACCGGCCATGCCGGTCCAGGCGAAGACCCCGAGGTTCTCCTGGCTGTACCAGGGGGAAGCACCGAAGAGCATCGCGGACGCCGCCAGCACGCTCATGGTCAGCAGGCCGACCCGCCAGGTGGTGGGCCGGTCGGTGGTGGCGGCGACCGTGTACAGCGCGATGACCGCGCTCATCACCACCGGGGCGGGCGGGTCCACCAGCACGAACTCGACGATCGCCAGCGCACCGGTGGCGGCGAGCACCGCCATGGGGTTGCGCCGCCGCAGCACGAGCACGGCAGCGCCCAGCACCATCAGGACCACGCTGGCCGCCTCGGGCGTGCGGGTGCCGAAGCTGGGCCCGTTCGGGGCGTTCGGGTCGGTGAACGACCCGGCGATCATCGCGGCGAGCACGGCCACGGCAAGCGCGCCGTCGAAAGCGAGGGGATGGTCGCGCAGCCAGCTCCGCACGCGCAGGAACCCGGTTCCGAGGGTGGTCACGTCAAGCAACGGTACGGCGTGTCGTGCACGGATCCGGTCCGTCCGCCTCCAGACCCGGGCGCAGAACGTATCGATCCGGACGAAACGGTCCGGCCGCACGACGTACCGGTCCGGACAGCGCTCTGCCCCGCGGCCGGCGGACCGGACACGGGGCAGAGCGCTTGCGTGCGGGTGCTGGAGCGGCTGACGTCAGCCAGGGATCAGACCGTCGTCGCTGAGCATGTCGCGTACCTCTTCGAGGGTGGCGTCGGGCGACGGCAGGATCAGTTCGGACGGCTCCAGGGAGTCGTCCGGCAAGGGTGTGCCGAGCTCGCGCACCCTGGCGAGGAGCGCGTGCAGAGTGGTGCGGAAGCCTGGGCCGTCACCGCTCTCCACCTCGGCGAGCAGTTCGTTGTCGAGCTTGTTCAGCTCGGCGAGATGACTGTCGGCCAGGGTCAGCTGGCCCTCCCCCATGATCCGAACGATCATGACGCCTGCCTCACTGCTTGTCGAACTTGTGCGGGGACTGCGACGACTGCTGCTGGGCGGCGTCCTGCGAGCCGCCCTCGATCGCCTGCTGCGGAGCGGAGCCACCGGCCAGCTCGGCCTTCATGCGCTGCAGCTCCAGCTCCACATCCGTACCACCGGAGATCCGGTCGAGCTCGGCGGCGATGTCGTCCTTCGCCGTCCCGGTCGGGTCGTCGAGTGCGCCTGAGGCGAGCAGCTCGTCGATCGCACCGGCGCGCGCCTGCAGCTGCTGGGTCTTGTCCTCGGCCCGCTGGATCGCCAGGCCGACGTCGCCCATCTCCTCGGAGATCCCGGAGAACGCCTCGCCGATCCGGGTCTGCGCCTGGGCGGCGGTGTAGGTGGCCTTGATGGTCTCCTTCTTGGTGCGGAAGGCGTCGACCTTGGCCTGCAGGCGCTGGGCCGCGAGAGTGAGCTTCTCCTCCTCGCCCTGCAGCGTCGAGTGCTGCGTCTCCAGGTCGGTGACCTGCTGCTGGAGGGCCGCCCGCCGGGACAGCGCCTCGCGGGCCAGATCCTCACGACCGAGCGCGAGCGCCTTGCGGCCCTGGTCCTCCAGCTTGGACGTCTGGCCCTGCAGCTGGTTCAGCTGCAGCTCCAGGCGCTTGCGCGAGGTCGCCACATCGGCGACACCGCGGCGCACCTTCTGAAGCAGCTCCAGCTGCTTCTGGTACGAGTAATCGAGGGTCTCGCGCGGATCCTCGGCCCGGTCAAGGGCCTTGTTTGCCTTCGCGCGGAAGATCATCCCCATACGCTTCATGACACCGCTCATGGGCTTCGCGCGCCCCCTTCTGACGGACTGGGCTCCAGCACTCCAACAGAACCCACAGTACGGGCCCTGTCTCTATTACCGCACTGTTCGAGCAAGGATGTGGTCCTCCCCAAGGACGACTGCTCCCGGTCACAGCTCCGGCCCAGGGAGTAGGTGGCTGTCAGGGAAACCGGCGGCAACGTCCGTTCTGCCCCTCTCGGGACGCATGTGAGGACGCAGGCCGTTGCCGGATCGTTCCCGACCGGGCTGGGGTCGCCGCCGCCGACCCCGTACCCTTGGGTTTTGTGTTCCGTAGCCGTTCGAAGGAAGAGAAGGCGCCCACCTCCAAGGTGACGGCGGACCTCTCCACGCAGCCCCGCGACCCGCAGTCACCCAAGGGTCGCCCCACCCCCAAGCGCAGCGATGCCCAGTCGCAGCGCCGTCGTGCCTCCAGTGGCGCGCCGCTCGACCGCAAGGAGGCCATGAAGCGCCAGCGCGAAGCGCGCCGCGTGGACATGGCCAAGCAGCGGGAGGCGCTCGCGAGTGGCGACGAGCGCTACCTGCCGGCCCGTGACAAGGGCCCGGTGCGACGCTTCGTCCGCGACTTCGTGGACTCGCGCTTCTGCATCGCGGAGTTCTTCCTGCCGCTCGCAGTGATCATTCTGATTCTCAGTGTGATCCAGGTGCAGAACATCCAGAACATCTCGCTGCTGCTCTGGCTCGGCGTGATCGTGCTGATCGTCATCGACTCGATCGGTCTCGCGTTCCGGCTGAAGAAGCAGCTGAACGCGCGCTTCCCCGATACGCCGAAGCGCGGCGCGGTCGCCTACGGACTGATGCGTACGCTTCAGATGCGCCGGCTCCGTCTGCCGAAGCCGCAGGTCAAGCGCGGAGAGCGGCCCTGAGTACGGAGGTCTCCGGCTCAGTCGCCGGTCGGTCCGTCGGTCCGCCTCGCCGCGGCGGCACCACCTCGTTCTCCGGGGCCTCTTCCACCTGGCTCAAAGGGCTCGGTGGGCTGCGCAACACCGTCCGCCAGGAGCTGGTCGCCCGGCAGCTCGACGAGCAGATCGCCGCGCGCTTCCCGGTCGGGCAGCGACTGCGGGTCCTCGATGTGGGCATGGGACAGGGCACCCAGGCACTGCGGCTGGCCCGGGCCGGTCACACGGTGACCGGTCTGGAGTCCGACGCCGAGATGCTGCGGGTGGCCCGCGAGGCACTCGCCGACGAGCCCGCGGGCATCCGGGAGCGGGTCCGGCTGATCGAGGGCGACGGCCTGGAGACCGGCGTGCACTTCCTGCCGGGCAGCTTCGATCTGGTGCTCTGCCACGGCGTGCTGATGTACGTCCAGGAGCCGGACGCGATGCTGGCGGGCCTGGCCCGGATGCTGGCGCCCGGCGGATTGCTGTCCCTGCTCGTACGGAACGGGGACGCGCTGGCGATGCGGCCCGGCACCGCCGGGGACTGGGACACCACGCTGGCCGCGTTCGACACGGACGCGTACACCAACCGGCTGGGACTGACGGTCCGGGCCGACCGGCTGGACGACCTCACCGCCACACTCGCCGGGATCGCGGCGCCGCTGCACGCCTGGTACGGGGTGCGGATCTTCACGGACCACATGAGCAATGACGTGGAACTGCCGGCCGCGGCGGAACTGGACCGGGTACTGGCCGCGGAGGACCGGGCCGGGCGGACGGACCCGTACCGCAGGGTGGCGGCACTGCTCCATCTGTGCGGCGTGCGGGGCTGAGCGCCACCCCGTAATAGCGGGCGCCCCACTCGATCGGCTGCGCCCACCAGGCCGCCAATGGGGTCAAAAGCAATAATCCGGACATGGATGCTTCCCATTCACGTAACCGTGCCCGCCGGTTGCTGCTGCCGCTGACGGCAGGCCTCTGCGCCATAGCCCTGGTGGGCGGCTGCTCCGGATCGACATCGAACGCGTCGCAGGCGGGTGCCACGCCGTCGGGCGCGGGCCAGCAGGCTTCGACCACCCCGTCCGCCGACGAGCTGCAGACCGATTTCCAGACCGTCATCAAGAACGTCCTGCCGTCGGTCGTGCAGATCGACGCCTCCAACAGTCTCGGCTCAGGCATCGTCTACGACGACAAGGGCCATATCGTCACCAATGCCCATGTGGTGGGCGAGGAGAAGACCTTCAAGGTCACCGTCGCCACCGGCGAGAAGGTGCTCAGCGCCTCGCTGGTCGCCGCGTATCCGGAACAGGACCTGGCCGTCATCAAGCTCGACGACGTGCCGAGCGGGCTGCAACCGGCGACGTTCGGCGACTCGGAGAAGGTCGAGGTCGGTCAGATCGTGCTGGCGATGGGCTCGCCGCTCGGGCTGTCCAGCAGCGTCACCCAGGGCATCGTTTCGGCGGTCGGCCGGACCGTGACCGAGAGCCGCGCGGGCGGGGGCACCGGGGCGACCATCGCGAACATGGTGCAGACCTCGGCGGCGATCAACCCGGGCAACAGCGGCGGCGCACTGGTCAATCTGGACAGCGAGGTGATCGGCATCCCGACCCTGGGAGCGGTGGACCCGGCCATGGGCGACAGCGCCGCGCCGGGCATCGGGTTCGCGATCCCCGCCTCGATGGTCAAAACGGTGGCCGACCAGATCATCAAGAACGGCAGGGTCACCGACTCGGGCCGGGCGGCACTGAACATCACCGGCCGCACGGTCGTCGACGACAACTACCAACCGGCCGGGGTGGCGCTGGTCAGCGTCACGAAGGGCGGCGCCGCCGACAAGGCGGGGCTGCGGGTCGGCGACATCATCACGAAGATCGGCGACACACCGGTCACGACGATCACCTCGCTGTCGGAGGTACTGGCCGGCGACAGGCCGGGTCAGAAGGTCACGGTGACGTATCTGCGCGACACCGCGCAGAGGACCGCGGACGTCACGCTGGGCGAGATCTGACCGCCTGCGGAACCGCACTCGCGCAGGCCCCGGGTACCGACGAACGGCACCCGGGGCCCGTGCATGCCGGTGGAACAGGTCAGCCCTGGTCGGCCTGGAGACTCATGGGGCCGTAGATCTTCGTCGCGTCCTCGAACAGCGTCACCTGGTCCGCGCCGCCTTCGAGGAGTTCCTTCCAGAACTCGCCGATCCAGGACTCCGCGTCGCCCTGGGTCGTGAATTCCTCCGGCTGCAGGGCCGGCTCCGTCTCCGTACCGTCGGACTTCTCGAACCGCCACGTCCACGCCATGTCCGCCTCCTGGGTCACGTTGCTGCCCGCAGCCTAGTGGCTGGACGCGCAGGGTTGGTCGAGCAGTCGGTGCGGGGACGCGGGAGGATCAGGAGCGTGGAACTGACTCTGCTCGGCACCGGAGCCCCCGACGGGCTGCCTCGCCCCGAATGTCCGTGCGCCGCCTGCGCCACCGCCCGTGGTCCGCGGGCGCGGGCCGCGACCGCGTTGCTGGTCGACGATGCGCTGCTGCTCGATCTCACTCCGGGGGCCGTGTTCGCGGCCGCCCGTGCGGGGCATTCGCTGACCGGCGTACGGCAGGTCCTGCTCACTCATCCGCACGACGGGCCCGCCATGGAGCTGCCCGCCGGGCTGCCCCCGGCCGCCCGGGTGCCGGACGGGCAGGAGCTGACGCTGATCAGTGGGCACCGGATCCGGGCGGTGTCGATGGACGCGCCGGGGACCGGATACGAGGTGACGGGCCCGGAGGGCGAGCGGCTGCTGTACATGCCCCCGGGGGGCGCCCCCGCCGGTCTCTCGGACCGGGTGGCGCAGCCGTACGAGATGGTCGTCGGTGATGTGACCGGCCGGCCGGACGCGGTGGCCCGGCTGCGGGCCGTCGAGGCGATCGGGCCGGCCACCGAGGTCATCGCCGTCCATATCGACCACGACGCACCGCCCGGCCCCGAGCTGAATCGGCGGCTCGCGGCGTCCGGGGCGCGGACCGTGCCGGACGGGACGACGCTGGTGGTCGGCGACTACCAAGCCGTACCGGATGTCCCGCGGCGCACGCTGGTGACGGGCGGTGCGCGGTCCGGGAAGTCGGTGGAGGCCGAGCGGCGTCTGGAGACGTTCCCCGAGGTGGTGTACGTGGCGACCGGCGGCGGCCGGGACGGCGACGCGGAGTGGGCTGCCCGGATCGGTCTGCACCGGGAGCGCAGGCCGGCCGCCTGGCGCACCGAGGAGACCTGCGAACTGGCGGAGCTGCTGGAGTCGGACGGGCCGCCGCTGCTGATCGACTGCCTGTCGCTGTGGCTGACGGACGCGATGGACCGGGTGGACGCCTGGTCCGACGCGGCGTGGGCGAACGGCGGCGAGACCGCGCTGCGGGAGCGGATCGCCGAACTGGTCGGCGCGGTGCGCGGGACGCGGCGTACCGTCGTCGCTGTGACCAATGAGGTCGGCTCCGGCGTGGTGCCCGCGACGGCCTCCGGGCGGCGGTTCCGGGACGAGTTGGGGCGGCTGAACGCCGCGTTCGCCGACGAGTGCGAGCACGTATTGCTGGTGGTGGCCGGGCAGGCAGTGACACTGCGCGGCTGACGGAACGGCGGAGCGGGAAGGGAGCGGACATGGCACGTGTACGGCCGATGCTGGACGGGGTTCCGGAGACCCTGTTGTGGACGCTCTACAACCGGGCGTACGAGGCGGGGCAGCCCTATCCCGTCATCGACGACCCGATGGCGCTGCAGCTGGTGGCGGACCTCGACTACCCCTTCGAGGAGCGGTTCGGGCGGCCTGACGCGTTCCACTCGCAGGCGCAGGCGCTGCGTTCGCGCTGCTTCGACCTGGCGGTGGAGGGCTATCTGCGCGCCCATCCGCAGGCCACCGTGGTCGGGCTCGGCGACGGTCTGGAGACCGGCTTCTGGCGGGTCGACAACGGCCGGCTCAACTGGCTGAGCGTGGAGCTGCCGGAGGTCGCCGCGCTGCGCCGTACGCTGCTGCCCGCGTCGGACCGGCTGCGGACGCTCTCCCGTTCGGCGACCGACCTCTCCTGGCTGGACGAGATCGAGGACCCGGCCGGCCGGGGGGTGGCCGTCACGACGCAGGGGCTGCTGATGTATCTGGAACCTGCCGAGGTGCGGAAGATCCTGGCGGGCTGCGCCGAACGGCTGCCGGGCGGCGTACTCGTCCTGGACTCGATGGCGCGCTGGCCGGCGCGAGGGACGGTGGCCGGTACGTCGAAGGTCGGCTCCATGACCATCCCGCCGATGCGCTGGGCGATGAACCCTCGCGAGCGGAAGAAGCTGCGCAGTGCGCATCCGAACATCACCTCGGTGCACGCCCTGGGGCTGCCACGCGGACGGGGTGCGATGGGCGAGCTGATCCGGCTCCAGCACCTGACCCCTGGTCTGCGGACGCTGACCCCCGCGATGACGCTGCTGCGGTTCGGTGCCTGATCCACCGCCCGCCGTACTGATGGGGTGTCAGAAATGTGGCAGGTACTGTTCCGCAATGAGCCCGGCGGCGGGCTCACCGGCCCACACCACGTAACGACCCGCGAGGCAGACCCCCGTGAATCTGGACGACTTCTCCGACCTGATCGAACGCCCCGACGGCGGCGTACGACGCGACGCCGAGGAACGCCGGGAGCGGCTGATCGTGCCCCCGGGTGCCCTCGGCCGCCTCGACGAGCTGGGCGAATGGCTGTCGGCCGCGCAGCAGGCCGTACCGGTCAAGCCGATCGAGCAGCCGCGTGTGGTGCTCTTCGCCGGTGATCACGGGGTGGCCGAGCTGGGCGTCTCGGGCCGTGCGGCCGGGTCCGCGCACGAGCTGGTGCGGGCCACGCTGGACGGTGCGACGCCACTCGCAGTGCTGGCCCGCCGCTTCTCCGTACCGGTGCGGATCGTCGACGCCGGCCTGGACTGCGATCCGGAACTGCTGCCCGAGTCGGTCGTACGTCACCGGGTGCGGCGCGGCAGCGGCCGGATCGACATCGAGGACGCGATGACGGCCGAGGAGGCCGAGCGGGCGGTGCGGCTCGGGATCGCGATCGCCGACGAGGAGGCCGACTCGGGCACCGATCTGGTGGTGCTCGGCGATCTGAGCGTCGGCGGCACCACTGCGGCGTCCACGCTGATCGCCGCGCTGTGCGGCACGGACGCCTCGGTGGTCACCGGGCGCGGCGGTGCGGGCATCGACGATCTCGCCTGGATGCGCAAGTGTGCGGCGATCCGGGACGCGTTGCGACGGGCCCGGCCGGTCCTCGGTGACCAGCTGGAGCTGCTGGCCACCGTCGGCGGCGCCGACCTGGCGGCGATGACCGGATTCCTGTTGCAGTGCGCGGTGCGCAGGCTGCCGGTGATCCTGGACGGCGTGGTCTCCTCGGCGTGTGCGCTGGTCGCCCAGCGGGCCGCCTTCCGGGCGCCGGACTGGTGGCTGGCGGGCCAGGTGAGCGGCGAGCCGGCGCAGACGAAGGCGCTGGACCGGATGGCACTCAACCCGCTGCTCGACCAGGGCGTCATCGTGGGCGAGGGGAGCGGGGCCCTGCTGGCGCTTCCGCTCGTGCAGGCCGCGGCCGCGCTGGCGGCGGAGCTGCCCGAGCGCGCACCGGCGGACACCGGCGAGGACGTCGAGAAGGACGGCGACGAGGCCGGGACGACCGGCGAGAACGGCGACACGGCCGACGACTGACAGACCTTGCCGGGCTGCGGCCGCCGGCCACGGACACCGGCCGCAGCACAGCCTCTCGTGAAGCGCGATGCCCCATATGATCGCTTTTCATGGGAGAGGTCCGATTGGCCGGTGGGGGTGCCCGGCGGAGCACCGTCCGCTCACGACGCAGCGCGGCATTCGCCATCTGGTACCTGCGTGCCGTGTCGTTCATCAATTTCCTGAGCGCTGTCTGGGTCACGCTCGGCCAGGACCTCCGGCGGCACAACACCCAGAACTACTTCACGCCCTATCTGCTCACCGCGGGCTTCTCCTCCGGGGTGGTCGCACTCTTCCTGGCGGTCACCATGCGCCGCCGCAAGCGGGCCGCTTGGATCGTCAACATGGTGCTGAGCGGTCTGCTGCTCCTGCTCTTCGCCTTTGTGATCTCGTTTCCGGAGATCCGGCAGTACCCACAGAACTGGATCTCCCTGGCACTGACCGCCGCGTTCGTCCTGGCGCTGCTCCTGGGCCGGCGCGAGTTCTACGCCAAGGGCGACAGATCCAACCCGAAGCTGGCGGCCCTGGTCGCCGTCGGCGGCCTGCTGATCAGCTCGCTGATCGCGACCCTGCTCGTCACCGTCACCAACACGGCCGACGACGAGTACCGCTCGACCTTCCTCGACCGCTGGCGCTACGGCGCGCTGCGGTTGATCTCGGTCGCCGACAACTCCCGCTTCCCCGGCATCACCGTGCCCGGCTGGGTCGATGTCGTCATCAACATCCTGTCCACCCTGCTGCTGATCGCCGTCGTGTACGCGGCCTTCCGCTCCCGCCGGGCCGTCGACCCGATCACCCCGCAGGACGAGGACCGGCTCCGCGTCCTGCTCGACAGGAACGGCGACCGCGACTCGCTCGGCTACTTCGCACTGCGTCGGGAGAAGAGCGTCGTCTGGTCACCGACCGGGAAGGCCGCCGTCGCCTACCGGGTGGTCGGTGGAGTCTCGCTCGCCTCCGGTGACCCGATCGGCGACCCGGAGGCCTGGCCCGGCGCGATCGAGCCGTGGCTCGCCGAGGCCCGCGAGCACGGCTGGATCCCCGCCGTGATGGGGGTGAGCGAGGAGGGCGGCACGGTCTACGCCCGGCACGGGCTCGACGCGCTGGAACTCGGCGACGAAGCGATCGTGGAGACGGCCGAGTTCACCCTCGACGGGCGGGCGATGCGGACCGTCCGCCAGGCGTACAACCGGGTCAAGCGCGCCGGGTACGAGGTGACCGTCCGCCGCCACGCGGACATCCCCGACGACGAGATGGCCGAACTGCTGCGCCGCGCCGACGACTGGCGCGACGGGGAGACCGAGCGCGGCTTCTCGATGGCCCTCGGACGGCTCGGCGACCCGGCGGACGGGCAGTGCGTGATGCTGGCGTGCCGGGACAGCGGTGACGCCCCGGGGCAGGGCGAGTTGCGTGCCGTACTGAGCTTCGCCCCCTGGGGTCCGAACGGTCTCTCGCTGGACCTGATGCGCCGTGACCGGAACTCCGAGAACGGCCTGATGGAGTTCATGGTCATCGAACTCCTGGAGCGTGCACCGAAGATCGGGATCACCCAGGTGTCGCTCAACTTCGCGATGTTCCGGTCCGTCTTCGAGAGGGGATCACGGCTCGGCGCCGGACCGGTGCTGAGGCTGTGGCGCTCGCTGCTCAGCTTCTTCTCGCGCTGGTGGCAGATCGAGTCGCTCTACCGCGCCAACGCCAAGTACCGACCGATCTGGGAGCCGCGCTTCATGCTCTTCGAGAAGAGCTCCGACCTGCTGCGCATCGGCATCGCCGCAGCCCGCGCCGAAGGTTTCCTGGAGGCCCCCGGCCTGCCCAAGTGGATGCACCGCTCGCATCTGGGGACCCGTAGATGAGACCGGTGACCGCGCTGCGCACAGCCGCCCGCCGCGAGTGGGGGCCGCTGCTGTCGACCGTACGCTGCGCGCTCACCGGCTCCCGGCTGCGGGCCGTGCCGATGACGCTGGGGGTGGTCTGCCTGACGGCCCTGCTCCAGGTGGTGCAGAACCAGTCCTGGGGCCGCCGGCCGGTGCAGGTCCTCGGCTCGGTGCGGGCCGAGGACCCGCTGTGGATCGCCCTGCTGCGTACCCCGCTGTCGCTGTTCGTACCCGCGCCGGATCTGCCGGTATGGGGTGCGCTGGTACAGGTCCTGGTGGTGTTCGGGATCGCCGAGATCTGTCGGGGCCGGAAGCGCACCCTGTTGATCGCGTACGTCGCGACGCCGGCCGGGACGTTGTACGCACGGGTCGCCGTCGCGGTCGGCCCCGGCGGGCTGTTCGGACTGCCCGCATCGGACGCACAGGTCGTCGACACCGGCCCGTCGGCGGCGGTGGTCGGGATCGCGGTGTATCTGTGCCACGCCTACCGGGCCTGGTTCACCGGGGCGGTGGTGATCGCGGCGATGGTCGTCGAGGTGGTCCTCAAGAACAACCTGGCGGGCAAGGAGCATCTCGCGGCGATCGTCGCGGTGCTGATCCTGTGCGGCCTCACGGCCCGGCACGACCGGCGCCGCCATCTGCGTGCCCGCCGCGGTCAGGATTTGCGCACCGGGGCCGGGATCCGGTCCGGCGCGCCGCCGATCAGGTCCTCGAATCTGCGGCGCGGCCGCACCCAGCGCCGGTCGTGGTGGTACGCGCGCAGCACCGCCCTGGAGCGGGCGCGGTGCCGGTTGCGGTAGAAGCGCTTCGCCCACTTCGACGTAGGCCGGGCCAGCCGGATCGCGCCGAACAGAGCGACGAACGGCACGAGGGTGCCGATCACCGCCATCCGGGCCTTGCCCTTGAAGAGCGCGATCAGCACGAAACAGAAGTTGACCAACAGGGTCAGGATGATGCCGAGCCGTCCCTGCTCCTGATCGCTGGTCAGTTCGTTCACCCCGAGCGGCGAGAAGCCGCCGAGGAGGAGCAGGACGAGCGCCGCGGTGAGGACGACGACCTCCACGCTCTGCCGGCCCTCTTCGGTCCAGTACACGTCGTCGAGATGGAGGATCAGGGCGAACTCGTCCAGAACCAGCCCCGCGCCCATCCCGAAGATCACCGCGCAGATGCCCGCCGTGACACCGTGCCGCCCGCTGGAGACCGCACCGAAACCGCCGATCACCGTCAGCACCACACCGGGCACCACATGGTGGACGTGCACGCCACCGGGTGTGATGTTGCGGAACGGGCCCTTCCCGGCCCTGATCAGCCGGGTGATGAGACGGGTGATGGCGAAGGTCAGCACGAAGGCGGCCAGCGCGAGGAGCAGGGGCAGCTTCCCCGGCTCGACGAAGTTCTGATCGAACCAGTGACCCATGCCACCCTCTCCCGATGATCCATTTTGTGGCGTTCTGCAGCGTTTCGGCCAATCTATCGACCTGGAGGAGCGATTAGCCTGCGCGCCGTGACCTCCCCGAACAGCCACGGCATACGTTTCGCCTTCGGCACCCTGACCGTCCTCCCCGTCCGCGTCACCCGCTGGGACCGTGAAGCGGCCCGCGCCGGGATGCTGTGCGCCCCGCTCGCCGGCCTGGTGGTGGGGCTGGCGGCAGCGGTGCCCGGTGCGCTGTTGCTGCTGTTCGGCTCGGGGCCCCTGCTCGCCGCGGTCGCCTCGGCCGCGGTGCCCGCAGTCCTCACGAGGGGACTGCATCTCGACGGCCTCGCGGACACGGCGGACGGGCTCGGCAGCGGCAAACCCGCTCAGGACGCGCTGCGCATCATGAAGCAGTCCGACATTGGGCCATTCGGTGTGATCACGCTGCTGTTCGTGCTGCTGGCCCAGGTCGCCGTCCTCCACCAGCTCTACGGGCAGGGCTGGGCGTACGGCGCGATGGCGGCGGTCGTCGCCGGGGTCACCGCCCGGCTCGCGCTCACGCTGGCATCCCGTCAGGGCGTACCGCCGGCCCGGCCGGAGGGGCTGGGTGCGGCGGTGGCGGGCACGGTTCCGCTGCGGGCGGCGGCAGGTGCGGCCGCGGTGGTGGTGGCCGCGTGCGCGGGGGCGGGAGCGGTGTTCGGCGGGTACGCGCCGTTGCACCAGGGACTTGCCGTGGTGGGCGGGCTGGCCGCCGCGCAGGTGTTGCTGCGGCACTGCGTACGGAGATTCGGCGGGGTCACGGGGGATGTGTTCGGGGCGGTCACGGAGGTGGCGGCAACAGGGGCGCTGGTGGGGCTGGCCCTGGGCTGAGAGAGTGCGAGGCGGTCAGATTACCGATATGTCGTCAATTGCCGGACGGGCCTGACGTACAGCTCCGGCGCCAGACTCCGAGTTCGTACTTCTTCCGCAGTGAGCTCAGGCGCAGCTTCTTCGACTGCGGGCAGAACCGCGCCACCGGCACCTCGTACTCCACGTGGAACACCGCCTTGTCCGCCTCGATGAACGGTGTGAGGGCGGCGCACTCGTCGTACTGCGCGCACTGTTCGTCGACCGCGAAGTCGAAGTCCGGCTCCAGCTGCGCGATCTGGTCCAGATCGTTCTTCAGACCGACGGCCAGTCCGTGACGGTGGGCGATGCGGGCGACGAGCCGGTTGTAGCGCAACTGGTCGACGGCGGTCAGCGGGAAACCCGTCCGGTTGCGGTAGCCGTCCATGTTGTCGGGTTCCACCGCGTCGAAGCCCTTCCTCGCGCACATCTCGATCCGGGCCTCCATCAGCGGTTCCAGCACGTCCGTGCGGCGGATGTCGAGCCAGCGCTCCCCCGGCCAGCCGTTGCCCCTCCCCCGTACCGAGGCGGGAAACATCGCGGCGTCCGGGCGGAAGTCCTCCCAGGCTCCCGTGGACACGTAGCAGATGACCTTGCGGCCCCGGCGGTGCAGATCTGCGACCGCCGACGCGTCGTGCTCGAAGCCGTCGATGTCGTACACCGGGACGTCCACGGTGGGGTCGAGGCGGCCGGAGAGCTGCCACTGCCAGTCGGCACCGGGCCTCGGCCGCCAGCGCTCCGCGGGGCCGGATTCCGGCGCCGGGGTGCAGCCGGACAGGACCGCCGACAGAATCAGTACGGCGGTCAGCGCCGGTCCCGGTCCCGACATGCGTGCAGCCCACTGGGCGCGCATCCCTCTCCCCCGTTCGCTCCGGCGCTTCCAACCGACCCTACTGGCAAGGGCGTTCGCGGCTCCGCGGCCCCGGCCCGGGGCGGCCGGTACCGGAGCCGTACCGTCGGAACGGGTCGCCGACGGCCCGCCGACGTGATCCGGCAGCAAAGGCGCGCGTAGGCTCATTACCGGCACATTGCGGCGGCGTCTACGATGCGCCGGGCACGGTCGGCCCACCCCTCGACCGACAAATGAACTCAACGGAAGCGAGATTTCACCACCGTGACTGCTCTCACTCTCAGCACTGCCGGTGCGGCGACGCTGCGCGCCGACGCACTCGTCGTCGGCGTCGCCAAGGGCGCCAAGGGTCCGGTCGTCGCACCGGGCGCCGAGGCCGTGGACAAGGCGTTCGACGGAAAGCTCGCCACCGTCCTGGAGACCCTGGGCGCCTCCGGTGCCGAGGGCGAAGTCACCAAGCTCCCCGCGCCGGCCGGCCTCAAGGTGCCCGTCGTCATCGCGGTCGGGCTCGGTTCGGTCCCGGAGAAGGACGCGGCGTTCGACGCGGAGGCCCTGCGCCGTGCCGCCGGCTCCGCCTCGCGTGCGCTGGCCGGTTCGAAGAAGGCCGGCTTCGCACTGCCGGTCGCGTCGGTCGAGGACGCCGAGGCCGTCGCCGAGGGCGCGCTCCTCGGTGCGTACGCCTTCACCGCGTACCAGGGCGGCGAGAACAAGCTCGCCGCGAAGGACAAGAAGAACGGCAACGGCCCGAAGTCGCCGCTCGCCGAGGTCGCCCTGCTCGGCACCAAGCCGCGCGACAAGGCCTTCAAGGCGGCCGCCGAGCGCGCCGTCGCGGTCGCCGAGGAGATCAACCGCGCCCGCGACCTGATCAACACCCCGCCGAACGACCTGTACCCCGAGTCCTTCGCCGCCGTGGCCACGGCCGCCGGCAAGGAGCACGGCATCAAGGTGCAGGTCCTCGACGAGAAGGCGCTCGTCAAGGGCGGCTTCGGCGGCCTGCTGGGCGTCGGCCAGGGCTCGACCCACGGCCCCCGCCTGGTGAAGCTCGCCTACACGCACCCGAAGGCGGAGAAGACCCTGGCCCTGGTCGGCAAGGGCATCACCTACGACTCGGGCGGCATCTCGCTGAAGCCGGCCGGTCACAACGAGACGATGAAGTGCGACATGAGCGGCGCCGCCGCCGTGTTCGCGACCGTCGTCGCGGCCGCCCGTCTGGGGCTCCAGGTCAACGTCACCGGCTGGCTGGCGCTCGCCGAGAACATGCCGTCGGGCAACGCGACCCGCCCGGGTGACGTGCTGCGCATGTACAGCGGCAAGACCGTCGAGGTCCTCAACACGGACGCCGAGGGCCGACTCGTCCTCGCCGACGCGCTGACCCGTGCCTGCGAGGAGAACCCGGACGCGATCGTCGACGTGGCGACCCTGACCGGCGCGATGGTGCTGGCGCTGGGCCACCGCACCTTCGGCATCATGGCGAACGACGACTCCTTCCGTACCTCCATCCACGAGATCGCCGAGGAGGTCGGCGAGGCCTCCTGGCCGATGCCGCTCCCCGCCGACCTGCGCAAGGGCATGGACTCCCCGACCGCCGACATCGCCAACATGGGTGAGCGCATGGGCGGTGGCCTGGTGGCCGGCCTGTTCCTGCAGGAGTTCGTGGGCGAGGGCATCGCCTGGGCACACCTGGACATCGCGGGCCCGGCCTTCCACGAGGGCGCGCCGTACGGTTACACGCCGAAGGGCGGCACCGGTTCCGCGGTCCGCACGCTGGTGAAGCTGGCGGAGCGCACCGCGGCCGGCGACCTCGGCTGAGGCAGCTGTGTGCGTACGGCCCCGGGCATACGTCCGGGGCCGTACGTGTTCACCCCTCAACGCCGCCGCACAGCGTCACGCAGGTTTCGCTCTCGACGAAATCCGTATGTCTCTACGCAGCGGTAACCCTCTGGAACGGACCATCAGCCGTCCCAGACCAGGGCCCCGCGTCCCGCCCACCGTCAACAAGTGCGAAGATGGGTTCTCGGCAGGACAGGGCCCCCACCACAGGGCCGAAAGACAAAAGCGGCCGAACACCAGCCGACCGGCCGGTCACACCCCAGCGACGGGGCCCGGCGTACGGCGCACATGCATGGAGGACGTGACGTGGCGAACGACGCCAGCACCGTTTTCGACCTAGTGATCCTCGGCGGTGGTAGCGGCGGTTATGCCGCGGCCCTGCGCGGAGCGCAGCTGGGCCTGGACGTCGCTCTGATCGAGAAGGGCAAGGTCGGCGGCACCTGCCTGCACAACGGCTGCATCCCCACGAAGGCGCTGCTGCACGCCGGTGAGATCGCCGACCAGGCACGTGAGGCCGGCCAGTTCGGCGTCAAGGCCACCTTCGAGGGCATCGACATCGAGGCCGTCCACAAGTACAAGGACGAGGTGATCACCGGCCTGTACAAGGGCCTGCAGGGTCTGATCGCCTCGCGCAAGGTGACGTACATCGAGGGTGAGGGACGGCTCTCCTCCCCCACCTCCGTGGACGTGAACGGCCAGCGCATCCAGGGCCGCCACGTGCTCCTGGCGACCGGCTCCGTGCCGAAGTCGCTGCCGGGCCTGGAGATCGACGGCAACCGCATCATCTCCTCGGACCACGCGCTGAAGCTGGACCGCGTCCCGCAGTCCGCGATCGTGCTGGGCGGCGGCGTCATCGGCGTCGAGTTCGCCTCGGCGTGGAAGTCCTTCGGCACCGACGTCACCATCGTCGAGGGTCTGAAGCACCTCGTCCCGGTCGAGGACGAGAACAGCTCGAAGCTTCTTGAGCGCGCTTTCCGCAAGCGCGGCATCAAGTTCAACCTCGGCACCTTCTTCCAGAAGGCCGAGTACACCGAGAACGGTGTGCGGGTCACCCTCGCCGACGGCAAGACCTTCGAGGCGGAGGTGCTGCTGGTCGCGATCGGCCGCGGGCCGGTCTCGCAGGGCCTGGGTTACGAGGAGGCCGGCGTCGCGATGGACCGCGGCTATGTCCTCGTCGACGAGTACATGCAGACCAACGTCCCGACCGTCTCGGCCGTGGGCGACCTGGCCCCGACCCTCCAGCTCGCGCACGTCGGCTTCGCCGAGGGCATGATGGTCGCGGAGCGGCTGGCCGGTCTGAAGGTCGTCCCGATCGACTACGACGGTGTCCCCCGGGTGACGTACTGCCACCCCGAGGTCGCCTCCGTGGGCATCACCGAGGCCAAGGCCAAGGAGCTCTACGGCGCGGACAAGGTCGTCGCTCTGAAGTACAACCTCGCGGGCAACGGCAAGAGCAAGATCCTGAAGACCGCGGGCGAGATCAAGCTCGTCCAGGTCAAGGACGGTGCCGTGGTCGGCGTCCACATGGTCGGTGACCGTATGGGTGAGCAGGTCGGCGAAGCCCAGCTGATCTACAACTGGGAGGCGCTGCCGGCCGAGGTCGCGCAGCTCGTCCACGCCCACCCGACGCAGAACGAGGCGCTCGGCGAGGCCCACCTGGCCCTGGCCGGCAAGCCCCTGCACTCCCACGACTGATCCGGTCAGGGCGCGACGACCGACCCTTCCGCACTTCCCCGAGCTCGCGGTCCCGCTCGCGAGCCGGGGAGACCACATCCTTAGGAGCAACTGAAACCATGTCGGTTTCCGTAACCCTTCCGGCGCTCGGCGAGAGCGTCACCGAGGGCACTGTCACCCGCTGGCTGAAGGCCGAGGGCGAGCGCGTCGAGGTCGACGAGCCGCTGCTCGAGGTGTCGACCGACAAGGTCGACACCGAGATCCCGGCCCCCTCCGCCGGCATCCTCGCCTCCATCAAGGTCGCCGAGGACGAGACCGTCGAGGTCGGCGCCGAGCTGGCCATCATCGACGACGGCACGGGCGCACCCGCCGCGGCCGCGGCTCCGGCCGCCGAGCCCGTGGCCGCGCCTGCCGCTGCCGCACCGGCCCCGGTCGCCGAGGCCCCTGCCGCTGCCCCGGCCCCCGCGGCCGCCGCACCGGCCGGTGGCGCCGCCGGTACCGACGTCACCCTTCCGGCGCTCGGTGAGAGCGTCACCGAGGGCACCGTCACCCGCTGGCTGAAGGAGGTCGGCGAGGAGGTCACGGAGGACGAGCCGCTGCTCGAGGTCTCCACGGACAAGGTCGACACCGAGATCCCCGCACCGGTCTCCGGTGTGCTGCTGGAGATCGTGGTCGCCGAGGACGAGACCGCAGAGGTCGGCGCCAAGCTCGCCGTCATCGGTGCCGCGGGCGCCGCTCCGGCCGCTGCCCCGGCCCCGGCCGCTCCGGCTCCCGTGGCCGCCCCGGCCCCGGCCGCCGCCGCCCCGGCCCCGGCCGCTCCGGCTGCCCCCGCTCCGGCTCCGGCCCCGGTGGCGCCCGCCGCTCCGGTTGCCGCTCCGGCGCCCGTGGCCGCCCCGGCTGCTCCGGTCGCCGCCCCGGCTCCGGTCACTCCGGCCGCGATCTCCGGTGACGAAGGCGCGTACGTCACGCCGCTGGTCCGCAAGCTCGCCGCCGAGAACGGTGTCGACCTCGCTGCGGTCAAGGGCACCGGTGTCGGTGGCCGTATCCGCAAGCAGGACGTCGTCGCCGCCGCGGAGGCCGCCAAGGCCCCCGCCGCTCCGGCCCCCGTCGCGGCTGCCCCGGCCGCCGCGAAGGCGCCGAAGCTCGAGGTCTCCCCGCTGCGTGGTCAGACGGTCAAGATGACCCGCATGCGCAAGGTCATCGGCGACAACATGATGAAGGCGCTGCACTCGCAGGCCCAGCTGACCTCGGTCCTCGAGGTCGACATCACGAAGCTGATGAAGCTGCGCAACCAGGCGAAGGCCGCGTTCGCCGCCCGTGAGGGCGTCAAGCTGTCCCCGATGCCGTTCTTCGTGAAGGCGGCGGCCCAGGCGCTGAAGGCCCACCCGGTCATCAACGCCCGGATCAACGAGGACGAGGGCACCATCACGTACTTCGACTCGGAGAACATCGGCATCGCCGTGGACGCCGAGAAGGGTCTGATGACCCCGGTCATCAAGGGTGCGGGCGACCTGAACATCGCCGGTATCTCGAAGAAGACCGCCGAGCTGGCCGGCAAGGCCCGCGGTGGCGGTCTGACCCCGGACGACATGTCCGGTGCCACCTTCACCATCAGCAACACCGGTTCGCGCGGTGCGCTGTTCGACACCGTCATCGTGCCGCCGAACCAGGCCGCCATCCTGGGCATCGGTGCCACGGTCCGCCGCCCGGTGGTCATCGACCACCCGGACCTCGGCGAGACGATCGCGGTGCGCGACATGACGTACCTCTCGCTCTCCTACGACCACCGTCTGGTGGACGGCGCGGACGCCGCCCGTTACCTGACCGCGGTCAAGGCGATCCTGGAGGCCGGCGAGTTCGAGGTCGAGCTCGGCCTGTAAGGCGGAGTACGGCTCGTTGTAACCAGCCTCACCAGCGGCGCCCCCGTCCGGACCACTTCCGGGCGGGGGCGCCGCCGTATTGTCTAGACACCACCGGTCACCGCTTCGGCACCGACCGGTCGGCAGCGTCGGTTTCCCCGAAGGAGCCCCTCATGACCCCGCCCGTCGTCCACTCGCTGCGCGAACAGATCCGCGAGCACATCGTGGACGGGATCGTCAGCGGGCGCTGGAAGCCGGGCGAGCGGATCGTGGAGCGACGGATCGCCACCGAGCTGGAGGTCAGTCAGACGCCCGTACGCGAGGCGCTGCGGGAACTGGAGACCCTCCGGCTGATCGAGTCGGCGCCCAACAAGGGTGTACGGGTACGGAATCTGACCGCGGCCGACCTGGAGGAGTCCTATCCGGTACGGGCCGGTCTCGAGCAGATCGCCGCGGAGCTGGCGGCTCCGACGCTCGGCGAGGACTGCTCGCGGCTGTCGCCGCATGTGACGGCGTTGTACGAGGCCGACCGGCTGGCCGACGGCGAGGCGCAGGTACGGCACACGGTGGCGTTCCACCGGGAGATGGTGCGGGCCGCCGGGAACGCCGTGCTGCTGCACACCTGGGAGGGACTGGGCATCGAGGTGTTCACGGCGCTCTCGATCCGCTGGCTGGGGACGGTGCAGAAGTCGTACGCGGAGGAGCACGAGGCACTCATCGACGCGTTCCTCCGCAAGGACCCGGACATCGGCGTGCTGGTGAAGGCGCATGTCCTGGGGTGTGCGCCGCGCGCCTGAGGCTCGTGCGCAGATGAGGGCAGGGTCGCTCGACCGTGCAGTCACGCGCCCGGCTTGTTCGCATTTGGAGCGTCACTCCGTGCCGCGAAACAGGGCACCGGATGCCAATTTCTCCATATCGAGAAGTTTTGCCTTTCATCCTTTGATCGATCATCGATCAGCGATTTAAAGTTCATTTCGCGGGCCCACCGGCCCCATCGCCCTGTCCTGCCAGTCAGGGCCTTTCTCCACCCCCCTCCTCTCCGGAAGGCGGCGATCATGACCGACCCCGTAGGAAAGCTTCCGAGCGAGCTCGACCAGCTCCCGGACCGTGACCCGGAGGAGACCGCCGAATGGGCGGCCTCCCTCGATGCCGTCACCAAGGCCGCGGGCCCGCACCGGGCCGCGTACCTGATGCGCCGCTCGCTCCAGCACGCCGAGGGTGCCGGTCTCGCGCTGCCCAAGCTGCTGGAGACCGATTACGTCAACTCCATCCCGACCGCCGCCGAGCCCGCGTTCGACGGCGACCTGGAGATGGAATCCCGGATCACCGCCTGGAACCGCTGGAACGCGGCCGCGATGGTCACCCGTGGCGCCCGGCACGGCGTCGGCGGCCACATCGCCACCTTCGCCTCTGCGGCCTGGCTGTACGAGACCGGCTTCAACCACTTCTTCCGCGGCAAGGAGGGGGACGGCTCCGGCGACCAGCTCTACATCCAGGGCCACGCCTCCCCCGGCATCTACGCCCGCGCCTTCCTCGACGGCCGGCTCAGCGAGCAGCAGCTCGACAACTTCCGCCAGGAGGCGGGCGGTGACGGTCTGCCGTCCTACCCGCACCCGCGGCGGCTGCCCTGGCTGTGGGAGTTCCCCACCGTGTCGATGGGTCTGGGCCCGCTCGCGGCGATCTACCAGGCGCGCTTCAACCGCTATCTGACCAACCGCAACATCAAGGACACGTCGAACTCGCACGTCTGGGCCTTCCTGGGCGACGGCGAGATGGACGAGCCCGAGTCGACCGCGGCCCTCGCCCTCGCGGCGCGTGAGCAGCTCGACAACCTGACCTTCGTCATCAACTGCAACCTGCAGCGCCTGGACGGCCCGGTCCGCGCCAACTTCCGGGTGGTCCAGGAGCTGGAGGGTGCGTTCCGCGGGGCCGGCTGGAACGTCATCAAGACGCTCTGGGGCAACGCCTGGGACGAGCTGTTCCAGCTGGACACCACGGGCGCGCTGGTCCGTCGGCTCCGGGAGGTCCCGGACGCCCAGTTCCAGACGTACGCCACCCGCGACGTCGCGTACATCCGCGAGCACTTCTTCGGCGCCGAGCCGGCGCTCGCCGAGCTGGCGAAACTGCTCACCGACGCGAAGATCGCCGAGTGCTTCTACACCTCCCGCGGCGGCCACGAGGCCCGCAAGGTGTACGCGGCGTACAGGGCGGCCGTCGAGCACAAGGGCGCGCCGACCGTGATCCTCGCCCAGACGGTGAAGGGCTACACGCTCGGCAAGGGCTTCGAGTCCAAGAACGCCAACCACCAGATGAAGAAGCTGACGATCGACGAGTTCAAGGGCATGCGCGAGCTGCTCGGACTCCCGATCCCGGACAGCGCCTTCGAGGACGGCCTGGTGCCGTACGGCCACCCGGGCGCGGACTCTCCCGAGGTCCGCTACCTCCAGGAGCGCCGCGCCGCCCTCGGCGGCCCCGCCCCGGCCCGCCGGGTGCACGCGGTGGCGCTGCCCGAGCCGGAGGAGCGGGCGTTCGCCGCGCTGAAGAAGGGGTCCGGCAAGCAGGAGATGGCCACCACCATGGCCTTCGTCCGCCTGGCCAAGGATCTGATGCGGGACAAGGAGACCGGCAGGCGCTGGGTTCCGATCGTCCCCGACGAGGCCCGTACCTTCGGCATGGAGTCGCTGTTCCCGTCGGCCGGTATCTACTCGCCACTGGGCCAGACGTACGACCCGGTCGACCGCGACCAGTTGATGTATTACAAGGAGGCCAAGGACGGCCAGATCCTCAACGAGGGGATCACCGAGGCCGGCGCCATGGCCGACTTCATCGCCGCCGCCACGTCGTACGCGACGCACGGCGAGACGATGATCCCCTTCTACATCTTCTACTCGATGTTCGGCTGGCAGCGGACCGGCGACCAGATGTGGCAGCTCGCCGACCAGCTCGGCAAGGGCTTCATCGTCGGCGCCACGGCGGGCCGTACGACGCTGACCGGTGAGGGCCTGCAGCACGCGGACGGCCACTCGCATCTGATCGCGGCCACGAACCCGGCTTCGCTCAACTACGACCCGGCGTTCGCGTACGAGATCGCGGTGATCGTCAAGGACGGTCTGCGGAGGATGTACGGTCCCGAGGCCGAGAACGTCTTCTACTACCTGACGGTCTACAACGAGCCGAAACCGCAGCCCGCGATGCCGGAAGGCGTCGAGGACGGCATCGTCAAGGGTCTCTACCGCTTCAAGGAGGGCACGCCCGCCTCGGCGGACGCGCCGCGCCTGCAGCTGCTGGCCTCCGGCACGGCGATCCACTGGGCCCTGGAGGCCCAGGAGCTGCTCGCCGCGGACTGGGGTGTCACGGCCGACGTCTGGTCCGCCACGTCCTGGGGCGAGCTGCGTCGCGAGGCGCTGGAGTGCGACGAGGCGCTGCTCCGCGGTGAGCAGCGGGTGCCGTACGTGACGCAGGCCCTGTCCGGTGCGCCGGGTCCGGTCCTCGCGGTCAGCGACTGGATGCGTCAGGTCCCGGACCAGATCAGCCAGTGGGTGGAGCAGGACTGGTCCTCGCTCGGCACGGACGGCTTCGGTCTGTCCGACACCCGTGACGCGGCCCGCCGCCACTTCGGCGTCGACGCCCCGTCGATCGCGGTCGCGGCGCTGGCCCAGCTGGCGCGGCGCGGCGAGGTGCCCGCGTCGGCGGTCAAGGAGGCCCGGGAGAAGTACGGGCTGTGAGATGAGGGCGGCCGGGTGCGCCCGGCCGCCGTCTCGCCCTCGATCGCCGGGCGGGCACGTTTCCCGTGCCCGCCCGGCGATCGAGGGCGTCTCTGCATGCCTGCCCGCCGATCGACGCAAGGCACACTTGCCCCATGCGCGCTGCCCGGCTCATCAAGATGGTGCTGCTCCTCCAGTCCCGGCCCGCGATGACCGCCGCCGAGCTCGCCCGGGAGCTGGAGGTCTCCGAGCGGACCATCACCCGCGACGCCCAGGCGCTCTCCGAGGCAGGTGTTCCGGTGTACGCGGACCGGGGCCGGGCGGGCGGGTACCGGCTGGTCGGCGGGTACCGCACCCGGCTCACCGGCCTGGCCCGGAACGAGGCCGAGGCGCTGTTCCTTTCCGGCCTGCCGTCCGCGCTGCGCGAGATGGGGCTGGAGGATGCCGCGTCGGCCGCCCGGCTCAAGGTGTCCGCCGCTCTGCTGCCCTCGCTCCGGGACGCCTCGGACACCGCCGCCCAGCGGTTCCATCTGGACGCACCCGGCTGGTATCAGGAGCCCGTCACGCCTGAGCTGCTGCCCGCCGTCGCGGAGGCCGTCTGGGACGACCGGATGGTCAAGGCCCGGTACCGGCGCGGCGGGCCGGGCAGCGAGGTCGAGCGGGAGCTGGCACCGTACGGGCTCGTTCTCAAGGCCGGGGTCTGGTATGTCTGCGCCCGGGCCGGGACCGACTTCCGGGTGTACCGGATCGACCGCTTCGCGGCGGTGGCCGTGACCGCCGAACGGTTCGTCCGGGACGAGGACTTCGACCTGCCGGCGTTCTGGGACGAGCGGGCCGCGCAGTTCGCCCGATCGATCCTGCGGACCGAGGTGACGGTGCGGGTGTCGGAGGCGGGCGTAGGCCGATTGCCTCATCTCGTGGACCGTTCGGCCGCCCTCGATGCGCTGGACGCGGCCGGCCCGCCCGACGTCGACGGGTGGCGTACGGTCGTCCTGCCGGTCGAGTCGCTGGATGTCGCCTACAGTCAGCTGCTCGCCCTGGGACCGGAGTTGGAGGTGCTCGAACCGGCCGATCTGCGGACCCGGTTCGGCACTGCCGCCGAACGGCTGAGCGATCTCTATCGCTGAAGGCTTCTTTTCGGCGTCTCTGCGTGCATCGCCTGCCGCCAAGGCCGATGCTTGTCCCGTGATGGACGAGACGGAATTCTGGGAGATCATCGACAGCACCCGCGAGGCCGCCGAGGGCGACCCCGAGGAACATGCCGATCTGCTCGTCGAACGGCTGTTGCAGCTCGATCCCGAATCCGTGCTGGACTTCGCCCGGCACTTCGAGGCCCGCTTCAACCGTGCGTACCGCTGGGACGTGTGGGGCGCCGCCGCCGTACTCCTCGGCGGCGCGAGCGACGACGCGTTCGACTTCTTCCGCTGCTGGCTGATCGGCCAGGGCCGGGAGATCTTCGAGGCGGCGGTGCACGATCCGGACAGTCTCGCCGAACTCCTCGACGACTTCGACGACGAGATCGACGGGGACGCCGAGGACCTCGGCTACGCCGCCGACGAGGCGTACGAGCAGCTCACCGGCATCGTCACACCGGATCTCGGCCTTCCGCCGCAGTCGGCCGAGCCGGAGGGCACCCCGTTCGGCTTCGAGGACGATGCGGCCCTGGCCGCGCGCTTCCCGCTGCTCTGGGAGCGATTCGGCGCCGGCTGACCCGTCCCTGCCCGCCCCGCGCTGCGCGCCGTCCGGTACCGGGTCGATCGAGGTTCCTCAGGGGCTGAGCGAACGGCCCATCAGGACGTCGTCCACGTAACGCCCGGCCAGGAAGAACTCGCCGGGCAACACGCCCTCGACGACGAACCCCTCCGACTCGTACAGCGCACGCGCGGGCGCGTTGTGCCCGAGCACCCGCAGCGTCATCCGGCTCGCGCCGTCGCCCCGTGCCGCCGCGAGCGCGGCCCGCAACAACCCCCTGGCGACACCGCGGCCGCGCGCCCAGTCGGCAACCGTCAGGCCCTGTATCTGGCGCACATGCGTGTTGCAGGCCAGCGCGGTCGGCGGGACGACCCTGATGTACCCGGCGATGCGCACCTCGCCCGCCGCGTCCTCCGCCTCGGCGACGAGCAGGTGTTCGGGCCGGCTGCGGTCGCTGAAGAACGGCTCGTACGGCGGCTGCGGCCGCGACTGCACCGAGTGCAGGGTCGACCAGGTGGCCCGGTCGAGCTCCCCGAGTGCGGTGTCGTCGCTGAGATCCGCGGGGCGGACGGGGCGCGTGCGGAGTTCAGGCATGCGCGCCACTGTGCCACGGCGCGCCCGATCGCGTCATCGCATATCCGCCGGGCCCCCGGCCGACGGCCCGGGCGCGCCCGGCGGCACGGGCGAGGCGCCGCGTGCTCCCCTGCGGCAGGATGGATCCATGGTGAACTCCCGTATTGCTGTCACCGGATCCACCGGACTCATCGGAACGGCGCTGGTGCGCTCGTTGCGGGTTGACGGACACGAGGTCGTACGCCTTGTCCGGCGCCCGGCGCGGGCCGGTGACGAGGTCGAGTGGGACCCGAAGCGGGGTTACGTCGACGGGGCGGGCCTGGTCGGCTGCGACGCCGTCGTCCATCTCGCCGGTGCCGGGGTCGGCGACCACCGCTGGACGGAGGCGTACAAGCAGGAGATCCGGGACAGCCGCGTGCTGGGCACGGAAGCGATCGCACAGGCGGTGGCCTCCCTCGACGTACCACCGAAGGTCCTGCTGTCCGGGTCGGCGATCGGCTACTACGGCGACACCGGGGACCGCGCGGTCGACGAGAGCGCGCCGCACGGCGAGGGGTTCCTGCCGTCCGTCTGCGTGGAGTGGGAGGCGGCCGCGGCCCCGGCGGAGGAGGCGGGCGTACGGACGGTGTTCGCGCGCACCGGTCTGGTCGTCGGCCGGGAAGGCGGGGCCTGGGGCCGGCTGTTCCCGTTGTTCCGGGCGGGACTCGGCGGGCGGCTCGGCAACGGGCACCAGTACTGGAGCTTCATCGCGCTGCACGACCACATCGCCGCCCTGCGGCACATCCTCGATACGCCGTCGCTGTCGGGACCGGTGAATCTCACGGGGCCGGACCCCGTGACCAATGGTGAGGTGACGGCCGCGATGGGGCGGGTGCTGCGCCGCCCGACGCTGTTCGCCGTCCCGGCGCCCGCCCTTCGGATCACCCTGGGGGACTTCGCGGAGGATGTGCTGGGCAGTCAGCGGGTGCTGCCGAGACGGCTGCTGGAGTCGGGATTCTCGTTCGCCTTCCCCGGCATCGACGCCTCGATCCGCGCGGCGCTGCGCTGACCACGACCAGGAGAATCACACGGATGTGCGACCCCGTGCAACGGTGCCCCGGGCCGCGCGCGACTGTGCCCGCACCGGTCCCCTCCTAGCGTCATCGCGAACTCGGGCATTCCGGGGGCCTGTTGGGGGCAAGACCCTCCCAGCAGTCGCGCCGACTCGGGGAGGGGCACGTGCTCAGCACGGCACACCACGCGGACGTCGTCATCATCGGGGCCGGGATCGCCGGCCTGTCAGCAGCCCATCAACTGACCAGTGCGGGGGTAAGCGTCAGCGTCCTGGAGGCCGGTCCACGGGCCGGCGGCCGGATGACCACGGAGGAAGTGGACGGATTCCGGCTCGACCACCTCGGCCCGCTTCTCAGCACCTCGTATCCGGAACTGCGTACGACGCCCGGCCTCGAAGGGCTCGCGCTGCGGAACTTCGCGCCGGGCGTGCTCGTCCACAGCGAGGGCCGGCAGTACCGGACCGGCGACGTGCGGCACACACGGAGCGCAAGGGGCGCACTCAAGGCAGCGCGCGCCCTGGTGAGCGCCCCCCGGCCACCGATGGGCGGGCCGATCGACCAGGCCCGGCTCGGTGCCGCCCTGGCCAGGCTCGCCGTCACCCCGGCGTCCCGCATCCTGGCCCGGCCGGAACAGACCGCGCTCGCCGCCCTGTCCAGCCGCGGCCTGCCGTCCCGTACGGTCCACGGCTTTCTGCGCCCTCTGCTCACCGCGCTGCTCAGCGACCCCGGGCTCACCACATCGAGCCGCTGCGCCGATCTCGTCCTGCGCGGCTACGCACGCGGCCGGCTGTGCGTACCGTCCGGCGGTTCGGCCACGCTGCCCGACCTGATGGCGGCGGCGCTGCCGCCCGGCACCGTACGGACCGGTGTGCATGTCACCGCCGCCGACATCACTTCGGTCCGCACCAAGGAGCACGGCGAACTGGGCTGCCGGTCCCTGCTGTTGGCCACCGGCGCGGGCGCTGCCGCCGAACTGCTGCCCGGTCTGCGGGTGCCGTCCTTCCACCCGGTGACGGTCCTGCACCACACGGCTCCCGCTCCCCCGCCGACCGGCGCAGCGCTGCTGCTGGACGCCGACCGCTCGGGCCCGGTCGCGCACACCTGTGTGATGAGCGAGGTCGACCCGTCGCGCGCCCCGAACGGCCGGACCCTGATCACGTCGACGGTGCTCGGCACCCCACCTCCGGATCTCGACCGCTCGGCCCGTGCCCATCTCGCCGCGCTGTACGGCACTTCCACGGACGACTGGGAGCTCCTGGCCGCCCGCCACGATCCGGAGGCCGTCCCGGCGATGCCGCCCCCGCACGATCTGCGCCGCCCGGTGCGACTGCTCGCCGGGCTGTACGTCTGCGGCGACCACCGGGACACCAGCACGGTCCAGGGCGCCCTGTACTCCGGCCGCCGCGCCGCACACGCCATCCTTGGCGACCTGGGCATCCGGTCCGGGAGCGATGTGGAGGCCGGGTTGCGCGAAGCGGCCTGATTGCGTCCGCCCGGCTTCCGTTACGCGGAAGGAGTCAGCCGAGGGCCGCGACCCGCTCGCGGTAGCCGCGTACCGCCGCCGCGTCCCGGTACGGCTCAAGGCGGCGCTCGAACTCCGTCACGTACTCCGTCGCACGCACCGACCGCATCTCCGCCGCCTGTTGGGCCGCCTCCGCGCCGAGCAGGCACGCCTGGTCGAGCTCGCCGAGCCCGAGCCGGGCGGACGCCAGCACCACCCGGCAGAACAACCTGCTCCGGGCGTACACCGGGGCGCGCAGCTGGAGCGAGCGCTCCGCATGCTGTGCGGCGGCCCGGTACTGCTGCAGGTCGCGGTGGCAGTGCCCGAACTCGTCGGCGAGCTGCGCCTCGTCGAAGTAGCGCCCCCAGTGCGGCACGTCGTCGCCGGGCCGGGCGGCCTCCAGTGCGTGTTCCGCCCGCGCCAGCGAGGCCGCACATGTCCTGGCCTCACCGAGCACCCCGTGCCCACGCGCCTCGACCGCGTGCAGCAGGGCCATGATGACGGGCGGCGCCGAGGAGCCGACGCCCTGCTGGGCCACGCGCGCAAGCTGGACGGCTTCCCTGCCGTGCCCGAGGTACACCGCCTGCCGGCTCATGGTGATCAGGACATAGCTGCCGTACACCCGGTCCCCCGCCGCCTGGGCCAGCCGCAGCGCCTGGACGAAATAACGCTGGGCGAGGCCGTGCGCCGCGATGTCGTACGAGGTCCAGCCCGCCAGCCGGGTCAGATCGGCGGCCGCCGAGAAGAGCCGCCGCCCGATCGCCTCCCCGTACGTCCCGCGGAGCATCGGCTCGGCCTCGTGCTCCAGATAGCGGACGAGGGCCTGGCGGGCGTGGCCGCCGCCATAGGTGTGGTCGAGGGTGCGGAAGAGCTCCCCGACGGAACGCAGGGCGGCGACATCGCCGCTGCCGACCTTCTGGCCGGGGCCGCGGTCGATCTGGCGCTGCCGGGGGACGCCGGGTGCGCCTGGTGCCGGGGACGCGAGGTGCGCCGGAGGTGCGGAAGACGGTGCGGGCGCGGAGGGCGGTCCGGAGGAGGGCCTGACCGGTGCGGGCCCCCGGGCGCCGGACCTGCCGCCGAGCCCCACGGAGCCGTTCTGCCCGTTCGCTCCATGTAATCCATGCCCGCCATGCGCCCCGTGGGCACCACGGGTCCCGTTGAGCCCTGCCGCCCCACGGGCCCCGCCGACCACGGACGCCCCCGGTGTCCCGCGCACCCCACCGGCCCCGCCGCTGGACGCAGCGGCCTCACCGTTCCCACGGGCGACCCACTCGTCGGCCCGTCCGATCAGCCAGTCCCGGCTGGGCACCACGAGCCCGGCCGGGGTGAAGGCGATCTTCCGCAGCTCCGCAGGACTGCCCGAGTCCTTCCGCCAGAGCCCGCTGACGATGTCCACCGCCTCGCTGGGCGTGGCGGCGAACTCCAGACCGGCATAGACGGGTGCGCACGCGTCGAGGCCCAGGTCCTGCGTCGAGAGCCGGCGTCCGAGCCGCCGGGTGAAGACCTCGGCGATCAGGGCAGGGGTGGTCCCACGCGGCTGCTGGCCCCGCAGCCAGCGAGTCACGGACGTCTTGTCGTACCGCAGATCGAGACCGTGCTCGAGGCCGAGCTGGTCCACCCGGCGGGCGAGACCGGCGTTCGAGAATCCGGCTTCTGTGATGAGCGAGGCGAGCTGGCGGTTGGGGGTGCGCTGCGGAGGTCGTTCCGACATCAGCTGTACGGTCTCCTGCCTTCCGGGCCGGGCGGGCAGCCCTTATGGAACGGCGCGAATTTAGCGGGGCCCGCGGCGGCCGAAGCCTCCTTCGCTTCACATTCATCCGATCGTGTGAGGATTGGGGGTGGCGCTGACGGGAAAGACCTGCCGGGCCGCCGCTCCCGGGGCGGTCGTACAGTGGCCCGGGGCGCGAATCACTGCATGGTGACGTGGCGCCGGGGACACCCTCCGGCTCCCGGTACCGCAAGTAGGAAGGCATCTGTCGTGAGTGAGCTTCGGTTCGTCCGGCTGGGATTCGGCGAGTCGGCCGTCGACTACCAGGAGGCATGGCAGAAGCAGCGCGAGGTGCACGCGGCCCGGTTCGAGGACACGGTTCCCGACACCTGTCTGCTGCTGGAGCACCCGCCCGTCTACACGGCCGGACGGCGTACCACCGACAGTGAGCGCCCACTGGACGGCACTCCGGTCGTCGATGTGGACCGCGGCGGCAAGATCACCTGGCACGGCCCCGGGCAGCTCGTCGGCTATCCGATCCAGAAACTGCCGCGGCCCGTGGATGTCGTGGCGCATGTCCGCCGGCTGGAGGACGCGCTGATCCGTACGGCCGCCGAGTTCGGCCTGGAGACCACCCGGGTCGAGGGTCGCAGCGGGGTCTGGGTGCTGGGCGACCCGGTCGCGGAGCGTCCGGCGCTCGGCGGCCTGTCTCTCGACTTCGATCCGCGACTGCACGACGAGGAGTTCGACCCGCGGCTGAACGGCCCCGAGTACGCCCCGTCCAACGCCGGCCAGCGCCGCGAGGACCGCAAGCTGGCGGCGATCGGCATCCGGGTCGCCAAGGGTGTGACCATGCACGGCTTTGCACTGAATGTGAACCCGGACAACACCTGGTTCGACCGGATCGTGCCGTGCGGCATCCGCGACGCGGGCGTCACCTCGCTCGCGTACGAGCTGGGGCGCGACATCACGATCGCCGAGGTGCTCCCGGTCGCCGAGAAGCACCTGAAGGACGTCCTGGAGAACGCGGAACTCGCTCCACGCGAGATCGACCGCGCCTCGGCCTGATCCGCGGAACCCGGCTCCTGCGGCGTTCGAGGAGCGGGGCCCGGGGTCAGAGCCCCCTGCCCGACGCCCACGGACCCGGCCGCTCCGGGAATGGCCCGGCCCGCCCCCTGGTTGCCCAGGGGTGAGGGCCACACCCCGACCGTACAAATAGCGGGCGTACCCTGGTGTTCGCCGAAGAATCGAAGTCGTAGGGAGCCGGACGTGTCCGCTGTCGCACCCGACGGGCGCAAGATGTTGCGCCTGGAGGTCCGGAACAGCCAGACCCCCATCGAGCGCAAGCCCGAGTGGATCAAAACCCGGGCGAAGATGGGCCCCGAGTACAACCAGCTGCAGAAGCTCGTGAAGAGCGAGGGTCTGCACACGGTGTGCCAGGAGGCCGGCTGCCCCAACATCTTCGAGTGCTGGGAGGACCGGGAGGCCACATTCCTCATCGGTGGCGACCAGTGCACCCGCCGCTGTGACTTCTGTCAGATCGACACGGGCAAGCCGCAGGCGCTGGACCGGGACGAACCCCGCCGCGTCGGTGAGTCGGTCGTCACGATGGACCTGAACTACGCCACCATCACCGGCGTCGCTCGCGACGACCTGGAGGACGGCGGCGCCTGGCTGTACGCGGAGACCGTGCGCCAGATCCACGCGCTGACGGCGGAGCGCGAAGCCGGCGCGACCAAGGTCGAGCTGTTGATCCCCGACTTCAACGCGGAGCCCGAGCAGCTCGCCGAGGTCTTCTCCTCGCGCCCCGAGGTGCTCGCCCACAACGTCGAGACGGTGCCGCGGATCTTCAAGCGGATCCGCCCCGGTTTCCGCTACGAGCGCTCGCTCGAGGTCATCACGCGGGCCCGCGAGGCGGGTCTGGTGACCAAGTCCAACCTCATCCTCGGCATGGGCGAGACCCGCGAGGAAGTGAGCGAGGCACTCCAGGATCTGTACGACGCCGGGTGCGAGCTCATCACGATCACGCAGTACCTGCGGCCCTCCGTGCGCCACCACCCGGTCGAGCGCTGGGTGAAGCCGCACGAGTTCGTGGAGCTCAAGGAGGAGGCCGACGAGATCGGCTACTCCGGTGTGATGTCCGGGCCGCTGGTCCGTTCCTCGTACCGCGCGGGCCGGCTTTTCCAGCAGGCGATCGAGCGTCGTGGCGCCGTCGCCCCGACGCCCGCGGCGTGACCCGGACTGTGTGAAACCGAGCACAAGAAGCTACCGGGCGGTAGTGGCTGATACGACGCGGCCCATACGCTCCCTGCAGGTCGGGGACGCGTATGGGCCGCCTCGACGTGCGCGACGCCCATATCAAGGTTTCATTGGTGTTTGACCGACAGGTCATGCGCTGGTAACACCGAGCAGTGACCCTGGATTCACGCAGCGCAGTGGCTTTCACAGCTGCCGCCGTCGCTGCTCCCCGTGTCCAGCCGCGCAATCCGCTTCCGTAACAGACTCACTTCGCGCATCCGTTCCGAGGGGACTTCCACGATGCAGGCCGTGCCGGTACGCGCAACCGCCATCCCGTCCGTCACCGACGCTCTCCGTGTCGTCGAGTCGCTGCTGCTGAGCAGCGGCCAGCGCACAGCCCGGCGAAACGCCTGGACGGCGGTCCTCGAAGACCGCCGCCGGGCCAAGGACCGGGTCGAGACCGCATACGTACTGGAGGCCGTGGCCGACCATCGCTCCTAGGCCACGTAAACTTCAATACATGGCGAGGAAGGCAAACACTGACGGCGCGGACAGCGCCGAGAACGCGGGGCGACTCAAGCAGATCGCCCTGACCTACAAGATGACCCGGCGGACCGACTCCAAGATCGGTCTTGTCGTCGCGGGTGTGGGAATCGTCACCTTCGGTGTCCTCCTCGCCGTCGGCTTCTTGATCAACCACCCGGTCTATCTGGGCATCCTGGGCTTCGTGCTGGCTCTCCTCGCGATGGCGATCGTCTTCGGACGGCGTGCGGAGCGGGCGGCCTTCGGGCAGATGGAGGGACAGCCGGGCGCTGCGGCTGCGGTGCTGGACCGCGTGGGCCGTGGCTGGACCACGACGCCCGCGGTCGCGATGAACCGCAGCCAGGACGTCATCCACCGGGCCGTCGGCAAGGCGGGCATCGTGCTGGTCGGCGAGGGCAACCCGAACCGGGTCAAGGTCCTGCTGGCGGCCGAGAAGAAGAAGATGGCCCGCATCGTCGTGGACGTACCGGTGCACGACATCATCGTCGGCAACGGCGAGGGCCAGGTGCCGCTGAAGAAGGTCCGCACCAAGATGCTGAAGCTGCCGCGGGTCCTGACCGGCCCGCAGGTGACGGCGGCCAACGACCGGCTCCGGGCCATGGGCGACCTGATGAGCAACATGCCGCTGCCGAAGGGCCCGATGCCGAAGGGTATGCGGATGCCGCGCGGCGGCAAGATGCGCTGACACAGTCACCGCAAAGGACACGACAAGAGGGCGGGTCCCGAACCACTCCGGTTCAGGGACCCGCCCTCTTCTGCTCTGTCACGTCCGCTCGGTCTTCTGCTCTGTCACGTCCGCTCGGTCACATCACGCTCAGATCCGCACCTGGACGGCGCGGGCGAGCCGGTCGTGCAGCCCCCGGCCGTCGCGGTCCCAGACCAGAGCCGGGACCGCCAGGCACAGCAGCACGCTCCGCACGATCACCCGCCCGAGACCGAGCCGGCCACCGCCCTCGGCGACGACCCGGATGCCCAGGATGCGCTTGCCCGGCGTACAGCCGATGGTTCCGACGGTGAGCACACTCAGTACGAGGAAGATACCGAGCGCCCAGTTTCCGGCCGCCTGCTGGTCACCGCGAGCGAACAGCCCGTATGCGATCAGCATGCAGAGGGCCCAGTCGATGAGGATGGCGCCGAAGCGCCGGCCGAGCGGGGCCACGGACCCCGGGCCTTCCTCGGGCAGACCGAGCCGCTTGCCCCGGTACCCGAAGTCGACGCCCATATCCTCGGCTGCCGCGCGCGGCCCGGAGAGCCACGATCCGATTGCTTGCCTATTGTCCACCCGACCACGGTACTGTGCCCGCCTCCGCGCCCTGCCGCCCGGGGCTCGTGGCCGCCCCGGGCCCGGGCGTCGCCGTCGCCCCGGCCGGACCGCTACCGGACCCGGGTACGACTCCGCGATGCCACCCGCACCCGGCCCGGTTAACTTCGGCGAAACAAATGGGTCATGCTTGAGAAATCCGGTCTGCCTATGGTCGGGTCCAGCGTGTGCCACCGCACTGGCCGCACAACGAGCTACAACCCCGCCCCTCCGGGTCGGGAGTAGGAGGAGTTGGATGTTCCAGAACGCCGACGACGTGAAGAAGTACATCGCCGACGAAGACGTCAAGTTCATCGATGTCCGGTTCTGTGACCTGCCCGGTGTGATGCAGCACTTCACCATCCCGGCAGCGGCCTTCGACCCGACCGAGGAACTGGCCTTCGACGGCTCGTCGATCCGCGGCTTCCAGGCCATCCACGAGTCCGACATGGCGCTCCGCGCGGACCTGTCGACCGCCCGTGTCGACCCCTTCCGCCGCGACAAGACCGTCAATATCAACTTCTTCATCCACGACCCGATCACCGGCGAGCAGTACAGCCGTGACCCGCGCAACGTGGCCAAGAAGGCCGAGGCGTACCTCGCCTCCACCGGCATCGCCGACACCGCGTACTTCGGTCCCGAGGCGGAGTTCTACGTCTTCGACAACGTCCGCTTCCAGACGTCGGCGAACGAGAGCTTCTACCACATCGACTCCGAGGCCGGCGCCTGGAACACCGGTTCGGAAGAGAACAACCGTGGTTACAAGGTCCGTTACAAGGGCGGCTACTTCCCGACCCCGCCGGTCGACCACTTCGCCGACCTGCGCGCCGAGATCTCCCTGGAGCTGGACAAGAACGGCCTCCAGGTCGAGCGCCAGCACCACGAGGTCGGCACCGCCGGCCAGGCGGAGATCAACTACAAGTTCAACACGCTGCTCGCCGCGGCCGACGACCTGATGCTCTTCAAGTACATCGTGAAGAACGTCGCCTGGCGCAACAACAAGACCGCGACCTTCATGCCGAAGCCGATCTTCGGCGACAACGGCTCGGGTATGCACGTGCACCAGTCCCTGTGGGCCGGCGGCGACCCGCTGTTCTACGACGAGCAGGGCTACGCGGGCCTCTCGGACATCGCCCGCTACTACATCGGCGGCATCCTCAAGCACGCCCCCTCGCTCCTGGCCTTCACGAACCCGACGGTGAACTCCTACCACCGCCTGGTCCCCGGCTTCGAGGCCCCGGTCAACATGGTCTACTCGCAGCGCAACCGCTCGGCCGCGATGCGTATCCCGATCACGGGCTCGAACCCGAAGGCCAAGCGTGTCGAGTTCCGCGCCCCGGACCCGTCGTCCAACCCGTACCTGGCCTTCTCGGCGCTGCTGATGGCCGGCCTCGACGGCGTGAAGAACAAGATCGAGCCGGCCGAGCCGATCGACAAGGACCTCTACGAGCTGGCTCCCGAGGAGCACGCGAACGTCCAGCAGGTCCCGACCTCGCTCCCGGCCGTCCTGGACGCGCTCGAGGCGGACCACGAGTACCTGCTCGCCGGCGGTGTCTTCACGTCCGACCTGATCGAGACGTGGATCGACTACAAGCGGACTCACGAGATCGCCCCGATCCAGCTGCGCCCGCACCCGCACGAGTTCGAGCTCTACTTCGACATCTAAGAACGCCGCAGGTCAGAGCGGGTTTCGCTCACCTGTGCCGTCTCTGGGCCGTCGGCCGTGCTCTTCCGCTCTCGGAAGGCACGGCCGACGGCCTTTTCTGCGGGGCGCCGATCAGGCCGCCACAGGCACCGCTCCGTCGTCGCCATCCTCATCAGCTCCCGCCGAACCGAGGGCGGAGCCAATGGCCTTCCGCGCGCCCCTGACTGTTCGGCATCAGGTGCGTGTACGTGCGCAGGGCGCCGGCGGAAGTCCCTTGCGGTAGCGCGCTGCTGTGCACTCCGGCGCTGCTGGTGGTATGCGCAGTCCGGGTAGGCCATCGCGGGCATCACGCCCGAACAGGGGCGAGCGAAAAGCATCTCTACCCCGTCAAGGATTCTTGCGCTTCGTCTTGAGCGTCGTGAAAAAAACTCCGTCAGGTCTGACGTGTGTAATCAGCTATCGCTGACACCCGAGGAATCTCGGGAATCGCGAACTTTCAAAGAGTGCAGAATTGCGCCCATCAGAGGCCAATTGATGGTTCCGAGATGGCGCTCGAAACTGAAATCCCCTTCAAGGGAGGAAGTGAAAGAATCGAGCTAAAGATAATTGTGCCATCGGCCACCGCCGAAGATGTACGAGCGTCTCACTCGAACGGTGATATCGACCTCAACCTCGCAGGCGCGAAGCTCACGAGATCCGAGCCTGCATGGTTCGAGAGGTCCGAGGCCTTCTCTCGACCAGTGCAGCCTAAGGGCTGTCCCGTAATCCCTGGTGGATCAGCGCGCGGCGTCATATGCGGTGCATCGCAAGGCGGAGGAGCGTCCTCATACCGGGCGTATTCGGGCGTTCCGACAACGCAGCGAGGTGCCGCAGCTGTCGTCGCGCGCCCGCCAGGGATTACGGGACAGCCCTTAGCAGGGGCAATCCTGCGCCTTGCGCGCTCCAACTAGCCCTGCTGCTGTTGCTGCCCACCGCCCTGCTGCTGTTGCTGCCCAAAGAAGCCCGGCAGGCCGCCCTGCTGCTGTTGCTGCACAAAGAAGCACGGCAGGCCGCCCTGCTGCTGTTGCTGCCGGCCGCCCTGCTGCTGTTGCTGCCCGAAGAAGCACGGAAGGCCGCCCTGCTGTTGCTGCCGGCCGCCCTGCTGCTGTTGCTGCTGACCCGGGAAACGCGG